>JAIRKM010000031.1 GCA_031260125.1 Helicobacteraceae bacterium | reverse complement strand
TAGGTAAACACCGCCGGGGCCGTCCAGTCCCGCGCCTCATCGGTCTTGCGTAACCGTGCCGACAAGTCCCGCAGCCCCAGCCGGACAAACCGCTTGCGGCCAGGGCCGCGAATGTCCTGTAGGCCGTTGTCGTCTATGTAAAAAATAAACCGCTCAAAATAAGGGAGGCCGTCACCAAGGGAAAACAACACTTTTACTTGTGTCCCCGGCCCCGCGCCGGTGTATGAATAAATCCCTTGCGGATTGACCAATAGTATTTCCCCCCGAGCCGAGGTTCCCCCTGCCGCTTCTTTCAGGCCGTAAAAGTCGGCTTCCAGAATATCCTGTTCAAAGACGCTTTCAAAAGAACCGTCCCCGGTAAAATCAATCTGTATCCGCACCCGTACCGGCTTGTCCCCCGCTTCTATCGCTTCTTTCAAAGCGTTATCTATCTCATAAAATTTCATTCCAAATTCTCCCCGGTAGCGGTAAAGACTTCGGCGTTTACCGTACCCGCAACGTAATACCGCAGGGGGCCAATCACCCCATCGGCGCAGTCCACCGCCGTTTCATCAGCGGTCAGCACCAGCCGGGAAAGGGTCAGCCGGAACATTCCGTAATGGCGGTACTCGTATTTGTCCCGCAGGAGTTGCGCCGTAATGGTCAATTCTTCAATCAGACCGGGTATGTCGGAGCCTTTTTCCAAACTTCGTTTAATCCACAGTTCCGTCTTTGTCCCGTCCTCTTTTTTCGTGGAAAGCGTCAGACCGTAAATGTTGTAATACTCCGTTCCGTTAATCCGGTAGGTAACCCGGTCCCCCATAAACCGTTCCCCCTTTTCCGTAGGGGCTATATCCTGATAGGGGTATATTGCCGGAGGCCGTTCCCCCCGTATGTCCAGTTTCAGTTTTACCGCCTCCTCCCGGTGTATCCGCAGTTCAAAACCGGTAACGGCGCAGCCCTCATAGAGTGTCCGGGAGCCGCCCCGTTCCTGTACCAGGTCAAACCGGGTACTGTCCTCAGCGGGTAAAAGGTTCAGTTTGTAGCGGTAGATATTCCGGGTTTCAGACACATACAGCGGAAGGCCCGTACTTCCCATAGCCAGATACAACAAAAGGGGAGCCGTCCCGATGGTCAAAGGCGTTACCACGCACCCGGTAACGCCGCTGCTCTTACGGATAGCCCGGCAAGAGCCGTCTCCCTCTATAGCGGCTTCCTCAGTCAAAAGCGATACCGCTTCCCGGATAGTCTCCTCCGAATAAGGTACGCCCATTTCCCGGTACTGGGTTTTAAGCACAATTAGGCAATCCCGGCCTTGTACCGTCATACACCTGCCTCCTCTATAAGAACGTGGATTTTTAGCTCGACTTCCCAATCTCCCCCGGTTCCGCTTTGTTTTGGCGGGACATACTTCTTTCCCGCCAGTATCGCCCGGCTGGCAGCCCCGCCCAGGGTGGGATTTTCCCTTAACGCCGTGGCCACCGATGAGGCGTAAGCGTAACAATCCCGCTCCCCGCCGGGCCATTCCGGGACGGTAAAGGTGATGGTCAGGGTATAAGCATCCAGCCGGACAATCCGTTCCTTTTCGCTTTGTTCACAGGTGGAAAGGGCGATGGCAGGGTTGCAAACCCCAGCCACGGCAGAACCGCCCCGGTAATTCCCAAACTCTATAGGAGGTATGGGGTATTCCGTTTCCTCCAATAGTTCATTGATCCGCCCGGAAAGGAGTTTTCGGACGGAATTTATGATTTTTTCTTCTATAAATAAGCCTTTATCTGTCATATCCGTCATCTTTCCTTCCCGCCATGGACGGCGGTGTTTTGATGCTTTGGCGGAGTTTTTGCAAGGCAAAAACTCCATGCTTTGAAAATGTCAGGGAGGATATTTTCAAAGCATCCTTCGCCGGTACGGTTCTAAAAGCTGTTTCATATTCTCCGGCATGGACGCTTCCAGATGTTCCCCGTCCTTTCCGCCTCCCCGGACGTTCCCGGTCATCCCGATACGCCGCCCCCGGTAACGGCTCATGTTCCAGGCCGCCAGTTCCAGACAGGCCGAAGCCAGGTCAGGCGGGGCCTTTCCGGTGGAGTACCCCGCCAAATACCGTACCTTTATTCCCATTTCCTCTTGTGTAAGACGATAGGGAGGCCGCAAAACCAGCGAGAAGGGTATATCCTCATGGATACCCTCATCAGGGATACAAAAGTAATGTTTGGGATCAACCAAGTTTTCAGGACCAAAGAGGGGGCCGCCCCGTTGTACCGATCTGGCAGTAGCGGCGTGGACGGTTAGCACCTTGCCGACAGGGTATTCCCGGAGGCTAAAGATATGTTCCCCCGTAAAAGTCAGGCAGTCGGTATGTTTTTTGCGGATTAGCCGCCGCTTGCAGTATTGCTCAATGGTGTAGGCGGCGGTGATAAGGCAATAGCGGCTTAATACATCCTCCCGGTCATCAAGACCAAGAATGGCCTTGAAATCTGCAAGAGGGATAAGAGTATGCAAGGTGGGGTTCTGTACCCTAGTTTCGTTATCCATAGGTACAAGGTAAGCCCGGCTAAACCGTTTTTATATACGAGAAACGTGCAATTTTCGCCTAATGCATCAAAATTTTCCCCTTGCCTAAGCCCCAAAAATCTGATACATTCAAGGCAAGAGGTACTGAAATGGCCGCCAAAGTCAAACCCGTACAGCCAACGGAGATAAAAGACAAGAAAATCGCCCGTGAAGTCATAGAACAGATCCGCAAACCCATACCCGCATCGGTGTACAAGCGGCATGAAAAAAAAGCCGCCTACATTGATAAGTTTTTCAAATAGGCCGTTATGCTGAAAGGAACTTCCGGTGCGGGTCCGCGTCAGGAATTTACCAAAACCAGCCGTCCCGGTGAATTTAAACTGGAGCCATTTACCCCCCAAAAATCTTGTGCCGGTTTTCAATGCGCGGTTGCCGAATACAACGAGTATCTGGTAAATGACGCTCTGTGTTCCATGTATGACCATATAGCCCTTACCTGGCTCCTTACCGAGCGGTCTACCGGCAAAATCGCCGCCTATATGTCCCTTATTATGGACGCAATAAAATTGTCCTTCACCGAGAAGGAACTCCACAATCTCAACTATCCATTCAAGACCATACCGGCTATGAAAATCGCCAAGCTGGCGGTTGACGATAGCTTTTCAAAAAAATACAAAGGCATTGGAACTTTTATGATTGACAGCGCGGAGCGTCTTGCGTGGGCCTGTAACACGGCTTATTGCGCCGCCCGTTTCCTCACCGTAGATGCCGACATAGAGCATGACGAAGGCGTTTTGGCCTTTTATGAAAAAAACGGCTTTATCCCAAACACCGAGTTTTTCAACAAGAACCGCAAGACAATCAGCATGAGGAAGGATATTTATTATTAAATAGGGGTTTTATTTATGGACAAACTAAAAGCCAATCAGCTACTTACCCATCTAAAGAAAATGGAAATAGAAGGTATAAATATTGATTCATTTAAAGATAATGGTAAATCTGCCGCCGTATATTGTGGCAAAAAAGATGATATATTATATGCCGTAAAGATATTTGATGACGAATTAGTAGAAAGATATGGCGTTGATATTCAACAACAAAGAATAAACCTTGAATTAAGCCTTAAAGACCATAAAATAGATAATTTAGTCAAAATATTTGGCGGTGGCCACATTTTTATAAACAAAATAGAATATTTTTATTTGATAATGGAATATATAGAAGGACAGAATTTAAAAAAATGCATAGAAAACAATGCCATTACACCTGATTTTATTATCAAGGTTATAACTACTTTGATTGAGGTAACTGAAAATCTATTAAAAAGTAATCCACCATTGGCCCATAGGGATATAAAACCAGAAAACATAATGATTTCGGAGAATACCGATGTAATAGTAATGGACATGGGGGTATTAAAAGTCATAGGTGCTCCTTCAATGTCCGATGTTGAGCAAAAACAGTTTCTAGGGACATTAAGATATGCGCCTCCGGAATTTTTAACAAGAAATGAAAATAATACGATGGAAGGTTGGAGAGCGGTCAATATATATCAAATTGGAGCGGTGTTGCATGATTTAATAATGAAAAAAGAATTGTTTGCCGGGATAGAACCTTATGCAAGTTTGGTGATTGCGATTAAGGAAGATATGCCAGAAATTACAAGCTCTGTTTTACATCCTGATTTGGTTCAGCTTGCCAGAAATATGTTACACAAAGATTGGAAAAGGCGTTTAGTGTTATCCTCAACCGAAATAATAAAATCTACATTGCAGAGATGTTTATTGCCGCAAAATGAACCAATAAACCTTTACAATGAAATTAAAAATGAGGCATTACCAATACAGGCCGAATTAGAAAAGATTGAATCTATTTCAAGAAGCAAGGCCGAAAAAGAAAAAATAATGTTCAAAATCCATTCCACAATATGGAATACAATAGATGAAAGTTTTAATAATCAAGAAACAAACGAAATCATTACGAAAATTGGGAGTTCAAAGCCATTTGTTATGGATACTTTACCTGTTACAATGCCTCAAACAAAATATAGATTTTATCATATCAAAGGTAAATTTGAATATGGTTTTGCCAAACCGTTTTTAATTCTATTTAAAGTTGAAAATAACGAAAATAGTTATTGCAAACTTAGTATCTTAGGTATAATACCAGCCATTTTTCAAGATAACAGTATCGAAAAACCAGAGGCCTTAATGTATAACTTTTTTAGCCGTGAGAAGAAATATCCTCCCCCTGACATAAGGATCACAAATCCACCGGAACTTAATGTACCAGTAAGATGTTTCTTTGATGGTATCATTGAATTTGCTGATACTAGTTTCAAAATAATGATAGATAAAACGATTGCAGTAATATTAAAAAAGACGGCACAAAAAATGAAACCTGATATACAGGAAGAACTTAAAAGACGGAAAGAAAGAGTAAATAGTGGACCTGGGGTTTATGTTACTATAAGCAGATCTCAAGGGCCAGTTTTCATTGATATACAAGAAGGCCGGACATTATCCTTCTAGTCGCAATTTAGAGATTTTTGTATCAAATCAAAAAGCATACATTCCCTCTCACCACAGTGCCTCCCGCGTAAGTTTGGCGAGCATCTTTGCCATATCCGGCCCCGGTTCAAAGCAGGAGAAAGCGAAAGACTATAGGGCATATCCTCCGGCCCCTCTCCGGTATCCGTTTCCGAATCGGAGACAATCCGGTACAAGTCCGGCTCCAGTAGCTCTCCCGGCCCGGCAAAATCGCCTAACGCATAGACCGCCAAAATTTCCCGCACCGGGTATTCCCCCAGGGGCAGGAACAGATCGCCGTGAAAATCAATGCGCTCAAAATGCTTTTTCAGGAAAAGCCGCCGCTTGCAGTATTGCTCAATGGTGTAGGCGGCGGTGGTAAGGCAATAGCGGCTTAATGCATCCTCCCGGTCATCAAGACCAAGAATGGCCTTAAAGTCCTCAAGGGGGATAAGCGTATGCAAAGGAGGGGCCTGTACCCCGGTTTCGTTGCTCATGGATACAGGGTAAGCCGGGTAAAACCGGATTTATATACGAGAAACGTGCAATTTTAGGCTAATACATCATTTTTACCCCCTTGTCCAACTCCCAAAAATTGATACATACAGGACAAGAGGTCTTTCAATTTGAGGGTTTTGGATATATCATAGGCTTTGGCAGCATAGCCGTAATTGACAGGAGGAAGAAATCATGGGCAAGAAATTAGTCGCGTATTTTTCAGCAAGCGGAGTAACAGCCGCTCTTGCCAAGACACTGGCTGAGGCAGCAGGAGCCGATCTTTATGAGATTAAGCCGGAAGCGCCATATACCAAGGCTGATTTAGACTGGACGGATAAAAAATCCCGCAGCACCATAGAGATGCAAGACCCGTCATTCCGTCCGGCGATTGCCGGCAAGGATGCCAATATCGCAGACTATGATGTTGTTTTTGTGGGTTTTCCGATTTGGTGGTACGTTGCGCCAACCATAATCAACACGTTTCTGGAGAGTTATGATTTTTCTGGAAAGATCATTGTGCCCTTTGCGACTTCCGGTAGCAGCGGACTCGGCGAAACGATAGAAAAGCTAAAGCCCTCTGTTTCCGGCACAGCGGTATTGAAAGAAGGCAAGTTGCTCAATGGCGGGCTGTCTAAGGATGCGCTGGCTAAATGGATAACGACCCTCAATCTATAAACGTGAAAGGGCGGCATAAATGGTGGAGACAAGCGGGATCGAACCGCCGACCTCTTGCATGCCATGCAAGCGCTCTCCCATCTGAGCTATGTCCCCAGCGTTGGGCGGAATTATAGACTAACCACCGCTTAAAAGCGCTTAAACGGCATTAAACCGCCGTTTTTCAATCGATCGATCATTTGGTGAACCTCCTTGATCGCCTCCGCCCTGCCTTCCGCACGAAGCCGCTTCAACTCCTTTTTGTAAAAAAACGTGAGCAGCTTGCCGATCGCGTCCTTCGCTTCATCGGGGGAGAGCGTTTTGATGCTTTCGTCGCTTAAAAGCGCAAAAAGCCTCTCTTCGTCGCCAATCGCGGCGAATAGATCGGCGTGCGCGGCAAAAAGCGCGGCGTTAAGGTAATCCACCGTGTTTTCATACAGCGTCCGATTCAACGCGAGAGTCTTGATGAGCGTCAGTTCCGCTCGATCGCTTTTAGCGCCGAACAAAGCGGCGGATGGCGCGGAGGCGCGGATGCGAAAACGGCTTGGATCGCAGCCAAGATGGGCGGCGGCGGAAGCGGACGCCTCTTCCCGCGCAAACGGCGGCAGCGTGTCCAGAAACTGCCTCATCTGCGCGAACGCCGCATCCCTGTTCTCCGCCCTCCGCGCTATTTTGGCGACGACAAACCGCGCAAAAGGTACCGCGTTTTGGTAGCAGGTGGCAAGTTTTTCGCTCCCCCCCGCCTCCAACATCTCGGCGGGGTCTTTCGCCCCTTCGATCAGCGCCACCGCGCCGCCAAATCCGCGCGCGCACAGTAGCTTCGCCGCCTTAAAAGCCGCTTCCTGCCCCGCCTGATCGCTGTCATAAGAAAGCGTGATCGAGGGTTCGCCAAGCTTTTTCAAAAGCGGCAGGTGTGTCTCTGTAAGGGCGGTTCCCAGCGTCGCAACGGCGTTTTGAAATCCCGCCTGATGGAGCATAACGGCGTCCATATAGCCTTCGCACACGATCGCGCGCCTCTGTTTTGCAATCGCCTCTTTTGCAAAGTTGAGCGCGAAAAGAAGGCGCGATTTATCAAAAAAACTGCTTTGCGGCGAGTTGATATATTTTGCCGCGTGATCGGCGATTGTCCTTCCGCCAAACCCAGCGATCTGCCCCTGCGGGTTGTAGATAGGAAACATCACGCGATTCGTAAAACGGGCGTAGTACCTGCCTCTCTCATCAACGGCGGCGACGCCTGCCTCCGCCGCGAGCGTCAGCGGTATCTTCTCGCGGCTGAACATGTCGATCTGCGCCGCGCCTGAGAGTGCCAGACCAATCTCAAACCGCTCTATTGACGATCGGCTGATGCCGCGTTTTTGCAGGTATCCCAAAATGTCGCCGTTTTGCCACAGCTCGTTTATAAAAAACCGCTTCAATACCTCCAGCGGGCGCGGATCTCGGCGCTTGGGCGCTTCGCCGCTTTCATATTCAAGCGCGATGTTATACCAATCCGCAAGTTTTTGCGCCGCCTCGTTGAAGCCGATGCGCTCGATCTCCTGCACAAACTTGATAACATCGCCCGCCGCGCCGCAACCGAAGCAGTGGTAAAAGCCGCGTGAGGGCGAAACGCTGAAACTTCCCGTCCGTTCTTCGTGAAAGGGGCAGCGCCCTACCAGCGAAGCGCCCGTTCGTCGTAGCTCGACGTAATTGCCTATCACATCCGCGATGTCTATGGCAGATTTGAGCTGCTCGATCGATTCGGGTTTAATCATCGCGCAATTATAACGACAGCCGTATCTGTTATAATCGCGTTATTTGCTTCAAGGCTCGATCGTTGGAATTTTTGGCAATAGACTATCGTTCGCCATCGTTTAGCATCGCTATGCTGCTGATCGTCATCGCCGTTACCGCGCTGATCGATCACCTCTTTGGAGTGTACAAGGAGCGGCAGCAAAACAAAAAACTCTCCAATTTCTTATCGCGGTTTGAAGGCGCCAGACGATCGACAGATTACAAAAACGTGCTTGAGCTACAACCGGATTCTGTAAACGCGCTGATTCTGCTGACCAACATCTACTACAAAAGCGGCGACTACGCCGAATCGATCAAAATTTGCCTCGCGCTTCTCGATATTCTTGCCGATGAAAATGAGCGGGTTTTTGTGATGACGCGGCTTGCGGGGGCGTACCACAAGGCGGGGTTTCTCCAGCGAAGCCGCGACATTTTGCTCGAATCGCTGCGGCTGAAAAACCGCAATCCAGAGGCGCTCAAACTGCTACTGGTGATCTACGAGCAGATGAGAGAGTACAAAAGCGCGCTTGACGTTCTTCCCGCCCTGCAAGAACTAGGAGAAAACGTCGCTATGGAGCGGGAGTTTATACAGGCGAACGTCGTTATAGGCGACGCTTTTTTAAGCGTAGAAAAGAAGCTGGAGAGGCTCAAAGAGATGCAGGATCGATCCCCTTTTCTACACCGTCTGGTTGTGGAGTTTGCGTTTTTGCACGACCACGTAAAGGCGTGGAACGTGATAAAAGGCGAGCGGCTGATCGACGCCATTGACCTATTCTGGTTTCTGCCGCGTAAAAGCTACATAGAGAGCGAAGCGCTTAAATACCCGCTGCTAAGGGAGATGTACACCGCAAAGAGATGGCAGAATTCGGCGGAAGGAAGCGGGATATTTGAATTTGATCTGCTTATCAAGCTGAAGGATAGCGAGCCGAGCGCCGTCGTTGAGTTTGAGTATCGGTGCGAAAAGTGTTGCTCGCTGTTTCCGATGCACTTCTACCGCTGTCCAAACTGCCAAAAGTTGGGTGTCGCCGCGGTGGAGGCGATCCTTGCGAAAAAGAGCGCTCCTTTGAAAGGCGGCGCGGAGGAGATCAACTTTGACTAGTCGGCGTATTTAAGCATGATGCCGCGCTGCGCCTCGATCGCCCCTAGCACCGTAAAGAGCCAGAAACGGTGGGCGCAGAGGAAGTCAAGCTCGATCGCCCGCTTTTCGTCGATATTTTCTGCTATCCGCACCACGATTTTCGCAATGTCCATCTCCTGATTGATCACGAGCGCCTTGATCGCCTCGTTGAAGTATTTCATAAAAAGCTCGTCAGACAGACGTTTTTTAAACTTTTCGATCCGTTTGTTGATCCGATCTATCTTCTCAAAATCGACGCTTGCAAGCTGCTCCTCGCGGGTAAGCCCCTCTAGTTGCGCTCCGATACCGTTTAGCTCCGAAAGCAGCGGCCCGTTCTCGTCGATCGTCCTCTGCGCCATCTCGATCATAGAGGCGATGGTTTTTTTGATCTTCTCTCTGTATTCATCGACGATCGCACGCGGCTCCGGACGAAGCGAAAACGGCGCTTTTTTTCGTCCCTTATCTACGAACATTCCTACGATCTCATCAAAGGGGCGATCCTCCGCGCCATCGATATGACAGCCCCCTTCCGTGCAGTTGTATACGGTAATGGCGTTTTTGGCATCGGCGATATTCTGAATAAAAAAGTTTCTGAAAAGCACCCAGACTTTGTTTGAAAGCACTTCGCCGCTCCCTCCCCACGCGGGAAGCCGCACCATATTTTCGTCCTTAACGAACTGCTGCGCGCTGGGGTCTTTCGTGCCGAATATATGATCGTCCGCGTGCGTAGCCAGATCGTCTTTGCCGTAGGCAAGGTCTTGACCTATAAACGCCGCGCGCTTGAACCCCATCATAAAGGCGATCTCAAACGAAAGATTCGCCGCGCTCATGCCGATACCCGCGTAGCCGAAGTTCTTCAGATCAAAGGCGAACATATAGCCGAATGGGCGCATAATGAGGCATTTAGTCCCCTTGACAAGAGATACTGTTTTCTTGTGGCAGAGGGCGCTTAAAGCGAAGCAACCCACCTTTTTTTGGAACTCCTCGCTTGTGCTTTCGTAAAATTTCGATGTCGCCTCCACCCGCTCAATGCTGGTAACAATATCGGGGATAATGCCCCACCTCTCAAGGATCGGCAGCGAGGCGTCCACGCTGATGATCGTTACAAACTCCTGTATCTCTTTTAGAAGCGGAAGCTGTTTCGTAAGCGACGGGCCTGTCGCCACAAGTACCGCCAGATCGCTGTTTTTTTGCCTGATGAGATCGGTAAAGGGGATATTTTCGATCATCTCGTATCTGTTAATCAGAAAATTTTCCACCCCCATAAGTGAATCGCCGAGGTCGTTTCCATACGCCTGTATTGATTGGAGGATCGCCTCGATCATGATCGTGTTGGTCTGCTCGATCGCCGCGCTTAAACCGCCGTAATAGGGGGTTGTGATCTCCAGATCGTAGAGTTTGGAGTAGATGGTTACCTTGTCGAGCTTAAAAAACCGCATAGCCGCGTCGGCGTTAAAATCGTCAATATGCGCCGCGATCAGCCTGCCGCTCTCTATGTCGCGCCGAAAGTCGTTGAGATGAAGGGCGATATAGAAAATCTCAATATACGGCTCAATTACGATCAGATGGGCAAACGCGCGGTTTTTCAGCAGCGCTTTTAGCAGAAAGCCGTTGCCTAAGCCAAAAAAGCAAAGAAACGGATAGCGCATTTTCTTGGCAAGCAAAAGGAGCTTCTGCTCGGTGTCGCCGATGGGCTCGCCGTAGAGCGCCTTTTGCGAAACGGTGTCAAACAGATTTACGTCAAGAGGGTCTTTGCCCGCGAATACCTCAAACCGCTCGTTGCCCTCGCACTCCTTGAGCCGCCGCCAGAGTTCCCGATTGACGCCGCGTAGCGCCTCAAGGTTGCCTTGATATGTTTTCTCCATTCACTGAAGCAAGCGCAAGACATTCTGCTGAATTTGATTGGCCTGACTGAGCGCAAAACTGCCCGATTGCGCCAGAATTGACTGTTTGGAGAAGTTGGCGCTTTCCGCCCCAAAGTCAAGATCGCGGATCGTCGATTCGGAGTTTTGCACGTTGACCTGCGCATTTGAAACGTTGTCAACCGTAACTTGTATCTGATTTTGCACCGCTCCAAGGTCGGCGCGTATTTCGTCGAGAAGTTTCAATGCGGCGTCCGCCACGTCCATCGTGATCATCGCGCCCTGCCTTGTGGTAACGCCTACGCCCAGATATTGACCTGATGCCGCCGATTGAACCGCGTTTGCGTACGCCCCTCCCGCAGCGCCCTGAAGCGCCGTGAAGTTGCCGATCACGTCCTCCATGTTCACAAACGCCTGATAGCCGGCGGAGTTGATCTTGTTGGAAAGCGATCCTGTAGCGGTGTAGTTGATATCCCTTGCGTTGCTGTGAACAAGCGTAAGCCGCCCATAGTTTTCGTGAGCGCCCGCGCTGGTGCCGCCGCCAAGCCCAAGAGAGGTGCCGCCCGCGCTGGTGGTAACATGTATTCCGCGTCCGTCCCGCGCTGTCAGGTTGAGTCTGCCCTGCTCGTCGATGCTTGCATATACGCCCGTGAGCATCGAAAAGCTGTTGATCGCGTTTACAAGGTTGCCGTTGCGATCGTTATCCTCCGTGTTGTCAATATCGCCGATCGAAATGCCGTTGATCGTAAGGGCGCGGATTGTTCCGCCGCCTTCAACCGCGGTCTCGCCGGTGGACTGTACATTGTAGGTAGCCCGCGTGCCGATGATGTCGCTGTACGTGTTGATCGCCTCCGCAAGCGCCCCAAGCCCCGTACCGGCGGAATAGCTGATCACCACGCTTTCAAGTTGAATCGGCGCCGCTCCGGTAGGGCTTTGAAACACAAGCGTCGTTTCGCTCGCGGCGGTGATCGTAGCGGTCGTTTCCAGCCGCACTCCGCCGATCTTGCTGGCAAGAGTAGAGCCTATGCTCGCTTTGACCGTTTCGTTGGAGTATGCCCCTACCTGAAACTCTTTGTTGACAAAGCTACCCGCCAACAGCTTCATTCCGTTAAAGCTGGTCTGTACGGCGATGTTGTTGAGCTGTTCGACAAGACGGTTTATGTCCCGCTGAATCGCCGTCCGCGATTCCTGATTCTGTCCGTCTTGCGCCGCCTGAATCGCCTTTGTCTTGATCGTGTCGCAAATTTTGATCTGTTCGTCCATCGCCTTATCGGCAATCTGTATGATCCCAATTGCGTCGTTAGCGTTTCTAATCGCCTGTCCCAGCGCGTTTGCCTGAGAGCGCAGGCTATCTGCGATTGCCATGCCGGAGCTGTCGTCCGCCGCTTTGTTTATGCGTAGGCCGGAGGAGAGGCGGGCGACCGATTTGTCGATCTCGCGATCGTTGATCTGCGAATTTGTCAGCGCGTTCATTGACGCGACGTTGGTGTTGATCTTTAGAAAGCTCATCTTGCCTTGGCTCCTAACTTGGAGAATCTCGGCAAATCAAGCAATTCTCGTTCCAAACACTCCGCCGTTTCACGGCGAAGAACGCCGGAAACCTCAAGAAGCCGTTACACGATCAGCGCAAAGAGATCGACGCCGCACTTTGACCGGATATACTGCGCGAAGTTCGTAAGCAGAGCGTCCTCGTCTTCTCCGTCTTCTGGCCACGTGGCGTTTACGTCGTGAACTCTCTCGCCGTAGTACTCCTCCAAAACGCGGGCGACATGCATCGCCCCTTCCTTGTCAGTCAGCGGCATTACGATCAGAAAAATATCATCTCTGTGGAAGATAACGTCTGATGTGCGCAGGTTTCCCTGCAAAAATTTCAACCCGCTTTCCGGCGAGTTAATCTGTAAAAACATAATGGTAATTTTCCGCTGATCTTCTTGCAGCCGCCGCATCTCGCCAATCTCATGACGGATAAACGGCACAAAATCCCCGTACAAAAAAATCTGTCCCGCCATTTAACTCTCCTTCGCTTAACTGCCGCAAGTGTAACACGAAAAAGCATCACGGGAGGCGCTACGGGTCGATCCGCCAGTCGATACGGTTGTACGAGAAGCCAAAACGGGTAATTTCCAGCGGCGTTATCTTTTTGGAAACGGCGGATATGTCGTTTGGAATGTACAAAAATAGATAGGGGTTATCCCGCACGATCAGGGCGCCTATCTTTTCAAAAATAGCGCCGACCTTCTTGCGATCGCTTGTCGCTTCCGCCTCCTCTATCAACCGATCCACTTCGTCGTTTTTGTATCCGATATAGTTGAAGCCTCCGACTTTGTCGCTCGCGCTGTGCCAGATCGAATATGGATCGGGCGTCAGCGGGAGGGTCCAGCCCAACAGGATCGTCTCAAAGTTCCCCTCCTTGACCACGCGACTCAAAAGCGCCTGCCACTCCATTACGCGCAGCGTTACCTTGACGCCGGATTTGGCGAGCTGGTGTTGAAGCATCTCGGCCGCGTAAAGGCGAATAGGATTGGTGCTGTTTGTGGAGATCGTAAATGTAAGCGGGTTGTTTTCGTCATAGCCCACCTCTTTTAAGAGCGCTTTGGCTTTGGCGATGTCCTGTTTTGGAGACACAACAGTGTCGTTATATCCAATAGCTCCCTCCAGAAACGGGGAATTGCAGACGCGCCCGTGTCCGAGAAACAGCACGTCTACCAGTTCTTGACGATCGATTGCGTAGCTCAGCGCCTCCCTCACGCGGCTGTCCTGGAACTTGGGGTTGCGTAAGTTGAAGCCCAGATATGTATATGCGAAAGCGCCGTTTTCAACGATCTTGTAGCGTTCATTAAAGGCGTCGTCGATCTGTCTTTCAAGTTGCATGGCGCTGAGGCTTCCAATATGTATCTGCCCCGATTTCAGCAGCAGGAACTCCATGCTGGAATCCTGTATATATTCAAAAACGACCCGATCGATTGCGGGCGGATAGGGGCTGAAATCTTCAAACTTGAAGAGGTTGAGATTGCGCGAGAGGGTCAGTTCCTCCAGCTTGTAAAAGCTATTTCCGATCGGGCGGGTGTTGAAAATACTGCCCATCAAATTGGGATCATCTCGCAGAATATGCTCCGGAATCAGCGGCATCATCCATGTCTCCAGCGCTTTGAAGTAGGGCGATCTGTAGACCACCTTGAGCGTGAAATCGTCAATCGCTTCCACGCTCTCCACCATTCTGAATATCGAAGCGTACGGGGTAAACACGCGATCGCCGATCGCCGTTTCGTAGAGGAAAACCGCATCACGCGCCGTAACCGGCGTCTTGTCGTGCCAGAGCCTGTCTTTGCGCAGCTTGAAGATCAACGTGCGATCGTCCGCAAAGCTCCAGCTTTCGGCAATCTCCGGCACGATGTTGGCGTTTTTATCGTATTTCACCAGCCCGTCAAACAGATACGAAGAGAGTTCGCCGCTGACGGTGTCGGTCGCCAACAGCGGATTTAGGCGCGCTGGAAAGCCGCTTAAAGTGAGGTTGAGCGCGTCCTGTGCCGCGCATAAAACCGGCAGCAATACGGCTAACGCGCCGCATATCCAAGCGCGGGTTTTCTTCCTGTTTTTCATAGATACTCTTCCTTTTAACTCTAAGTTTTACGCCGAGCGATCGCGCGTTTTTGCTTTTTTTGCTGCTCCGGGCTCCCTCGGGGCAAACTGATCGCAACGCGCGCCGCTGCTTGAAAACACCGTTTGGCTGGGTATCGCCTTGCTTTTGAAACCGAAGAATCTACAGCCGTACGGGAAGCTCGGCTGCCACGTAACGAAAAAATGACGGCACCTGCGGCAATCGATCGTTTGCATTGGGCAATTCTAACAAGTTCGCGCCTGCTAAAATGGGAGCAAAATAACACCCTAAAACAAGGTTTGCCGTGGCAAAAGATTTGCTGAACATAAACGAAGATATCCAACCAATTGACATTAAGGAGAGCTTAGAGACGAGCTACCTTGATTATTCGATGAGCGTAATTGTGGGGCGGGCGCTGCCGGACTTTCGAGACGGCTTAAAACCGGTGCATCGCCGCATTCTTCACGCGATGAATGAGTTAAACCTTTCACCGCGATCGGCGTATAAGAAATCTGCGCGTATCGTGGGCGACGTGATCGGCAAATACCACCCGCATGGAGACGTGGCGGTTTACGACGCGCTGGTGCGAATGGCGCAGAGTTTCTCTATGCGCGCTCCGCTGGTTGACGGGCAGGGAAACTTCGGTAGCGTGGATGGAGACAGCGCGGCGGCGATGCGTTACACCGAAGCGAGAATGACGGCGATCGCCGAGGAGTTGCTGGCTGATATTGATAAGGAAACGGTCGATTTTATCCCCAATTACGATGGCAGCCTTCAAGAGCCGGAGGTGTTGCCCAGTCGGATTCCAGCGCTTCTCCTTGTCAACGGTAGCGGCGGGATCGCGGTGGGTATGGCTACCAATATCCCGCCGCACCGCCTTGATGAGGTGATGGACGCGCTGATCTATCTGGTGGATCATCCCGACGCCTCCAGCGAAGAGCTGATGCGCTTTATCCCGGGTCCTGATTTTCCAACAGGCGGCGTGATCTTCGGCAAAAAGGGGATTGCCGACGCCTATCTGACGGGACGCGGGCGCATTCGCATACGGGCAAAGACGCACACAGAGCAAAACTCCAAAAAAGAGATGATCATCATTGACGAACTGCCCTATCAGGTCAACAAAGCGGCGCTGATCAAGACGATTGACGAACTCGTCAAGAACAAGGAGATCGAGGGCATCAGCGAGGTGCGCGACGAATCCGATCGAGACGGCATGCGCGTAGTCATTGAACTCAAACGCGAGGCAATGAGCGAGATTATCCTGAACAACCTCTACAAATCGACACAGATGAGCGTTACCTTCGGGATTATTATGCTGGGCATTCACAACAAGGAACCGCGCATACTGAACCTAGCCGATATGATGGGCATATTTCTGGCGCACCGTAAAACGGTGGTGATCCGTCGCACTATTTTTGATCTTGAAAAAGCGCGGGCGCGGGTTCACATCTTAGAAGGGCTGCGGATCGCGCTTGATCATATTGATGAAATTGTCGCGCTGATTCGTGCCAGCAAGGATACCGAGAGCGCGAGAACGGCGCTGATCGAGCGCTTTAGCTTCAGCGATAGGCAGGCGCAGGCGATTTTGGATATGCGCCTGCAAAGGCTCACGGGGCTGGAGCGCGAGAAGATCGAGAACGAGTATAAGGAGCTTTGGGCGCTGATAGAAAAACTAAGCGCTATCCTCAAAAGCAACGATCTTCTCTCGCAGACGATCAAAGAGGAGTTTATTGATATAAAAGCCCGCTACCCGATGAAGCGGCTGACGGCGATTGAGGACGATTACGACGACATTGACGTGGAGGATCTGATCTCCAACGAGCCGATGGTGGTTACGATCACGCATCGAGGCTATATTAAGCGCGTCAATCTCAAGTCCTATGAAAAACAAAACCGCGGCGGCAAGGGCAAGCTGGCGGTAACAACCTACGAAGACGACTTTATTGAGAGCTTTTTCGTGGCGGACACGCACAACACGCTGCTGTTTGTTACCAACAAGGGACAGCTATACTGGCTGAAAGTTTACCGCGTTCCTGAAGCGGGACGCGGCGCGAAAGGCAAAGCGGTCGTTAATCTTATCAGCCTCCGAGAGGACGAGAAGATCATGGCGATCATTCCCACGATCGACTTTGATGTTTCAAAATCGCTGGTGTTCTTCACAAAAAACGGAATGGTCAAACGTACCAATCTGAGCGAATACAACAACATCAGAAGCGTGGGCGTGCGCGCAATCACGCTGAACGACGACGACGAACTGGTAAACGCCCAGATCGCCACGAGCGAGGCGAAGGAGCTTTTCGTGATTACCGAAAAGGCGATGAGCGTCCGCTTCCCCATCGGCGAGGTGCGCGAAATGGGGCGCACGGCTCGCGGCGTAACGGCGATTCGTTTCAAGATTGGCGGCGATCGTGTCGTGGGCGCGATTGTGCTGGACGATGAGAACTCCGAGCTTCTGACGGTAAGCGAACGCGGCATTGGCAAACGCTCTCCCGCCAGCGAGTACCGCCAGCAAAAACGGGGCGGCAAAGGGGTGATCGCGATGAGGCTGACCGCGAAGACCGGCAATATCGTCGGCGCGATCCTCACCGATTCGGAGCGCAATCTAATGGCTTTGACGGGCGAGGGAAAGATGATCCGCGTCGATATGGAATCGATTCGCAAGGCGGGGCGCAACACCAGCGGCGTAATCATCGTGCGGGTTGAACACAAGGATCGCGTGGTGTCGATCTCAAGCTGTCCTGTGGAGGAAGAGGAGGAGGAAGAGGAGCGATGAACGTCGAGGCGAGAGTTGAAAGAGCCGCGGAGTCGATCCGATCCGGCGGAATGGTCATTATGATGGACGACGAGGAGCGCGAAAACGAAGGCGATCTGATCTACGCGGGCGCGTTTAGTACGCCGGAAATGGTCAACTTTATGATCAAAGAGGCGCGCGGGGTCGTCTGTGTTTCGCTGAATCAGGCAGACGCTAAAAGGCTGGAACTCACTCCTATGGTTACGGAGAATCAGTCGACGCACGGCACCGCCTTTACCGTAACGGTTGACGCAAAGAGCGCGGTAACCGGCGTATCGGCGTTTGAGCGCAACGACACGATCAGGATCATCGCCGATCCGCTCTCGCAGCCCTCCGATCTGGTGCGTCCGGGACACATATCCCCGCTTATCGCCAAGGAAGGAGGCGTGCTGGCGCGCACGGGGCATACGGAAGGCTCGCTCGATCTATGCCGAATCGCGGGTGTTTCGCAGTGTGCCGTAATATGCGAAGTGGTGCGTCCCGATGGCGAGATGGCAAGGAGAGACTATCTCGACGAGTTTGCCAAACGGCATAGTATGCCGCTGATCTTTGTCTCCGATCTTGTTGAATACCGCTTAAAGCGAGAAAGGCTGGTACAAAAGAGCCGCGCGGAAATTCGCAGGCTTTTTGACGTGGAGGTGGAGGTAAGCTACTGGACGGATCACCAAAACCGCACTCACCGCGCCGTGAAGTTCGGTAGCTTCGGCGATAGCTGCGCCGCCAAGTTTCATCGCATAGGAGCCGATGCCGACTTGATCCTGTGCGACAATCAGCTCGGCGGAATGTTGCGGGCGATAGAGTACCTAAAAAAAGAGGGGGGGATACTGCTGTTTATCGATGGAGGCGAAGGCGATTCTAAGAGGGAGTTCGGCATCGGCGCGCAGATCATCTCCTCGTTCGGCGTAAAGAAGCTGACGCTACTCGCCACGAAAGAGATTGACGCTCTTGTCGCGCTGGGCGGCTTTGGAATTGAGCTGGCGGAAACGGAGCTGTTTGTATGACGATACGGGTTTATTACGAGGATACGGATGCGCTGGGGGTGGTTTACCACACCAACTATATCAAGTACATAGAACGGGCGCGGAGCGAGAGCTTTTTTGCCGCCGGCAGGCTGCCCCATTCAGAGGAGTTTAGCTTTGTTGTGCGGACGCTTAACACACGATTTATCAAACCGGCGAGGCTTGCCGATTTGCTAACGGTTGAGACGACGCTGCGAGAGGTGGGAGGCGCGTCCATCTGGCTCGATCAGGTTATCTTGCGCGGTGGCGAGGCGATATTCAAAGCGGAAGTGGAGCTGGCTTTTGTCAGAAACGGCAAGCCGGCGCGCTTTACGCCCGAAGCGAAGGAACTGCTAAACCAAACGTTGTTTCGCTTTCGGTAGCCGTTCGCTGGAGGATGGCAGGCTGGTTTTACGCGGTTTTTACCGCTTACAGTTGGCGCTTCTTACATTCCCCGCTTAGACTGTTGCGCTGAAGTAAGGAGCGCACAATGCAAGACCTGACTATGCCGTTGGCAACGCGGCGATCGAGAAGAAGACGACGACGGCTGTCATGGCGGACGGGACGCGGACGCGGATCTTTCAGACCGCGCGGAGAGAAGCGATGCTGCGCGACGGATCGTTAGACGCACGCGCAACTCTTTTGATGCTGATGCTGCGCGGCGATGACGAGTTCTCGTTTGACGAGCTGATGGCGATTTGGGGTTATCGCGGAAGACGAGGGGTCTACAGGGTCAAAGGGGCGAGGGCGGATCTATGGCTTTCCCACTCAAAAAAACGCCCAGGTTCTTCATGTTGGCAATCTCTCCATCGGCGTTATGCCCGTTTTGTCCTTCAAGCGCCGATCGGGTCTTTTGGAGTTTGGCTGGATTATCACAGGCGGCGCGTCTTTGGGCGTTGAGATGCTGCGCTTAAAGCGGCGCTTACACCAGAAATCGCGGCGCTTACCACGCCGATCGTCGTAGGCGCTCCGGCGCAAACAGCGTGGGATGCTCTTGTCGTTGGCTATAATAAAGTGGCGGATTTAGGCGTGGGCAAACTCGCCAAACTTGAATCGAATCGAAAAAGATGCCGGTTGGCGATTTTGCACTCTTCGACAAACGGTAAAGGCTGAAGCCAAAATTTGAGCCGATCCCCGCATAACGCGAGCAAAGCGGTTGCTCAAAGAGCGCTTGAATACGCGTGAAAACTCGCCATTTACGCTGATTTCGCCTGTTAGCAGCGTTCACGCTTTGCGCCGAGCGCCGTTATTTTGTTATCTTGCGTCTCGTCCCATGCGGACGAGTGGGTTGAAACTTAATATCGCCTTCCGGTGGCTCGCCCTCTAACTGGTCGCACCTTCACGGGTGCGTGGATTAAAATCATCTTTAATGCTGTGTATGTTGTTCTGATTGCGATCAGAGCGAAACTGGGCGCGTCGATCGCGTTAATCGAATCGAAG
>JAIRKM010000018.1 GCA_031260125.1 Helicobacteraceae bacterium | reverse complement strand
AACTAAGCTAAACGCTTAAAACGATCAACGATCGGCGGCGGACGGGCTTTCCCGCCCGCCGTGTTTTATCACAATCTACGACTTCAATCTAGCATACTTCAAAGTGTCATAATGGCGGCATAGATTTAGAATCGATCTGTCGCAAACGCGGCAAGAGGAGCAAAGGTATAGATGAAGGGTTATCTCTTTTTGATGCTTGCGATCGCGCTGGAAGCCGCGGGAACGACCGCTCTGGCAAAGTCAGAGCAATTTACGAAAATAGCGCCAACCGCGGCAACGCTTGCCGCATACGCGGTTTCGTTCTACTTTCTAAGCCTCGCGCTAAAGACGATTCCGGTTGGGGTGGCTTACGCTATCTGGAGCGGCGTTGGGATAGTCCTGATAGGCGTTATAGGCTTTTTTGTGTTTCGTCAAATACCCGACGCGGCGGCGATCGTCGGCATAGCTCTGATCGTATCGGGGGTGGCGGTTATAAACCTGTTTTCCAAAACGCTTGCGCATTGAATTTGCTAAAGAGCGAGCGGCATTATCGGCGCGAGAGGCGGCGCTTGAAACAGAAAAACGCTATGCCAATCGGCTAAACCCGAAACGATCGGCTAAGCGGCGGCGGCGTATCGTGCGGACAGCCCGTCTTGCCCCGTTGAGCGTTCAGAGGCTTTCTCGCGAAAGCGGAGGCAGGCGAAAGGCTTTACCGCCGCATATTCTCTTTGGCGTTGATGATCAGCATTTGAAGGCGGTTTTCTATGTTTGCAAAACTCGTGTCCGGATCGTAGTCCAGACTTAGCACCTGAATATGCGGAAATCGCGACTTCACAGCTTTGGTCAGCCCGCGTCCGGATATGTGGTTTGCTAGGCAGGCAAAGGGCTGAAGTATGATAAAGCTATTCACCCCGTTTTCCGCCTGCGAAAGAATCTCCGCCGGTATCAGCCACCCTTCGCCCGTCTGATAGGTGCGATCGATGATCCCCTCCACCTTGTCCGCCATGCCGTAGCAGTCGGCGCGGCGCTCGTAGAACTTAAACCGCTCAAAACGCCTCTCCGCCGCCTCCACAGCGGTTTTATACAACCTTACCGAAATACCGCCGATCGCCCAATTGAGAAACGGCTTTTCGATCAATCCGCGCTGAACCTTTTCCAAACGGATCATTTCGTCGCTTCTGAAGAAGTCGATGATGCCGGGCTGGACGACCTCCATGCCGTGTCCCATCAAATAATCCTCTACAAAGCCGTTAGCGCTTGGGTGATACTTCATCAGTATCTCGCCCAAAACGGCGACTCGCGGTTTGCGTTCGCTCCGATCGGCGGCGATGGCGTTGAAATCGTCCACAGCGCGATCGAGCAGTTTCAGCGCCTTTTTTCTGTCGTATGCGGCGGCGTTCATAACTTCGTGAATGTGGCGCTGGTACACCTTTAGCGTTTCACCTTCATTGACCTCATACGGACGCACAGCGCGCACCATAGCTTCTATCACGTCCATCATTGCCATACCCCACACCATGTGAACGCGAAAGTCAAAATCGGCGTGAAAGCCCGGATGCATACTCTTGGAGTCGCTGCCGGTGGTAATGATTGGCACCTTTTCGTATCCCGCTTCGTCCAGCGCTTTGCGGCAGAGGACAGCGTATTGACCGGCGCGGCAGTTTTCGCAGTTTTTGGCAAGCCCCATTGCGACCCTTTCGGCGGAAAGCTCTGGATGCTGCTCCAGATAGCGCAAACCTTCGCCGATATTCACCTGCGCCGGAAAGCAGATGTCGTTGTGTACGTAGCGCTTGCCAAGCTCAATTGCGCGGCGATCGGCAAGCGGAAGCCTCTGCGCGTCGTACCCCTTGCGCTCTAAAATTTTGACGACCAGAATGGAAAACGCGGGCGAAAGGTTTGGGATCAGCACCTTGCGCCGCTTTTTGTCCTCCTTGACAAACGGCGGGCGAAAGAGAGGCTCAGCCGCCTCTTTTTTGACATTTTCGGCGCCGCGGCGGGATCGGATCGTTTCAATAAAGCTTTTAATGCGAATGTTTAGCGGCCCCGGCACGTCGCCTTCGTCGAGCTTGAGCATAAGCAGCTCTTTGCCGCCTTTGCGGAGTATCCTTATCACCTCGTCTGAAAGCGTCGCGTCATGCCCGCAGCCGAAGCTGACGATCTGCACCATCTCCAGAGCGGGATCGTCGCGGACGAGCAGCGCCGCCCCAATCAGGCGCATGTGGTAGCTGTTTACCTCTTCCATTCTGGTGTTGCTGGCGACATCTTGATCAAACGCCTCTTTGATCGACTCAACCGTCAGCACGGGAATGCCTAGAGCGGTAAAGTGGCGGGCGACGTGGTGATTGACTAGAAAATCGGCGTGGTAGGGACGTCCCGCGATCACAACGGCGAACTCTCCTCTAGCGCGTGTATCCGCGATGATCTTCGCCCCTTCCTCAAAGAGCGCCGTCTGGTACGATGAAAGCGCCTTTTCCGCTTCACTCACCGCTTTTGAGAGTAGGCGCTTGGGTAGATTGTAGCGCTCGTGGAACCAACCGATCGTCTGTTCGCGCCGCAGTTTGGGCGAATACCAATGAAAGGTCGGCTGATCGAGGGTGATGCCGAAACTCTCCTCCGGATTGTCGGTATTGCGAATGACAACGGGATAGCCTTGCACCACAGGACATACCGCAGTGGCTTTGAACCTTTTGTGATCGCTGATTATGGCGATCATGGACGGGAGAAAGACGCGATCGACCTTTTTGCGAACCAGATCGGCAATATGTCCGTGCAGCAGCTTTGCGGGGAAGCAGACGGTGTCGCTAGGAACGGATCGCAGCCCTTCCTCGAAAAGCGCGTAATCGCTTGCGCGGGAGACTACCGTCCGATAGCCCAAAGAGGTGAAGAAGGCGTTCCAGAAGGGCAGGCTACTCCAAAACTCCAAAGCGCGCGGAATGCCGATGGTAACGCCGTTTGGCGGCAGGAGCGGCTTTGGCTGGCTGTCCCTGTTTAGAAGCTGATTTGTCCGCTTGAACATATCCGGCACCGCCTGCATTTTGCGTCCGATCGCCGCTACTTTGCGCTTGGTTTCTGGATCGCTCGGATCGGAGACGATTTCGCCGCGCTCGCAGCGGTTGCCCGTTACGTGGCTGCTGCCGTCCTTGAAGGTGATCACCGTTCGGCTGCAGTTGTTTGTGCAGAAGCGGCATATCTGCCCCGCCTCGGAGACCCAGCCAAACCGCTCCATCGCCTCCAACCCAATAAATGAGCTTTTCCACGCTGGATCCCGCGCTTTTTGGATTTGGACAAACTCCTTTGTCAGTAGCGCTATGCCGATCGCCCCCATCTCGCCCGGGCGCTCCGGACGAATCGGAATCAAGCCGGTGTACTGCTCAAACGCTCTTAGCACCGCGTCGTTTTTGAATGTCCCTCCCTGAACAACCACCGCTTTGCCCAGCGCGTCCAGACTCCTCAGACGCATCACTTTGGTAAACACGTTGTCTATGATCGATCGGCAGATGCCCGCTAGAATATCCTCCGGTTTTTTGCCATCACGCTGTTCGGTGATGATGGAGCTGTTCATGAAAACGGTGCAGCGGCTGCCCAGCTTGGAGGGCGATTGTGAGGCAAACGCCATCGGCGCGATCTGCTCCATGCTTACTCCCAGACTCCGCGCATAGGTTTCTATAAACGATCCGCACCCTGACGAACACGCCTCGTTGAGAATGATACCCGTTACGACGCCGCCTTGTACCGAGATCGCCTTCATATCCTGCCCGCCTATGTCGAGGATAAAGCTGACGTCATCGCGTAGGGCGCGCGCCGCCTTGCTGTGCGCCACCGTTTCTACCGTATGGTAATCCGCCCGCAGAGCGCGGTAAAAGAGCATTTCGCCGTATCCCGTCGTCCCCGCGCCCGCTATCTCCAGCGCGGCGCCGTATTCGCTGTAGCGATCGGCAAGAGAGCAGAGGGCGTTTTTGAGAACGGCGAGCGGATCGCCCTCGTTGCCAGAGTAGAAACTCTCAATAACCCGCTCCTCTTCGTCTAAAAGCACAAACTTTGTGGTGGTGCTTCCGGCGTCGATTCCCAGATAGGCGCGCACGATCGTTCCGGCTTTGGGAGGCTCGTGTCTGCCGTCAAATAGCGGGTGGCGGGCGTAGAACGCCTCTTTTTCTTCCTTGCTTTCAAAAAACGGCTTTGATATCTCTTCCGTCTTTTTGTCGCCATGATCGGAAAAGTGGCTTAGCGCTTCGCGGCTTTGCGCCCGATCGTAACCGCATGGCTTGCCTTCAAACATCGCTCCGATCGAAAGCGCCGCGCCCCATGCGACCAGAATTTCGGAGTGTTTGGGAGTAACGATCTGATCGTCGGGAAGCTCCAGCCGTTCCTTAAAGACGCGCACAAGCGAAGGGTTAAAGGTGAGCGGGCCGCCCTCAAAAAGCACCGGCGGGCGGATCTCCATGCCCTGCGCCAGTCCGCCGATCGTCTGCTTTGCGATGGCATGAAGGCTAGAGAGCGCGATGTCCTCCTTGGCGACGCCTTGATTTAACAGCGGCTGAATGTCCGTTTTGGCAAAAACCCCGCAGCGCCCGCTGATCTCATAGACCTTTGTGCCGCGTGAGGCGTAGGCGTCAAACTCTTCGGTTTTGATCCGCAGAAGCTCGGCGACCTGATCGATGAACGCCCCCGTGCCGCCGGCGCAGACGCCGTTCATTCGCATGTCGCTTGCTAACAGCTTGCCGCTGACCGGATCGCGTTCAAAAAAGATCACTTTGGCATCCTGCCCGCCAAGCTCGATCGCCACCCTTGTACCCTGATACATTTCGCGGACGGCGATGGCGTTGGCTACGACCTCCTGCACAAAAAAAGCTCCCGTTTTCTGCGCGAACGGCGCGCCGCCCGATCCGCAGAAGGATACGCGGAGGTCTCTGCCCTCGCAGCAGCGGTGCGCCTCGTCAAGCAGCTCCAGCACGGTTTGCGGTTGCATGGCGTTGTGCCGCTTGTAGCGGTGAAATAGGAGCTTTTTATCGGACGGATCGACAATCGCAATTTTTACCGTGGTGGAGCCTACGTCAACTCCAACCCATAGAGACGTTTTGTTCATAGATGTAGATTTTAACAAATTATACGCGGAAGCTCTCTTTAGAGGTTTGGTACAAGGCGCGGCGGGAGGCTTTCTGCGCTGTGAATCTTACCCGTTGGCAATTTACGCCTCTTGCGCCAGCGTTAGTGAGCGGAACGAAACGGACGCTAGGACAGAAAATACTTGATCGTTGCAGAAGCTACAGCGATAGCCGTTGCGCTGGCGATCCATTTCAAGAACCTAAGCTCCGAGCCTAGCGAAATCTCAACCTTATCGATCTTTGCGTTGAGCGAAATCTCGACTTCTCTACTCTCGCTTCTAAGCGCAACTTCGACTGCTTTTAGATCGCCCTTTGTGGCGAGGTCTTCGTTGCCGGCTTCGGTAGTCTTCTTTAGAACTTCCACAACGCCTTCGGCTTGGCGTGGCTCAAAGCCGTAGCCTTGCAGTTC
>JAIRKM010000063.1 GCA_031260125.1 Helicobacteraceae bacterium | reverse complement strand
CGCTTCGCTTCATTCCCACGCCATTGCTCCGGCACAGTTTGTCGGCCCTGGTCTTTGCTTCGCAAAGCCCTTATCCGGGCCGCCAAACCGTCGCATACAGCCGGAACGTTATGTGCAATACCGCCTAAATTGGTTTGAAATTTATTGAATAAAAATATCTTGACAAAAGAATCATAAAATTGTATAAATACTTATGTGTACAAAATATAATACACTTTTTAAAAATAAATATGTGGAAATAAATACCCAAATAATACTTGGAGGTAATAACCCGAACTATCTTTCGCCAATGTGTATTAATGAAATTATTGTCGAAACGGATTTTTTTGAAGGATTGTCTATAGACCTTTCTGAAAATTATACTAGAGAACAATTAGAAATAGTTGATTATGATATTAAAAACGGCGTATACGTTTTGAGGAATTATAATTTAGAGACAATAATTCCAATAGACATTGTGGATAAAAATACCGGCAAGTCAATTTCTAAAAATATATTTATAGAAATGGACAATAAGAACGGAGAAATGAAAAACAAATTAAAATTTATCGATAAGGAAATTGTGTATAAGAACTATGACTTGCTTAACGCATTTGAACGGTTATATACTGAAATAAATCATGATTATTTAATTAGAATATGTGCATTTTGTAAAAAATCATGCTGGAATCCATATGGAGGTTCAGATTTTTGTAATCATTTATGTTTTAAGGAATTTTCTGAAGAATATAATAAAATAGAAACAAAAGATAAACTGACAATAGCAGAAATACTGAATAAAAACATTGATAAATATAGAAATGTATATTTAACGTATAGTTGTAATGAATATATGGAAAAATAATGATGTACGGCGGTACTGCACATAACAGGTCTGTATGCGTTCAGCTTCCTTCGGTCGCTCCAGGGTTCCGTGTGGCTAGGTCATTCCGCTGCACTCCATTCACACACCAGCTTACACTCACATTTTGCCAGCCCTGGTCTTGCTACGCAAACCCTTATTCGGACTACGAAAACGCTGTAAACAGCCGGAACGACAAGAGCGCGATCGCGCGTGGCAGGGGCAAATTCACACGGTTTTAAGCGGCTTATTGCGGCGAATGTCCGCGTGAGATCGAGAGTTTGCGCACCGCGCTCAATTGAGCAGCAGACGGTATTGTTCCCGCCAATTTTTTGGTCTGGCGCACGCCGCCCTATTTGAAGGCGACCAGAGGGTGAGCGCCGCAATTGTTTTGCCGCCGTACAGACGCGTTTGTGGTTTGAGCCGGTTATCCGCTGTTACGATTATCTCCTCAGCGCCGCTATCCGCCGCGCTTTTATTGAACCATTTCGCGGCTTGATGGCTTGTGAAAAATATGCGGATTTCATCGTTTATGTTTTCATTTATAATAGAGGCGATGTCGATTAGCTCGATATTGCGCAGATCGCCATCGCTTGCGCTCGGCTTTGCGCGATCGCATCTTTTGATAATGTCAACAAACCCGATCGATCTCTTTTGACTGAAACGTTTCAAGCTGTCTTCGCTTTCAAAGCGTTCGCCGCTAAGCTCCTCCATAACCCGCCAGAAGCGGTTGCGGCGGCTTCCGTAAAACCACTTCAAATCGTTTTTGCCAACCTTGCCCTGCGGTTCGCAGAATTGCGGCGGACGGATCGTGCCGATGACAAAAGTGCGCGCCGTTTTGATGTTATCGGACGGCTCGTACGGCGTATGCCCTGCGCATTTCAGCCGCGTTTGTAAATCTTCCGGCGATCTCGTTCGCTCTCCTTTTAGCCTATGATGCCAAAAGGAGGCTTTAGACGGCGCGCACGATACGCGAAAGCGTTTCGATCAGATTGAAACCGTCCCATACGATCTCCATATCCAGCGCCCTGCCAATAGGCACTATGCGATCAATTCCTTTAAGAGAGTTATTGACAATAAAGCCGCGCAGAGTTTCGGCTTCTATGCCAAAATAGGTCAGCGTCTGAAACTTATCGGTTACAAATGCCTCCAGCTCCTCTATATTTTTAAGATCGTACTCATAGAAATAACCGCCCGCCTCTCGTAATCTTTCAACTTCGTTTGGGAGCGATCTTAATGAGACGACATAGAGAGCAAAACCGTGTCTGGCGGCTTTATGCAAGTCAAGTTCAATCGCGTCCTCGCACAACCTCACATATTTGTCTATGGCAATTGCGGTCTGCATTTTATATCTTTTTTGCGCATAGTGAAAAATGGCATTCCAGAAACGCGTTTTTGCCGTTTCATTTGCGTTCACCCATAAGATTAAATGCGGCGACGAGCAGGCATTTTGATCTACAAGATAGGTATCGTTGTAAAAATCTTTGGCAAGCATTGCGATTGTTTTCTCGTCCGACTTTACAATCGATTCGGCGTTAATTATCGCAATTGAATAACGATCGGCAAAAGCGATGTCGATACATCGCGGCTTCGCCCTGATCGCCTTGATCGACGCAATCGTTTCGTCGCCGCCCCAGATCATCCTTGCGTCCGACATTAGGCTGAACTCTTTCGTTGTTTTAAGATCGGACGCATAGCGGACGAATAGGTTGCGTTTTTCAATCCCTTTATAGTTTTTTAGTACCTTTTTCAGCGCTTCGCATATAACGTCGGTTTGCGCAAAATTTCTACTGGGAACCCGAACGATATTTGAATTTCCGGCAAATAAGGAAAAGAGCCACGAAAAAGCGAAATTAACGGGGATATTTGAAGGAGATATATGAAAACAAACACCGCGCCCAAGACGGTTTTGCAGATCGCCAAACGACGCTTTCAGGCGCTGGACATTCGCTTTTCGGCAGTAAAAAGCGAAAGCGCCAATGTCTGGAAATTCCTTAGCACTTTTCATCAATTCGGCACAGAGCGCAGTCGCGAATTCGCATATTTCGTCTGAGAAGGGGCGCGATGGTTTGGTATCTATTGGCGGCGAGCCGATCAGGTATTCAACGTCGTTCATAGGTGTTGCCGCAGCCTCTCATTTCCGCGCCTTTGATTCTGCCGTAAACCGCGAAGTATTTACCGCGCCTTTTGCATGGGCAGTCGTCCGCGCCTAACAACTCGCCTTCGTCTTCCGTAAGCAAGCGGTGCGACGGGGAGCTAGTTGGCAAAAGCGAATCGCATTCAATCACTCCCCGTCCTTTTTCTAAGGCGGCAAAGTTAAGCGGATCGTGGATAACTATGTCCGAGAAGATCGAGCAGTGCAGATGAGAGTATTCGCACTCCATGAAGATCGATCCGGTCTGTTCCGCCATACCATAATAGCTGTGAACTCGCTCAACTCCGATCAGCGCTTTTATCTCGTTTTTGAAGCGGTCGTTGCCGATATTTAGATCGGCAAGTTTTTTCCAGCCGCCACCGTGGATCAAGATGCCGTCGATAGTTAATTTTTTATCCTCCCTTCTTAACGCTTCGCACAGATGAAGCCATATAATATACGTAAAGCCGAACAGGAGGATTTTTTCGCCGCGATGAGCGTTTAGAAAATTCTCAACGACGTTTATATTGAGATTCATATTTCGGTCGAGAGCGTAGGTTATATCCCGTCCAAATATAGAAAAGCCCATAATGCCCGCTGCGCGCGCGGAAAAAGCGGCGCGATCCTCAAGCAAAGAGGGTGAATCGATCACTAGCATTGGCAACCGTTTCGTTCCTATAAAATCCGAAACGATTTTGAAAAGCGCCTTCGTTTGTCTCGCCGCCGTGGGATGATCTAAAAACACTTTGGACTGCCTGCCGCTCGTACCAGAAGAGACGATCGTCTTTACAATTTCCTTTCGATCTACGCTCAAGAGATCAAAGTCCTTAAAAATCCTCGCGGGAAGCGGAGCGTCGATTCCAATTATGTCCGCCACGCGGCGATAGGCTTCACAGCTATTATAGTGGTGCGCCGAGAGCGATCTTAAAAACCGCGAATATACATCCTCTTTTTCGGCGCGCCTTAGTCCATATACGGGAAGCGAAAAAAGTTCGTCATACATATTTAAGCTCTGAATAGACGATCTTTCCCGTTTCATTTCTGGGTATTTTGTCTATATGAATCACGTTAAAAGCCGCTCTGTTTATTTTTGTCTTATCGGCGATAAAGTTAAGCAGCTCTTTATGCCTAAAACACGTGGTAAAAATAAATACTCTATCGTCCTCTCCAACGCACGCCGCTTCATAGCCATTTTTGGTCAAGAGCGCCTCGATTTCCGCGGGATTGACCCTGTTTCCATATATTTTCAAAAAGCGCTGTTTTCTGCCGACAATCGTGTAGTACCCGTCTTTGTCTGACATAGCGATATCACCCGTATCAAGCCTACCGCCTCTTTCGTCGCCTTTTGCCAGATCGCCTCTGTTTTCCGCGTAGCCAAGCGTTACATTCTCTCCGTAATAGATCAGCGATCCCGCCTTGCCGCACTCGTCGATAATTTCGCCCCTATCTCCTACGATCTCAAAGCGTCCGTTTGGTATCGCGACGCCGATCGATCCCGCTTTTTCAATCGCCTTGCTGGCGGGAACATAACTCATTCGCGCGGTCGCTTCTGTAGCTCCATACATAACGATAAAATCCGCACCCGATTTTTTGCAGTTTATGGCGAACTCTAAACACATCTCCGCGTTTAATTTCCCGCCCGCCTGCGTCATATAGCGAAGATCGGGAAGCCGCATCTGAAAAAACCGCAGTTTTTTAAGCGTTTCATAGGTGTACGGAACGCCGCCGAAATTTGTAACTTTGTTCTCCCTAACCGCCTGCCAGAACTCTTTTTGCGTCAAACTTTTCTTTGTCAGCACAATCGAAGCCCCGACCGCCAGATGCGTGTTAATAATAGACAAACCGTACGTATAGTGCATTGGCAAAGTAGCGATCGCTCTATGCGTCTCGTCCATTTTCAAGTATGTAACTATCGATTCGGCGTTTGCGCGGATATTCTTATAACTTTGACGTACGAGTTTTGGGCTTCCCGTCGATCCGGAGGTTGTAAGCAGGAGCGCGAGATCGCAAAACATTTCGCTTTGCTCAAGCCGCGTCTTCAACAGCAGGTAGCCGAAGGCTTCGTACTCTTTTTCAAACCCTTCAAGGATCAGATCGACGGGCGTCCATATATACGCGGGCTTATACGTCTCGATCAGCGTTTGCAGCAGATCGCGATCCATCGCGGAACTGAGCATAAGCGGAACGGATTTATTGTTGATAAACGCCACATAGCCGATCAGCGATCCAATCGTATTTGTACACATACAGAAGATAAGAGATCTCGGCGGATCGACAAGCACAGCCAGCCGCCGCGTCTCTCTATCCAAGTCCGCATAGCTGAACGATCCGTATTGTTCATCAACCGCGGCTACGCGTCCTTCAAAATCAGCTAAATTCCACATTATACTTTCTTAAAATCTCCTTGCCTTTATCAAAGGAGCTTAGATCGATAATATCCTCCGTATCCATCATAATGTCGAACGCTTCCTCGATCGCGGTTATCAGACTCATATGTCCAACCGAATCCCACGCGGCGATCGATTGATATGTTAAAACCGCCGCCTCTTTTTCATCAACTCCGAACGTTTCCGCGAACACTCTTGCGTATTTTTCTATGCCGCTCATCTCGTTTCCTTTAATTTTTGTTTGATCGCCTCTGCGATCTGTTTTCCTTCCAATCCCGACTGTCCAATCATATACGAGTAGTCGCCCGCCTTGCGATAGCCATTGGCGCCAAGACGCAAAAGCGGCGACATATCGGAACGGGAGACCAACGTTTCAGCAATCGCGGAGCCGATTCCTCCGCAGACGCTATGCTCTTCTACCGATACGATCAACCCCTTGCCGACGGAGACTTCTATAACGGTTTTCGCGTCTAGCGGCTTAATCGTATGTAGATCAAACAAGGCGGCGTTGATCGATTCTTCTTCTAAAATTTCCGCGGCTTTAATCGCGTTTGCCACAACACTGCCCGAAGCGAAGATAACAACATCGCTTCCCGTTTTTAACTCAATTGCCTTGCCTATTTCAAAATCGAAGTCGCTCCTATACACGATCGGCATATTCATAACGCCCGTAAGCCTTATGTAGATCGGCGCTTTTTTATCCGCCGCCGCCTCCACGCATTTAACGACCGATAAACCGTCTGAAGGCGATAAGATGATCAAATTGTCAATCGCTCTGATTGCCGCTATGTCCTCAATTCCGTAATGTGTGTTTCCAAAAAACTCCATAGCGAAACCCCCTCCGAAACCAACGACCTTTACGTTGGATTGCATATATCCCAAAAAGTGTCTGATCTGTTCGCACGCTCGTAACGCGGCAAAGTTCGTAAATGTCGCGGCAAATGGAATATATCCGCTATCGGCAATACCCGCCGCTACCCCTATCATATTCCCTTCCGCGATTCCCACGTTGAATAATCTGCTCGGATAGGCTTTTTGAAAGCGATCTAGACCGGCGGTATTGCACAGATCGGCGCTTAGCGCCACGATCTTTTCGTTTTGCGCGGCAAGTTCTGTCAGCGCCGCGCCGAATGCGCCGCGTTGCCCCAGTATAGATAGCGTTCTTACAAGAGAGGGAGTTATGTTCATAACGCTTCTTTTACCTCTCTTACCGCGCTTTCATACTCCTCTTTTGTAAGAGAGCTGTGATGCCACTTGCGGCTGTTTTCCATAAAGCAAACGCCTTTGCCTTTAACAGTTTGAGCAAGAACGACCGTCGGCGATCCGCCGCGATTGAGCGCTTCTGTAAGCGCGTCTATATTATGTCCGTCGCAGACGATCGTTTCCCAGTTAAAAGCACTCCATGCCTTTTTTAGATCGACATCTAAAATATCGCGTGAGGTTCCGTCCGACTGCATGCCGTTTTGATCGACGATGGCAATCAGATTTAATCGATGGTGCGCGGCAAACATCGCCGCCTCCCAAACCGCGCCCTCGTTGCACTCTCCATCGCCCAGCAGAACGAAGACGCGCCCGCTCAAGCCGCGCAGTTTCGCGCCAAGCGCCAAGCCGGCGCCGTAGGAGAGTCCAAGCCCAAGCGTTCCGCTTGAATATACGATCCCATTTTGGGCGCTTTTGGAGGGCTGACCGGGAAAATCGCCGCCGTTTTTGTCAAAGGAATCAAGCTGATCTTTGTCGATCAAGCCCGCTTGAAACATCGCGGCGTAATAGGCTAAACCGCCATGACCCTTGCTTAAAACAAACCGATCTCCCATATCGCCGCGGCTGCTGGCCGTTTCGCCGCCATAGGCGGGCGGATATTTCATCACTTGCAGAAACAGCGCCGCCAAAATGTCTGCTATTGAGAGCGACGGCGCGATATGAGCGCCTCTTCTGCCGGCGCCAAAAGCAAGCCGCAGAATATCAAGGCGTATCTCCCTCGCCGCCGCCGCCGCTTCTTTCATAGCCCGCCATCCACCCGTATAACCGCGCCTGTAATATACGAGGCGAGATCGGAGGCGAGAAAAGCCGCGCATTCCGCAATATCTGAAGGTTTCGCGCAGACGCGCAGATCGGTCGTCTCTCGAACGTCCGACACGATCTGTTCGGGCATCGAAAAAATCATATCGGTTTCGGTAATGCCCGGCGCGATGCAGTTTGCGCGTATGCCCTCCGCCCCCAGCTCTTTGGCGATCGATTTTGTCATAGCGGCGAGAGCGGCTTTAGACGCGCCGTAAGCGCTTTTGCCTTCGTTGCCATCGAACGCGGCGCTAGAAGATATATTGACAATCGACCCCCCTTTACGCCTGAGCATCAATTTGACGATCATTTGCGTAAAGGCAAACGGCGCGAAGAAATTAACCTCCATCTGCCTTCTTACTTCGCTGAGCGGTGATGCCTGAAAGAGCGCGTTGTAGGTAATGCCCGCGTTGTTGATCAGCGCGTCAACGGGCGTTTTTGAAGACATTATCTCTTTCGCGGCGGCTTTCATCGCTTCGTAGTCGGTCATATCAAAGCAGAGCGGCCGCGCCTTAACGCCGTATTTCTCGCCGATAGAGCGGCAAAGCGCCTCGAACTTAGATGACGGCGCTCTCGCGTGCGCTATAACATCCGCGCCGTTTCGCGCGAAAACTTCCAGCGCCGCACGCCCTATACCGCGGTTTGTTCCCGTTATGATCGCAGTTTTACCCTCCAATATCCTCATAATCAGCCGATTCCTCCGTCGATTCTGATCGTCTGCCCCGTGATATGCCGCGATCGATCGGAAGCCAGAAATAAAAACAGATTCGCGATCTCGCTGCACTCGCCTATACGTTTAAGCGCCGACACGTTTAATTTTTTCTCGATCGTTTCGTGGGGAAGCGCGGCGGTCATCGCGCTCCTGATAACGCCGGGAGCTACGGCGTTGACGCGGATATTCTCTTTTCCAAGCTCCTTGGACATCGTTTTTACAGCGGCGATCAGCGCGGCTTTGGAGGCGGCGTAGGCAAGCTGTCCGTAGTTGCCATCTATTGCGGAGATGCTTGAGGTGAAGACTACGCTTTTACCCCCCCCATTACGCAACATAATCTTTGTAATGTACTGGCTGAAAACGATCTGTGAAAAAAAGTTAATCTGGAAACTCTCCCGCAGATCGTCGATGGTGACCATATGAAAAAGCGCGTCGCGGTTGGCGCCGGCGATGTTGATCAGCGCGTCAACGGGCTTTTTCGCCCTTTGTATCTCCCTTGCCGCCTCTTTCACCGATTCGTTGTCCGACATATCGCAGTAGATTGGGGTTATTTCAACGCCATTGCGCGCCGAGAGCTCTTCACAGCAGCTTTCAAACTCGTCCGTTTTGGCGTATGCGCAGGCAAAAACGTCCGCGCCGTTTCGCGCGAAAACCTCCAGCGTTGTTCGCCCTATCCCCTGCAAAGCGCCCGTTATAACCGCCCGTTTTCCTTTTAACACCGCCGCTTCCTATCGAAAAACTCTGCGGTTTTCGTTGTTTTTGACAACCCTCGCGGGCGATCCAACCGCAATCACGCCTTCGGGCAGATCGGAGTGGACGATCGACCCCATTCCCACGATGCTCCACGCGCCGATCGACGTTTTTTCGCGGATCGCGGCGTTCATGCCGACATAGCAGTTATCGCCGATCGAGCATGCGCCCGCCAGCGCGGAAAACGAGGAGATTACGCAATTTTCGCCGATCGTTACGTCGTGTCCCACGCAGACGCTTGGCTGGATAAGAGCGGAGCTTTTTACGATGGCGGCGCTGGAGACAAAGCTACCGTAGCAGATGATCGCCCCCGCTTCCACCTTAGCGTCTCTAGCGACTTTCGCCGAGGGGTGGATTAGAGGCTGTGAAAAAGAAAATCCCGCATTCGCGATCTTCTCCCGCAACGCAACGCGGATAGCGGGTTCGCCTATGGCGATAACGATGACGATCTCCTCTTTGGCGGCTAAATCTAGCAACTCTTCAAAAGAGCGGACATTCGCGCCATCTATCTCCGCCGCGCGCTTAACATCGTCGATAAAAAACGCCTCGTCCCACTTTTGATCGTTCTCGTTTATGTCCCGCGCCAGCTCTAAGATCTCTCTTCCAAGCCCGCCGCACCCATAAATTCCCAGCCGCGCCACGCCGCCCCCTCGCGTTTTGATAAGGTTATTGTATTAACCTTCCTCTTTGGCGGGCAAAAGCGGGCGCTAAACTGCCCCGCAGGGCGAAATCTCAGCTACAGCCCCTTGACAGTTACGCCAAGAAACAGCAGGATATACGCTCCCGCAAGCGTCCAGTAGGCGTTCGCGGTAAAGAATGGAACATTCAGCGATCCGCCGATCAATCCGAGAACTTGGCTTACAAGCGCCAAAACGGCGATGACAACCGAAACGATAAAAACAATTTTGGAAGGTGAGCCAATCGACATTGTTGATCCTTTATGTTTGAATGCGTCCTATCTTAACCGAGCGGCACTTAAAAGTCCGCGTCTCGCGACTGCCGCCGCCGTGAGGTTTTTAAGGCTGGCAGTGGTTTCTTCCGTCCCGCGCGTTTTCAATCCGCAATCGGGATTTATCCACAGCTTTTCGGCGGGGATCAGATCGAGCATCAACTGTACGACGCTCTCAATCTCCTCCTTTGACGGGACTCTGGGCGAGTGAATGTCGTAAACGCCCGGTCCAACCGCCGTTTTGAACCCGCTGTTTTTTACGCTCTTTACAATCTCAAGGTTGGAACGGGCGGCTTCAAAGGAGATAACGTCCGCGTCCATCGCGTCTATGTCGCTGATAATGTCCTGAAACTCGCTGTAGCACATATGGGTGTGAATCTGCGTTGATGGGCGCACGCCGCTGTGCGTCAGGCGGAACGCGGGAATCGCCCAGCTTAGATAGCCGCTGTGCCAGTCGGATTTGCGAAGCGGGAGCTTTTCGCGGATCGCGGCTTCGTCGATCTGGATAACGCGAATCCCCGCGCGCTCCAAATCAAGCACTTCATCGCGAATGGCAAGGGCAATTTGGATTGCGGACTCTCGCGCCGATATATCCTCGCGTGGAAACGACCAGTTCAAAATCGTAACCGGACCCGTAAGCATTCCTTTGACCGGCTTGGATGTCAGGCTTTGCGCGAAACGGATCGTATCGACGGTAAAGGGACGCTCCCTTTTGACATCGCCCCAGACGATCGGCGGCTTAACGCAGCGTGTGCCGTAGGACTGCACCCACCCCTGCTTTGTGAAGAAAAACCCGAAGAGATTCTCGCCAAAATACTCCACCATATCGTTGCGCTCAAATTCGCCGTGAACCAGAACATCAAGCCCAATCTCCTCTTGTAACTTGACGCATTGAGCTATCATCTCCTTTAGGTTGTCCTGATACCGCTCTGCCGTAATCTCTCCCTTTTTGAAGCTGGATCGGTTTAGTTTCACCTCTTTTGTCTGCGGAAAAGAGCCGATCGTCGTCGTGGGCAGCAGCGGAAGATTGAGCGCTTCCTTTTGGATAGCCGCCCGTTCCTCAAAGTTGGGCGTTCTCGTAAAGTCGTCTTCCGTAATGGCGCTTACCCGCGCCCGAACGGACTCATCGGTCATTCCGCGGCGACTGCCATGCGATTGAAGATTGGCGGTATAGAGAGGGTTTTGTAAAAAGTCGGCGTCCTGCGCAAGCGTTTTTAGGTCGGACACCTCTTTAAGTTTCTCCTCAGCGAAAGCAAACGCGCTTAACTTTTCTCGATCCGCGCCGCTTTCCGCCTTCGTCGTATACGGCACGTGAAGCAGGGAGCAGGAGCTTCCAATACCAATGCGCGTCGCGTGTTTTTTCAGCTCGGATATGACGCGCATAGAATCTTCAAAGCGGTTTTTCCAGATATTTTTGCCGTTTACCACACCCGCAAATAGAATTTTATCGTTCGGAAAGCCGTGTTTTTGCACCAGCGAAAGCGATTGCGCACCCTCCGCAAAATCCAGCCCAATGCCGTCGAATCCAAGTCCGGTAATCTCCCTATAGCAGTCGCGGACATCGCCGAAATAGGTTTGCAGCAGGATTTTGAGCGATCCTTTGCGATCGAGCAGCGAGGAGTACAGCGAATGGAACAGCGAAACCTCTTTTTCGTCCAGATCGGTAACAAGAATCGGTTCGTCAAGTTGTAGCCACGTTGCGCCCACGGTTTGAAAGCGGTCGAAAATCTCCGCGTAAGCCGCAAAAATCTCCTTTGCGGGATCGCTCCTCGCGCTCGTGATTTTCGCAAGTTTCAAAAAGGTAAAAGGTCCGATCAGAACGGGCTTTGTTGCGATACCTTGGGCTTTTGCTTCCAGAAATTCGTCAAAGGGCTTCTCCCCGCACAGCCGAATCTGCGCGTCCTCGTCGATCTCCGGCACAATGTAGTGGTAGTTCGTGTTGAACCATTTTCGCATAGAAAGAGCCTTTACGTCGCCCTTTTCCCCCTGATAACCCCGCGCCATGGCGAAGTAGGTTTCTAGCGCGCCCAGCTTCAAATCGCGGTAGCGCTTTGGAATTGCGCCCAATAAAAAGGCGGTGTCCAGCACCCCGTCGTAGAAGGAAAAATCGCCCGAAGGGATCAGGTCAATTTGGCTTTCGCGCTGCGTCTGCCAATGCGACGATCGCAGCTTTTTCGCGTTTTCAAGAAGCGCGGCTTCGTCGAGGTTGCCTTTGAAGTAGTCCTCTGTCCAGAATTTCAGTTCGCGCTTTGCGCCAATTCTAGGATATCCGACGATCGATGTCAGCATACGCTCCTCCGCTCTTGGCGCGCCCCTTTTGGCACAGCGCGCCGTAAAATGGCGAAGACTTCTCTTTTTGTTGCCGCAAATGGCTGTTTCAAGTTTGTTTCCTCCCGACTAAAAATCCGCGAATTGTAGCGGAAAGATATTGAGTATGTATATGATGTCGCTTGAGTTTCACGCGCCGCGCGCCGCGAAACCTTTCCGCTTGAGGCGCTAAAGGACTAGGGAAAGCCGCCGCCGTACGGCGGAATTCTGTTACAGTACTCCTACTAACCGCGGGAGTTGATGTATGAAGAGCAACCGTCTTTTTTTGCTGTGCGTATTGCTGATAACGATGTATTTAATCTATAAATTATATCTGCCTTTTTTGGCGGATATTGCCATTGCCTCTTTACTCGCGGTCGCAATGTCCAACATAAATACGTTTATACAGCGATTTGTAAAATATGCGCTGTTATCAGCCTTTCTGACTACCCTCGTGCTGATGTTGATCGTCTTTGCCCCTATGGGATATGTTATAACCGTCGTCGGCAATATGATCCACTTTGACGCAAACCCGTTGGATCGGATCGTTTTATATCTCTCTTCAATTGAAGCTTCGCTGCCGGAATCTCTGGATTTCCTGCGGGAGGACGTAAAGGCGTATATAGACGACATTGACAAAACGGAAATATCGGCGGCGATCGTCTCCTATGCCAGAACCGTCGGCGAAAAGAGCGCCGGATTCCTCAAAGATATGACGCTGATCGTCATATTCTTTTTCTTTGCTACCTACTACGGCAAGCGGCTGGCGGCGTATTTTCAGAGCGTTTTGCCAATGAGCGGAAAAGATGCGGGCGGCATATATTCCGAGGTTGCGAATGCAATGAGCGTCGCGTTGTACTCAATTGTGTTGACGGCGGTATTAGAGGGATTTTTATTTTCATTTATCGGCGTATTTTACGGCTACGATCCTCTGCTACTTGGCGTCCTGTACGGATTTGGCTCTTTAATACCCGTGATAGGCGGGGCGCTTATATGGCTTCCTTTATCGTTGATTGAACTTGCCAACGGCAATACGGCATCCGCGTTTATCATCGCGTTTTATTCGTTTATTTTTATTGGTGCGGTCGATATTTTTATAAAGCCGATCATCATCAAATATGTCAATAGATCGCTGGTCAAAACCCCCGTTTATTTCAACGAGCTTCTGATCTTCTTCTCGATCGTGGCGGGACTGACATCGTTTGGCTTCTGGGGAATGATACTGGGTCCGGCGATCACCACCTTTTTTATTTCGCTCCTAAAGCTCTACCGCGTCAACTAGGAAAGATTCGGCCTGAGAGTGCTGTCGGCTGTCTGCCGCTTCATAAAGCGCGAGGTATGGGCTTGCCGCCTCAAGCGTGAAGAGGCGTCAAGCCGAACGCGCCCCTCTTTGTCTTGGCTCTACGCGCCCGCGCCGCCTTGAGAAAATTCTATAATTCCACAAACTTTACTAAATATAGCGAGATACTAAGAATTCTTTAAGGACAAAAGCGCTACCATACTCCCGCATATCAATTAGGAGGTAGTGAATGAAGCCTGTTTTTGGTTTCACGTTATGGTTCAAAGCCGCGTTTGCCGCTTTGTCTCTGTTTGCCGTGTCGGCGTTTGCCGCCGGCGAAAGCCCGCTGGTTACGACCGAGTGGCTGGCTAAAAACCTCAACGATCCAACTATTCGGATTATTGAGGTCAGCGTCAACCCCGGCGTTTATGAGCGCGCCCACATACCCGGCGCCGTCAATTTTTCGTGGCACTCGGATCTAAACGATAAGGTCCGCCGCGACATCGTTAGCCGCGCCGATTTTGAGAAGCTGCTTTCCAAGGCAGGCGTTACTGACAAGACGACGGTCGTTCTTTACGGCGACACCAACAATTGGTTCGCCGCGTGGGGCGCGTGGGTGTTTGACATCTACGGCGTGCAGAACGTCAAGCTGCTTGATGGCGGGCGCGTCAAGTGGGAGGCGGAAAACCGCCCGCAGGACAACCGCGTTCCTGAGATCAAGCCGACCAAAATTACGCTTGGAAAGGGCAATACGGCAATCCGCGCTCGGCTAAGCGACGTAGTGGCGGTGGCGGAGGGCAAGACAAAAGGCGCCCTTTTAGATATCCGCTCGCCCGACGAATATAGCGGCAAGGTCTTTGCGCCCGCCGGCATTCAGGAGCTTTCAATTCGCGCGGGGCATATTCCAACGGCGGTTAATGTGCCGTGGGGCAAGGCTGTCAATGAAGACGGCACCTTCAAGTCCGCCGATGAGCTAAAGAAGCTCTACGCCAGCGCGGGGGTGGACGGCACAAAGCCGGTTATCGCCTATTGCAGAATCGGGGAGCGCTCCAGCCACAGCTGGTTTGCGCTCAAGAAGATTTTAGGCTACGACGCTCGAAACTACGACGGTTCTTGGACGGAATACGGCAACGCGGTCGGCGTGCCGATCGTCAATCAGACGGGAACGATCTGGTCGGCTAAATAGCCTTTTCCCCGCCGATTGGCGGGGCTTCAAAAAGATAGGAATTTTACGATGAAATGGCGGCAGATTGCGGCGGTAGTACTGGCGGTTGGCTGTGCTTTATTTGCGTTTTTTGCCACGGATATGCTCGAATCCTATTCGGTGGAAAATCCCCGCGCCGCCTCGTTTGCCTTCCTGTGCGGCTTGGCGCTGGGGGTTACGATGCAACGTAGCCGCTTCTGCTTTTACTGCCATATCCGCGAGTGGTTTGAGGAGCACAACCCGCGCGGCGCGCTGGCATTGCTGCTTGCAATCGCGATCGGCATCGTCGGCTATACGATCGTAGTCGGCGGCTGGCTGCCAAATCCAACGGCTCCCTCTTCCCTTATTCACGTAGGACCAGCCAGCGAAGTCGTTATTGCGGCGGGCTTTGTTTTTGGTCTGGGTATGATCATTTCCGGTTCGTGCGTCGCCGCGCACTGGTATCATTTCGCAGGAGGCTCGCTCTATTCGCTCACGGCGCTGATCGGCGTTTCAATCGGCTTCTTTCTGGGTTTTAACAGTTGGAACGCGCTCTATAGCTACCGTCTTGCCGAAGCGCCGATCGTATGGCTGCCCGCCTATCTGGGCTACGCAGGGGCGATGCTTCTACAGTTGAGCGTCATTCTCCTGCTCGCCCTGTTTTTATGGCGCGGCTTTTCGCGGCAGTCTGCCGCGCCCGCCGCGTCCGTTGCGCCCTTGACGATACGCGGCGCATGGCGGCGTTTGTGGGAAGCGGAGTGGAGCTATTGGATCGGCGGTTTGCTCGTGGGACTTATAGCGATCGCGGCGATCATACGCGTAAACCCGCTGGGCGCCACAGCCGCAATCGCGTCATGGACGAGATCGATCGCGTCCGGATGGGGTTTAATCCCCGATCGCCTTGACGGGCTGGATACCTTTGCGGGCTGCGGAAGCCTGCCGCAGAACTCGTGGCTTAACGCCGATTCGCTTCTCCTGCTGGGGCTTGTTGGAGGGGCGCTTATCGCCTCTTTAGCGAGCGGAAAGTTCGCCATCGAAAAGATCACGCCCAAAGAGGCGCTTGCAGCCCTCCTCGGCGGCGTTTTGCTGGGCTGGGGCGCAATGACAGCGCTTGGCTGCACGATCGGAACGCTGCTTTCTGGAACGCACGCGGGCGCGCTTTCCGGCTGGCTCTTTGGCGTGTCAATGCTTTTTGCGATCTGGATCGGATTGAAAATAAAACGCGCAATGAGCGGCGTTAGCGCTACTCATTGATAAAATGCGCACCCCGATCTGTTAGAATAGCGCCACGTAAAACGCGGGGGCAATTAAATGAAAACAGCATTCGGCTTGAGCGCTTTCGTCCGCAATAAAAGATGAAAAATACCGCGCTAATCACAGGAGCATCCAGCGGCATCGGTTTGGAGCTGGCAAGAGTTCATGCGTCAAAAGGGGGCGATCTAGTTCTTGTCGCCAGAAGCAAAGATAGATTGGACGAAATCAAAAATGAACTAGAGAGCGCGCATAAAATCTCCGTCTGCAATATCCGCAAGGATCTATCTTTGCCGCACTCTGCACAGGAGGTGTATGATGAAATTTCACGGCGGGAAATATCTATAGAGTGTTTGATAAACAACGCCGGTTTTGGCGATTATGGATTTTTTGCCGATGGCGACTCTGAGAGAATACTTCAGATGATATCGTTAAATATAACCGCTCTCACGCATCTTACAAGGCTGTATCTGCGCGACATGATAGAGCGCGGGGAGGGAAAAATAATGAACGTAGCCTCTCTCGCCGCGTTTCAGCCCGGACCGTTGATGGCGGTGTACTATGCGTCAAAAGCGTATGTGTTGAGCCTGTCGGAAGCCATCGCTAATGAAGCGCGCGATAGAGGAGTAACGATAACGGCGCTTTGTCCAGGACCTACGGCAAGCGGATTTTGGGATGTCAACTCTTTAGAAAAAAATAAAATGATAAAAGGCAAAAAACTTCCGACATCAAAGGAGGTAGCCGCATACGGATATGCCGCCATGATGAAAGGAAAAGATGTCGCAATCCACGGCTTTGCCAATAGATTTATAGTCTTTATAGAGAGGTTTTTTCCCAAACATTTAATTGTAAAAATTGTGCGAAAAATCCAAGAGGTAGATTAGACAGCCTATCTATCAAAAGGTTATTGTTGTGTCGCGCGCCGCGGCGGTTTTGCGCGCGCTAAACGCGGCGGGGTCATTCGATCGCGCTGATAATGATAACAACTTTCAGCTAGTGCGCGCTACACTTTCAACCAAAACAGAGGCTTACTAGGTTGGAGCGCGATCTCCTCAATTGTCTGCGTTTTACGCAAGAAACGACCCAAGAAGGAGTTTTATAATGAGACAGAAGACAGAAGACTTTACCCCCCCCCCCCTGTGCAACACGTAAGTAAGGGCGAAACAGCTATGCGGTATAGAGATCGGACGATCGGGGACGCAGTCCGCGGCAACGCTATAGGCGAGGCACGAAACGCTTGGCCGACCAAACGCGTAATTGCCGTTTTGGCTGTGCTGTTAGCCGCGCCGCCTTGTTTTGCCCACCATACGGACGAGCGCGCGGACAAAAACGGAGGCGGTTATACGAATACTGCGGCGGATACGAACGAAACGGCGCAATATATGCCTTCCATCGTCGTTACCGCGCCGCAGACGACAACGGGACTAGAAACGAGCTTCGATCCAAAAGCGCCTCAACAGCCGCTGCCCGCGAACGATGGCGCGAGCCTTTTGAAGAGCATTCCGGGCATGAACGTGATCCGCAAAGGCGGCACGGACGGCGATCCGATCTTCAGAGGAATGGCGGCTTCACGGTTGAATATCCTCTTTGACGGCGAGCATATTCTAGGGGGCTGCGGCGGCAGAATGGATCCGCCCACAGCTTACATCTTCCCCGACGCTTTCGATCGCGTTACTTTGATAAAGGGACCGCAAAGCGTTCGTTACGGACACGGTTCGTCAGCCGGCACGGTTCTTTTTGAGCGCCACTCCGACTACTTTGAGCAGACTGGCGGCGAGGCGAGCGCTGCGGTTACGGCGGCGAGTTTCAATCGGCTTGATTACTTTCTGGACGCCAAAGCGGGCGCGCCTTTGGGTTACGCCAGAGGGATTCTCACCTACGCGAAATCGGACGACTACAAAGACGGCGATGGAAAGAGCGTTCATTCCGAATACGAACGCCAAAGCGCCAGCGCTATTGTGGGCTATACGCCGGATCCCAATACAAGGCTTGAGCTGTCGATGGTGAGAAGCGACGCGGTTGCCGCCTACGCGGATCGCGGCATGGACGGCTCTTTGTTTAAGCGCGAAAACTACGCTTTGAAGCTGGAGAAAAACGCGATCGGATCGGTGTTTGAGGCGCTGGAGGCGAACGCCTACTACAACTACATCGATCACGTGATGGACAACTATACTCTGCGTGATGGCGCGGCTATGGATATGGTGAGCAATCCCGATCGCAAAACGATAGGAGGGCGCCTCGCCGCTGTTTTGATGCCGACGGCGAGCCTCAAGGCGGTGATCGGCGCGGACGCGCAATACAACAGGCACACGGGGAGATCGTCATCCGGCATGAACGCGCGCGCATACAACGAATTAAGCCGCGTCGAGAACGCGCGGTTTACCGATTATGGGCTGTTCGCCGAAACGACATGGAGTACGGCGGACGACAGCCGCTGGGTTTTTGGCTTGCGCGGCGACTGGTGGGAGGCGAAGGATTACCGCGAAACCATCTCTATAGGGGGAATGCCGGCTTCAACGCGCCCCAATCCCACGGCGAATGAGACGCGGCGCGAAACGCTCTTCAGCGGCTTTGCGCGTCATGAGCGCGATCTTTTGGGCGGCGAGGCGTATATGGGGCTGGGATACGTTCAGCGTGCGCCCGATTTTTGGGAGGCTATAAATAAAGAGGCTAGAGGGCAGGATAATGCGGCGAGCCTTTCCGTATTTGACAAGATCGAGCCGGAAAAGACGGCGCAGCTCGATCTGGGAGTAACGTACAACTATGAAAATCTGGAGGGCTTTGTATCGATTTTTTACTCTAAGATCGACGATTTTATTCTGATTCAAAGCGGCTATTCAAAACCCGGCGCGTCGATGGGGACGCGCAGCGCGACCGTAGCGCGCAATATCAACGCTTCAACCTACGGCGGCGAGGCCGGTTTAGCGTATCGGTTTTCGGGCGGCTTGAAAACATCCGCGAGCTTGGCTTATACCCGCGGCGAAAACGATACGGACAATCGCGCTCTAGCGCAAATTCCTCCTCTTGAGGGGCGCTTGGGATTGGATTGGGATAACGGCTCTTGGACGATCGGAGCGCTGGCGCGTTTTGTTGCTTCACAAAACCGCTATTCCTTAAATGAGGGAAACGTCGTTGGGCAAGATTTGGGTAGAGGCGACGCCTTTAACGTATTTTCGATTAACGGCGGTTACCACTGGGATAAGACCGCCAGCCTGATCTTTGGGATCGACAACGTTTTTGACGAAACCTACTCCGAGTTTATCAGCAAAAGCGGCGCGAGTGTGGAGGGCTACGAGCAGACGATACGCGTGAATGAGCCTGGTCGAACGTTCTGGGCAAAAGCCCAGTTTTCATTCTAACGCGCCCCGATGCTTAAATGAGGGCTTGATAAGATAACAAGATGAAAGGTAATCTTCTCCGCGCCGCCCTCGCCATAGCGTTGATTTTCGCCGTGTCTTGCGCGGCTGAAGAGTGGGCAACGCCCGTTGAGCTTAATGGCGCGCCCAATCTGCACCGCGTGACGGAGAGTATCTATCGAAGCGCCCAGCCCACGGCGGAGGGCTTCAAAAATCTTCAAAAACTCGGCGTGAAGACGGTGATCAACCTAAGGCAGTTTCACAGCGACGATAAGGAACTGAGCCAAACGGAGCTGAAGGCGGTTCGCGTGAAGATGCAAGCGTGGGACCCCGAAACAAAAGAGGTGATCCGTGTTTTGAAGATGCTGAACGATCCCGAAGGCGCGCCCTACCTCGTTCATTGCCAGCACGGCGCGGATCGGACGGGGCTTGCGATCGCCGCCTACCGGATAGTCGTACAGGAGTGGAGCAAGGAAGACGCAATCAAGGAGATGACGAAAGGCGGCTACGGATTTCACGCGATCTGGACGGATATTCCCAAGTTTTTGCGGCAGATGGACGTTGAAGCGATACGCAAACATCTCTAAGCGCCAGCCATAGAAAAGTCTAGCGGCGCTACTTGTAATTTCGCGCTATCAGCTCGTCAACCTCCCCGCGTTTTGCCGAGTTGGAGTTGATGGCTCGCTTTGCACGGATGATAGTAACGTTATAGGGCGAATACAACTCTTTTATAAAATCTGTCGCGGAGTTTGAAAGCATAAATTTTATGCCCCTCGCGTTTAACTCGTCGCAAGCGGCGCGTAGCGCGATCTGATCTTTGCGTGAAAAGCCGCCGCGCGCGTAACTAGTAAAATTGGCGGTGTCGGACACGGGATCGTAGGGCGGGTCAAGATAGACAAACGCCTCTTTGGGCAGATTCCGAAGCGCGGCGGTGTAATCAACTGATGTCAGGCGGACTTCCGCGGCGTTAAAATAGGCGCATACCGCCCTAAGCGTCGAGGCGTTTACGATATTCGGATTGCGGTAATTGCCAAACGGCGAGTTGAACTCTCCAGCGCTATTGACCCTAAACAGCCCGTTGTAGCAGGTTTTGTTCAGATACAGAATGCGCGCGGCTTTTTCAACGGCGGTTCGCGCCTTGTACGCGGTTTTGTTTCTGTCCCAACTGCGGACGGCGTAGAAACAATCGGGGTCGTTTCTGAACGTTTCCAGAGCGGCTATAAGCGCTTCCACATCATCTTTGATCGCGCCGTACACGCCCATCAGTTCGCCGTTTATGTCGTTGATAAAGGCGGTTTGAGGGCGCAATCTGAAAAGCAGCGCTCCGCCGCCAACGAAAGGCTCGCAGTAAACGGTTATCTTCTCGTCGGGTAGCAACGAGATCAGCGCCTCAAGTATCTGCCTTTTGCCGCCCGCCCATTTTAAGACGGGGGCGACTAGTTTATTGTTCTTCAATCGGGCGCAACCTCTTTTTCGCGGCATTGATCGCGTGTATTATACGCTTGGCTTTCGGCAAAAGCGCTCCACGCCAGTTCTGTCCTCGCCGCAGAAGGCGGGCAGAAGGATTGACAAGCGGGCGGCAGGGCGCTTACAGCGGCAAATGAGCGGATATGTGAGCGTCCGAAGAGTTGCGGGGCAGGACACGCGGCGAACGGCGGCGATCAAACAGGGTTCTTTGTCATAGGTGCGTTTGGTTGCGATACGCCGCCGCCCACCAACTTAATGTTAGCATAAGAAGATTAGGTAGTCAATTTTTTTAAGTTTGTTGGGCGCTCAAAGAGGGCGTATTACTTTCACGTAAAACTTCCGCTGTCTAGGCGGGTCAAACTCACAGAAGTAAACCCCCTGCCAAACGCCAAGAACGGGTTTGCCGCCATCAATAATCACGTTCACGCTCGATCCGATCACGCTTGCTTTTAGGTGAGCCGCGCTGTTGCCTTCGCTATGGCGGAATTCAGCGCGATCGGGAAATGTTTTTCCCAGCGCAAAGATCAGATCGCTCGCCACGTTGGGATCGGCGTTCTCGTTGATAGTAACGCCCGCCGTGGTGTGAGGACAGTACGCCACGGCGATTCCATCTCTAGCGCCGCTCCTGCTAATCGCTTCGCAAACCTGCGGCGTGATATTGTAAAAGCCCTCTTTCGGCGTTTCAAGCTTGTATTCAAAAAGCATAGCCAGCCTCCATAGCCGCGTATTGATTATGTTAGGATTAAGATAGCAGAGGAAGGCTTTGCGCGCACGAGAGGCTTGATGTCTTAACTGGCGGACAGGGAGGGATTCGAACCCTCGATACCCGTTACCGAATATCCGTCCTTAGCAGGGACGTGGTTTCAGCCACTCACCCACCTGTCCAGCGATGTAGAGGCGCAATTGTAGCAGAATGCGTCTAACGCTTCGGGGATACCTACGGATAACGTAATTTCGTTGCTCTAAAGAGCCCTCTGTATAAATTCTGTATAAAAGATTGGTCATGCCCAGCCTTGAAAAGACAGGCGGGGAGGGCGGAGCGGTTATACGGGTAGATAGACACCCGCGCCTATTCAGCCTTGCGTGTACGGTGGATCGGATTCTTCGCTGACCTTAACGCCGCTTTCCTTGAAGTAGCGCTTGATATTTTTCGCCGCTTGGCGAATGCGGTTTTCGTTCTCTATCATCGCGATACGGACATATTCGTCTCCGGCGGGTCCAAAGCCAACGCCCGGACTGACCGCGACATTGGCGTTGATCAATAGCTCTTTGGCGAACTCTAAGCTGCCCAGATCGCGCAAAGGCGGCGGTATTCGCGCCCAGACAAACATGCTTGCCTTTGGCGAAACAACCTCCCAGCCCGCCGCCGCGAACGACTTGATCAGCGCGTCGCGTCGTCTGCGATAGTTTTGGCGTATCTCCTCCACACAGGATTGATCGCCGTTTAGCGCGATCGTCGCGGCGACCTGAATCGGCGTAAACATGCCGTAATCGAGCCAGCTTTTTATCTTAGCCAGCGCGCCGACGAGTTTTGGGGAGCCGACCACAAATCCCACGCGCCAGCCCGCCATATTGTAGGATTTGGAAAGCGTGTAGCTTTCGACCGCGACCTCTTTAGCGCCCGCGACGGACATGATCGACGGCGTTTGATAGCCGTCAAAGGTTAGCTCCGCGTAGGCGATATCGCTCAAAATATAAAAGCGCTCCTCCCTTGCCAGCGCGACGATCTTCTCGTAAAACTTTGGTGTAACGGTCGCCGTCGTGGGATTGTGCGGGAAGTTGACGACAAGGTATTTTGGGCGAGGGCTCGTCTCCGTCAAACACCTTTTAACGTCGCCGACAAAAGCGTCTTCGTCTAAGGAGAGATCGTCGTTTAATTTCATGGCAAAACGCGCCACGTTGCCGCTTGCCAAAATAAACGCCTGCGAGTGGATCGGATAACACGGATCGGGGATGATCGCCGTGTCGCCGACATTGGTAATCGCCTGAACGAGGTGCGCGTAACCCTCCTTGCTGCCCATTGAGGCGACGACTTCCGTTTCGGGGTCGAGATCGACGCCGTATTTTCGCTTATACCAATCCGCCGCCGCCAGACGCAGCTTGTAAATACCCTTGCTCGCCGAGTAGCCGTAAACCTTCGGCTTTTGCGCGCTTTCTATGAGTTTATCGATGATATGGCGCGGCGTGGGACCGTCCGGATTGCCCATTGAGAGATCGATCACGTCCGCGCCGGCGCGCCTTTGTTGCATTTTTAGCTCGCCGACAGCGGCAAAAACGTACTTGGGCAGCCTCTTTATCTTGTCAAACTCGATCTCGTCAAACACGCTACTGGTCCTCAAGCCACAATTCGATGCCGCTGCGCAGGTTGCTCGGCACGCTGTTGTCGGTGATCTTCATATACTCCGCGCCTTCCGGCACCTTCGCCTTGTAGAGCTTCAGCACTCCCGGCCGCGTGTCCGCCAGCAGCACTTTTAGATCGGCGCCGTAGTAAACCGCCTTTGCGTGCCAGTTACCGCCGCTTTTCTTGCGGGCGGAGACGGAGGATGCGTACTTGGGTAGCCTCACCCAGTACTCTCCCGTGGGCGTCTGCAAAAACAGCGGCTCCTCCTGCGTCTGAGACAGCTCAGGCGTGTCGCTCAGTACGATGTTGCTACTTTGAAGCGCATAAAACCACGCGTCTCCTTCTTTGGAAACATCGCTGATTCTGATGCGGTAATTTTCCAGCCGTTTTGCCAGCAACGCGGGATCGATCGCGCGATCGCTCTTGTAGCTTAACGTCCATTCAAAGGAGGTTTTATCAAAGCGCATATTGCGAACGAGGGTGAAGTTGTAGCCCAGATCGCTAAGGCTGTCGCTTACCGCCTTGAGAAAAAAAAGCATCTTATCGCTGGCGCGGAAAGTGGCGTAGATGTTGCGGGGGGCATTTTTGTAGAAGATGTCAAGCAGCCCGTTGTCTTTAAGCGCGGCGATAATTTTTACGCTGTCAGCCTGCTCGGAGTTGATCATAAACGCGGCGCGGTTTTTGAAAATGATACCGATTAACTTTTGATGAATCACATAGCTCTGCGGATCGACTAGACTGCGCACCTTGTCGTCAACTACGTCGGCAAACAGCAAAAAGACCGCCCCCAGAAAAAAGGTTATTTTACGCATTATTACTCCGTTTCTCTCTCGACCGGCGCAGATTCTCTGCGAAGCTGCGGCTGCGACGAGGATACAATCGTGCCATCCTTGATCCTGACGCGCTGAATCGCCTCGCTGGCCGGCTCAATCACCGTGTCAAAGCAGCTTAGCCTAAACATTCCATGCCCAAAGGTAATTATCTGCGCCCGATCGGAGACAAAATCGTATCTGCCGCTAATCGTCGTCTGCATGCGCGTCTCGTCGTCGGTATAAAAGACGCCAATCCAGAGATCGGAGTCGGATTCGACAAAGCACTCCTCCTCCTGCGGCTCCTCAGGCAGCGTCGCCAGTTCCTCCTCCTGCGGTTCTTCAACCGGCGGCTCTTCAACCGGCGGAAGCTGCGGCACCACCACGACGGGAACGGGAGTCGGCGGGGTTTCTCGCACATTGAGATTGACGTATAGAACAGCGGCGGCGGCGACCAAAATAGCGATGGCGATCTTCCATCTGCCCTTTGGCTCATCCGATTTCTTGGGAATGGCGACAGCTAGACTCTGTTCGTCTCCGCCGTTGTCCTGTTCGTAGCGCCCGTAGTCGTTCAGCAGATCGGAGAGATCGATGTTGAACTCCCGTTCAATTATTTTGATGAACCCGTTGAGCTTAGCGCGGTTAAACGCCTTATAGTTTCTGTTAAAAAGCGCCATCAGTTCGGTAACCGATATGTGCGTTTTGCTGTTGATCTCCTCAATGCCTATCGCTTTGAGGCGTTCTAAATTATCCATCTACCGTATCCTATCAATCAATATCGCCGCTGCCGCCGAAACATTCAGCGAATTAAAACCATGCGCCATTGGTATGGCGAGCAGGACATCCAGCCGCGCCTCAAGCCGCTTTGGAATTCCGCAGTCTTCCGCCCCCACAATCAGCAGCTTTTTCCTATTTTCGGCGGAAAAAGATTTCGGATCGCGTCCGTTAAGAGAGCCGCCTATGGTCAAAAAGCCCCTTTGCGCGAACATCTCCACGCCCTCATACGCGTTTGGCATAAGACAGATTGGCATTGTCAAAGCCGCTCCGCCGCTGGTGCGGATGACCGCCTCCAGATTTATGCTTTTCACGCCGCTTATCACAACCGCCTGCGATCCCAGCGCATACGCCGTCCGAACGATCGCCCCTATGTTGCCCGTATCGCTCAAACCGACGCACATCACCGCAAAATCGGACGCAAGCGCCTCTTTTCGATCCGCAAATAGCCGATCGTGAATTCTAGCCAGCATTCCCTGATGATTCTGGTTTCTTGAAAGCGCCTGCGCTTTTTTGAAATCCAGCCTCTCGATCGGCTTTCCGACCTTTTTGAGCGTTGAAAAAAGTCTTTTATCCAGCTCTTTGGCGATAAAGATCGTTTCAATCTGATCCGGATGGTGCTCAATAGCGTAGAGAACAACCTGCTTCCCAAAGATGATCACGCCTCTGTCTCCGCGCCGCCGACGCGCTTTTTCGCGTTTTTCACCCGACGGCGCTCTGCTCTAAATAGCCGTTCTTATACACAACGTAACGCCTAGCCGATGCGTAAAGCTCCTCTACTTCCGCGTCATCAAGCGTCCGGACGGCTCTAGCGGGCGAGCCTATGATCAAGGAGCGCCGCGGAAAGCGTTTGCCCTGCGTTACCAAAGCGCACGCGCCCACGATCGACTCGCTTTCAATCACCGCTCCGTCCAAAATCACCGCGCCCATTCCGATCAGGCAGGCGTCCTTAACTTCACAGCCGTGCAAAATAGCGCCGTGTCCTATGGTAACATCGTTGCCAATTACACAGGCAAAGCCGCCGCCATGCTCGTCTTCGTGCGTTACGTGGACGATCGCGCCATCCTGCACGCTGCTTCTCTCGCCGATCGTTACGACGTTTACGTCGGCTCTGACGACGGCGTTAAACCATACGGACGAATCCCTGCCGATCGAGGCTCGCCCGATCACGTCGGCACTTGCGGCTATAAAGACGCCCTCGTCGAAAGCAGGCTGCCACGTTTGAAAGGCGGCGATCATCGCACCCCCGCATGTTTCAAAAACTCTTCGATATTAAAAGCCAGACGGTTGTGTTCCTCGCCGTTTTTGTGCATATGCTTCACAATCTCCTCCAGCGCGCTCTGCGCATCGTACGCTTCGCCATCGCTGACGTTCGGCGTATAGTTGGCGTCGCTGTTGAGCCGCTTTGCCTGTTTTGTGTCGTTTAGTTGCAAATTCAGCACTGCCAGAAGGAGTCTCGAAATTTCGGCGTCGTAAACGGGTGTCATCAGCTCGATGCGCCGCGTAAGGTTGCGCGGCATCCAATCGGCGCTGCTGAAAAAGAGCTTTGGATCGCCGTGCTTGAAGTAGAGGATTCTGGCATGCTCTAAAAATTTACCAACGAGGCTGACCACCCGTATGTTTTCGCTTACCCCTTTAACGCCCGGCAGCAGGCAGCATATACCGCGCACGATCAGCCCGATCCTTACGCCCGCTTGCGAAGCGCGGTAAAGAGCGGCGATCACCTCCTTATCGACAAGCGAATTGATCTTGGCGATAATTTCGCCTTCGCCCTTTTTGCGCGCCTCGCCGGCGATCAGTTCCAAAAGTTTAGGCTTGATCTGCGTGGGCGCCATTGCCAGAGAGCTTAAAACGGTATTTTTCGCAAAACCGGTGATGTGGTGAAAAAAGCGCACCGCATCCTCGCCGATCTTCTGGTTGGAGGTAAAAAAGCTCACATCGGTATATATCCGCGCCGTGCCGGAGTTGTAATTTCCGGTGGAAAGGTGGACGTAGTGTTTGAGTTCGCCGTTTGGCTCGCGCCGAATCACATGCGCGATCTTGGCGTGAATCTTCAAGCCGACTACGCCGTATATCACGTGCGCTCCCGCGCTCTCCAGCGCCCGCGCCCATTTCAGATTGTTCTCCTCGTCAAAACGCGCTTTCAACTCCACGACAGCCGTAACCATCTTGCCCTCTTCGGCGGCTTCGATCAGCGCGTTGACGATCGGCGAATTGCTTCCCACGCGGTAAAGCGTCATTCGTATGGAAAGAACGTTCGGATCGCTCGCCGCTTCCTGAATAAACCGCTCCACAGGGTTAAAGCTCTCAAACGGCAGCAGTAGCACGGCGTCTTGCTTGTCGATCACGCTGGAGATCGGCTCTTTGGTGTCAAAGGGGGCAAGGGCGCGCGGTGGCTGGTTTTTTAACAGCAGGTGCGTATAGCGTTTATTGCCGATCAACTGCCAATACGCTCCCAAATTCAGCGGCGTGGCGCGGGTGTAAATGTCGTTGTGGCTCACCTTTAGATGCGTCGTCAGGAACTCTTGCAGATGTGGATCGTCATTTACGCCGATCTCCAGCCGCACGATCTCTCCCTTACGGCGCAGGCGGAGTCCCTCTTCTAATACGTCCAGAAAATCGTCCGCCTCCTCCTCCTCGATCGAGATATCGGCGTTGCGCGTTACGCGGAAGGGAGCGTGGCTGATGGGGGAAAAGCCGGGAAAGAGATCGCGGATATGGTGGTAGACGATCGATTCAATCGGCGTAAAAGTAGAGTTGTCAATCTCCACAAAGCGCGGCAGGATACGCGGCAGCCGCACAAGACCAAAGCGCACAGGCTCGCTTGTTTCGTCTTTAAGTTTGACCACCATCGCGAAGCTGAGGTTGTTTAGGTGCGGAAAGGGGTGCGTGGCATCAACGGCGATCGGAATGACGACAGGGTAGAGATGGCTGTCAAAAAAGCTGTTGGCTCTGCGCTTTTGCTGAAGATTCAAATCCTCATAGCGCTTGATCGCCAATCCGCGTTTCTCCAGCTCGCCGAAGAGTTCGCCTATGCGTTGCTCCACGAGCGGCATCTCCTTTGAAACATATTCTCGTATCCGCGTCAACTGCTCGTAGGCGCTCAAGCCATCGGGACTGCCCGTGCTGAGCCGCGCCTTCTCCATCTCTTTCAAGCCGGCGACTCGAATCATATAAAACTCGTCAAGATTGGTGCCGTAGATCGCGATGTATTTAAGCTGTTCAAGTATGGGATTAGCTGGGTTATAAGCCTCCTGCAATACGCGGGTGTTGAAGCGAAGCCAAGAAAGCTCGCGGTTAATAAAATGCGACGGTTGAAGGTGTTGCGCCATTGATTTTTCTCTCGTAAAGTCTATTGGACAATATTTTAGCTCACCGCCAATAAATTACGCGCAAATCTGTTTTTAAACGCCGTTTGGTACTATTCCGACAAAGGTAAGTTTTAATAACGTTTTTCGAGACGGATTGTGATTGGAAGAGATAAAAAACGTTGATCTGCCGCTCGCCCTAGCGGGGCTTGGGATGTTCTTGTTTGGAATGACGCTGATCGAGAGCGCGATCAAAGCGGCGGCGGGCGTTCACTTTAAGACGATGCTCAAAAGGGCGACCGGCACCATTCCCAAAGCGCTTCTTTCCGGCGTCGTTACAACCGCCGTTCTGCAAAGCTCGACGCTGGTGAGCCTGATGATCGTCGCGTTTGTGGGCGCGGGGCTGATGAGCCTTTTAAGCGGTATCGCCGTGCTGATAGGGGCAAACTTTGGATCGGTTGCGACGAGCTGGATCGTTACGATGCTGGGCTTTAAGGCAAGCATATCCGCAGTGGCGCAACCGATTATCGGCGTTGCGGGGATAGGGCTGCTTCTAAGCGGCTCAAACCGCAAGCTGCGATCGTTTTTTACGCTGGCGATGGGTTTTGGGCTGCTGTTTTTTGGTCTGGAGCTGCTTAAAGGAAGTATGGAATCGCTCTCCAATACGGTCGATCTGAGCGGCTATCGCGGCTATGGCGTCTTCGCCTACGTGGCGATTGGCTTTTTCCTGACAGCGATACTCAACTCCAGCGCGGCGAGTATCGCGATCTTTTTGGCGGCGGCTGGTGCGGGCGTGATAAGCCTTGACATCGCGTGCGCTATGGTGATCGGCGCGAATATGGGGACTACGATCACGCTGGTTATCCTCTCTTTTTTCGGCGTGCCGGATACCAAACGGATTGCGGTCGCGCACGTGGCTTTCAACTTTGGCACGGCGGCGATCGTCCTGATTCTTTTCCAACCGCTGATGCGGCTGATCGACGGCGTTTTGGCGCCGGAGGGAGATTTGGTTCTCGCTGTTACCATCTTCCACACGATTTTCAACTTGATAGGACTTGGCGTTTTTGGCTCGATCGTTCCGCTTATGACGCGGTTTCTGGCAAAGCGGTTTGTGAAAGATGAGAAGAAGATCACCCGTTACATCGATCTGGTAAGCCCGCAGATGGCCGATGTGAGCGTGGAGGCGCTGAAGAACGAAACGGGACATCTGGTGGAAGAGTCGATGAACTTCTCCCTAAGGATGCTCAACGTGCCGCCAAAGGAGATATTTCTGCGCAAGCGCAAAACCGCCGCGATCATCTACTCGCACCCCGGCATTATCGATATTGACGCGGAGAGTCAGTATGGCAGGCTTAAAACGATCGAGGCGGCGATTTTGGAGTACTCCACCAAGATCGGCGAAAGAAACCCCGAAGACGAGACGATCCTCAACCGCGCGCTGGCGGCGGCGCGGGAGGCGACCTACGCCGCGAAGCTCTTTAAGGACATAAAGCGCAATTTGGACGAGTTCGCCGTCAGTGGCGACGACTATATGCTCGATCACTACAATCAGGTGCGCCTCCGCGCCGCGCGGCTGTGCAGCTATCTCTATCTGTCGATGAAGCCGGAAACGCGCGCGGAAGCATCGCTTTCAAGAAAGCTGCGGGAGATCCTTGACGAGATTCAAGAGGAGGACAAAAACACGCTCAACACGCTGACAAAAGCGATCAAAAGCGGCGACATAGCGCAATCGACTTCGCCCGCCTTTATATCGATGAACCGCGCCGTGGTTACCGCCTCGCGATCGCTTGTGGAGTGCGCGCAATTGCTCTTTTTGCGGGAGGAAAAGGAGACGGAAGAGGGCGTGTCCGATCAAGCGTCCAACTGACGATCGGCGTATTGCGCCGCGCTGTGAAACCGTCGTTAAGCTATAGTTTCAACTATGGAATTTCTAACTTTTATTGGCTGGATGGCGATGGCGCTCTTCTTTTTCTATATCATACGCGGATACCATCTGCAAAAGCTCGAAGAGACAAAAAAGACTGACGATCGGAACTCTCGCCAAACGCAAAACCCAATCAAATAATCCAGCGTCGATTCAACAGGCAAAGCCAAAGCGCTGGAGAGAGCGCCGAGAGTACAGGAGTTTAAGCGCGTCCAAGCGGACGAATTTGGCATACTACATCGCCTAAAAGATTGGGCAGATTGCGATTGCCTTCAAGCATATCCATCGTATAAAGCAGATCGCGTTTTGTGTCGGTGTTTTTAGCGAAAGATGGCGCTAATTTGTTCATGTTTAGATCGCGGGCTATATATAAAATATCGCGCCCCGCAATTTCCATCATTTTCAGCCGCTTCATCTCCCCACCGCCAGCACTTTGTAAAAGGCTAAAGCCCCAGTCCTTCGTCTTTTTCATTCGTAATTTCTAAGCGTGCCTTCTATAATTACGTTATATCTGCCCGCAATAGCATTTTGCATAATAATATCTATA
>JAIRKM010000058.1 GCA_031260125.1 Helicobacteraceae bacterium | reverse complement strand
CCAGGAGGCTTCGCCGTAAGCACACCCGAAGGCACGGCGGGCATACGCGGCACTATATTCGCGTTGCAAACGGGCGGCGGACATACGACTATCTATGTGGTCAACGCCTCGCGGGACGTGGTAATGAACGGCATTTCTGTGCCTAGCGGCAATAAAATGGTTCTGCCCGGCGGCAGTCCCGTACCCATGACGCCAAGCGACGTAGAACTAACGCAAAGCATAGCGTCCGCGTTGCCTTCGTCTCAAGAAAACGAAACGACTGAAGCGGCTAACGCGCCCGAACAGTCGCTTGAGATCGCGCTAGATGAAAGCAAATCCGTAACCTCCGAAGCGTTTGCCGATCTGTCTCAATCGCTACAAGATTCGTTTGCCTTTGACCTTACTCCTCCCATCGCAACCTACTTAGGCTACGCGGCAACCGCCGGCCTCACTATTTCTAACTTCGAAGTCGGTTTTACGGTAAATCTTGCTTCAGGCGACATTTACGACGCTTATATGAATGGACGTAACACCTCGCTTTCTGAAAATTTTGCAATGTCGGGAGGAACCGGCTCATGGATAGGAGGTATAAGTGGTTTTAACACCGACGGCGTCGTCTTCCCCACCCCCAACTATAACGCCGGCGCGAGCTACATAACAATAGCTGCTAGCGATAACCCTGGCGACGCGGTGGTGGACGTTACAGCGACTGTTGTTTACAACGATTTAACCACCGCCACAACCGGCTCCGTTAACGTCGATAAAATCAAGTGAAGCGACCGGTGTTTATTAGATACCGCGCGATCGCCGTTATTGCTTGGCTCTGCTTTTTTTCGCTCGCTTTAAGCGAGGAAAACGAGTCGCGTTATGAGATTGGATCGCGCCCGAGCGTTGCGATCAACAAGGGCGATGCGCCTTTCGCGTTGGAATCGGACAAAGCCAAAGCCGCGAGGCTACTAAAAGCGGGCAAAGCTCAAGAGGCCTACGATCTTTATATGCGTCTTTTGCGCGAAAATCCTAGCGACGAAGCGGCGGCGATTGGCGTAGCGCAATCGGCGTCGCGTATCGGGCGTTGGAATCAGGTTGTGTTGGCGCTGGAAATGTTGCTAGAAAGACGCCCGCGCGAAATTGCGCTTTACGATCAACTCGCCCACGCTTATCTGGCGCTAAACGACAAAGCCAGCGCGGAGCGAATGCAGGAACTTAAACGCGATCTCGCGCGGGGGGTGGACATTGGCGAATTTCCTATGGACGCGCTAAGAAAACGTTACGGGCTTTTGCAGATTCACGGAAAAGTCCGCTTGGGCGCGCTCTACGACTCCAACGCCAATCAGGGAACGGACGATGCCGATATGCAATTAGGCGGTTTGCGGTTGGAAATCCCAGACTCCGAAGCCATATCGACCTACGGCGGTTACGCGAGCGTCAATGCGGATCTGACGCGGAAATTGGAGCGCGATAGCGTCTATCACGCGGCGGGCGACGCGCATGTATATATACGACGCAACGCCAATAGCGATCTGAGCGATATTCACAGCCGCCAATCTCAATGGGGCAGAGCGGCGGCGGGATTACGCCGTCTAACTTCGGAATCGTTGCTGGATATGCGGCTAAAGGCGGAGGTATTCGACTACGATCGGTATCAGCATGTGAGTTCTTACGGGCTGGAAACGACCTTTCTTTGGGTTGTTACGCCTTACGCGCAGACGATCTCGCGGGGCGGCTTGGAACGACGCGCCTATTCGCGCAATGACGATCGCGACGGGATTTACTATTCCGCGGGGCAGTACGCCCGCTTCTTTCAGCCGAATTACGAATTTACTTTGGGGGCGCAATATAGAGGAAGCTCTCCTAAAGAGCGCGATTACGTTTATGACGGTTGGGACGCTACCGCTCGCTTTCGTTTTGATCTGCCGTATGACTTTGAGTTGTCGCCCTCCGTAACTTGGACAAAAGATCGCTACAAGGGGCCAGCCACCGCTTTAGAGACCGAGAAACGCGAGGACGAACGCCTGCGTTTTGGCGCCGACTTGACCTATCGTATAAATGAATCTTGGACGATTGAAACAGGTTATCAGCATACCGCCAATAAATCGACGAGCGAGCTTTACGAGTACAAGCAACGCTATATCAACTTGGAAGTCGCCAGAAGTTTCTAAGGGCGTTTGGAGGGAGAGTTTATGGAAGTCATTATGCGGGGCGTACGCGGCGGTATCGCCAATCCCTCCCCGGACACAGCCTTTTTCGGCGGCAACACCGCTTGCATAGAGCTACGCGGCGACGATTTTCATAGCCGCAAGCCGCGCGCGATCGGCGGCGGCGATGGCGGCGCGATCTCCAAGCCCTAATGCGTCTTAAACATATCGCGCGATCGTCTTGGTTCTCCGTCGTTCTGACGGGGCTGTCGGTAATACTTGGCATGGCGGTTTTGTATATCGCTCAACCTTCGCCGATAGTCCGTCTGGACTGGAAAATCTACGATAGCTTTCTGCCGCTACGCGCCGCGCCTCAGCCGTCGCCCGTTCCGATCGTTATAGACATTGACGAAGCGTCGCTGCAAGAATACGGGCAGTGGCCATGGCCTCGCTATCTTGTCGCCGATCTGCTGGACGCTTTGAGCGAATACGGCGTTGCCGCAATTGGATTGGACGTTATGTTCGCCGAACAGGATCGCTCATCGCCAGAACGATTGGACGAGTCTTTGCGGCGCGATAAGCAAACGGCGTTGAATCTGGATAGTCTGCCGCAAGAGTTGCGCGACTTCGATCGGCTGTTGGCGGAATCGTTGCGGCGTAGTCCCGCCGTACTCGGCTTTTACGGGCGGTTTGACGGCGCGATCGACGCATTCAACATTCCCCATTCCGTCGCGCTGATTGAGCGAGCGTCTCCCAACGCGATTCCTATAGAGCGTTCCTTGCCGTCTGTTGGAAGCGCCGTATTGCCTTTGCCCGTTTTGCTCGACAAAGCGCCGCTTGGCTTCATCAACGTCGCTCCTGACGCGGACGGCGTCGTTCGCAAATCGCCGCTGCTTATCAAGGCGGGAGATACGGTCTATCCCTCTTTATCCTTGCGCACCTTGATGTTGGCGTTGGGAAGCAAAAATCTTGTCGTTAGCTCCGGTCTTTACGGGGTTGAATCCGTGAAGGTAGGGCAATGGATGGCGAATGTGGACGCTCAAGGCGCCGCGTATATTCCATTTATTGGCCCAAGCGGAACTTATCCGTATATCAGCGCGATGGACGTGCTACGCAAAAACGCGCCGCGCGAAGCTCTGGAAGGAAAGATCGCTTTTGTGGGAACCTCCGCTCCGGGACTGCTGGACATTCGCGCAACTCCTCTTGATTCAGTCTATCCCGGCGTGGAAATCCATGCCGCCGTTCTCGACGCAATCTTGTCTGGAAACGCCATTAGCGTTCCGCCATGGACTCCCGCCGCGCAGATTTTGGTCATACTCGTTTTTGGTCTTGCCTCCGCGCTGATCTTTAATTTTGCCCGCCCACTGATATATCTGCCCGTAGCCGCGGGGCTGATCGCCGCCGCCGTTTTGTTTTCCCGCCGACTCTTCGCCGACGGGCTTTTTCTGTCTCCGCTCTACGCCGCGATCACTGTTGGCGCTATGGGCGCGTGTCTGGTCTTTTTGCGCTTTTGGCAGGAAGAGCGGCAAAAACTTATCCTGCGTAACGCCTTTTCCCGCTACGTCTCTCCTGAAATCGTTAAACGGATCGCAAAGTTGCGCGGCGATCTCTTTGCGGGCGAGGAGCGGGAGTTGTCCATACTATTTACCGATATTCGCGGTTTTACCACGCTTTCTGAAAAACTCTCTCCGCAACAGGTGGTCAATCTGCTTAACCGCTACTTTACGCCCATGACCGCCATTGTTCGCGAGCGCGGCGGCACAATGGACAAATTCATCGGCGACGCTCTTATGGCTTTCTGGAACGCTCCTATTGACGCGCCTGAACACCCGTTGCGGGCGGTGTCCGCCGCTCTTGCCATGCAAGAAAAACTCCTGACTCTGAACAAAGAACTTCAAGCGGAATTCGGACTTAGCCTTAAAATTGGGGCGGGCATTCACACCGGGCCAGCTTATGTTGGCAATATGGGATCGGCGGAATTGGTCAATTACACCATCATCGGCGACAACGTGAATCTAGCCTCTCGTCTGGAAGGACTCTGCCCGCAATACGGCGTTGGACTTGTGGTCAGCGGCGAAACAAAGGACGGATGCGGCGCGGCTTTCGCTTTTGAATATCTGGACACTATCAGAGTCAAAGGCAAAACGCAACCCGTTAGCATTTATGCGCCCATACGCCTTGAGGACGCGATCGCCCGCCGCGAAGAGCTACTAGGTTGGGAGGAAGCCCGCGTCCTTTACCACGGCGGCGATTTTGAGCGCGCCGCCGAAGCTCTTGAGGCGCTTTGCGAACGTTTTCCCCAAGTTACGCTGTACGCCGCGTATATGGATCGCGCCAAAAATCTATTGCGCGATCCGCCCGCAAACTGGGACGGCGTATGGAAGATGACGACAAAAAAATAGACGTCGCTTTACGAAGCGATCGAATGGCAAAAACACGGATGTAGGAGTTCGCAAAGAGTGAGACTTTTAGAAAGCGCTTAGGTTATGCTTGTGGAATGGATATGTTGCGAAAAAGTCGCATTTTATGCGCTTGATTCAAAAGTCTCTTTTATGCGCTCCGAAAGTCTCTTTTTATTTGCCGTTTTACATCCGCGTCGGGCGAATGGGCGACTTCATAGCGCGGCATTAAACTTCTTTTGTTTTTTGCGCAAAAAATTACAGGGGTTCGGCGGGCGGTTTGCGCCTTTTCAAAACCTGCTAACGCTAATTGAGATCGCGCTCCACGCGCCGCCTTCTAGTAGCGCGATCAGCTCTTCAAGGCTATCTCCGCGTCCCGCTTGCAACGCATACGCGCCTGTTTGCTCGAAACGAGAGAGCGCGAGCGGTTTTTGCGAATAGATCGCGATATAAAAATCTTTCGCAAACTCTTTGCCGTTTGTAGAGGCTACTAAATCTAGCGTCGGATCGATACTTTGCGGAATTGTTACGCGCTTAAACGCTTTTAGCGCCAAGTTGCCCGCCATTAACGCCGTTTGACCGCTATCGTATAGATTAAAAAGCGATACAAATCCGTCGGATTCCGTCATCAAATATAAATAAAAAGATTCCCCCTCTTTTAAGCGCTCTTTACTCGCGCTAATCGTTATTCGCGGATCGATTCTTTCGGGATACAACCGCTCTAAACTTTCCTCGTTCCACGCCAAAACGACGTTGTTTGTTCCTACTAGCCAAACGCCGTTTTGAATATATACCTTTAGCGCTATATCGCACCCTAAAATCTCTTTTAATCGCTGTCCCGTAAAGGAGGCGTTTAGAAAACCGCTTTTTTGCGCGCATTTTGGCTTACCGATCTTTTCGATTAAACGCTCTTCAAACGGACGAATATCATAACTAAGAGCCGCGAAAAAACGCTCGCCTATCGACGTTTCATAAATCGTTTCTACGCCGCTTAACTTCGTTTCGCTATAAACGCTCAGATTTCTTATTGCGCTTTGTTTGTAACTATTACGATCGAGCGTTGTTTGCTCTAAAAACTCCGATTTTACCTGCGCTTTTAGCGTATTGGATATTTGCGCCAGCGCCTCGTTTCTCGCCGATTGTGTATCCGCGCCTTCCCCGTAGCCCACGATGATATATTGACTGGTCGAAGGTTTGCCAAACCACGCGGGTTTGACCTGTTTTTGTTTCTCGCCGCAACCCAAAAGCAAAACCGCGCATATCACAAACAACGCAATCTTCATAGCTCTAACTTATTATTACCTTCGATCGTAGGCTCTTGAAGATATAAGTCGCCTTTTTGCCACGATACCTTTTTCACCTCTGAAGCGGTCTTTTTGTAGAGTAGATCGAGATCGAGTTTGTCGTTTTCCAATAGCGATCGCGTTAAATAATAGGTAAATAATCTATGCGGTTTTTCGGGGTGCGCGGAGCTAAATTGCGCGCTTGTTCCCGCCGTAATCACCGCCATTTTACTACGATCGAATTCGGGGCGCTTGGTTTTGAATAATCCCGCCGCCACGCCTTTGAAGTTTGATATATTATCGGTGCGTCCGCTAAAGCAACTATCCACAAAAGCTATTACCTGTTTTGCCCGACTGTTAGACAGGCGGTTATATACCTCTGTAGCCATTAGATTTTGCTCTTTTGTTACGTAATCGACAACCTTATCTTTGGGCAAAAAATACGCCTCGCCGCCGCTTGGATTTGGTATTCCGTGTCCCGAATAGTAAAAGTAGATAGAATCGCCTTTTTGCACGTTTGCCAAAAAGCGTTTTAAGTGATCGTCAAATACGGAAGCGGTGGCGCGATCGTCGATAAACGAATAGGTATGACGATCGTCTATCCCAAGCTTTTTTTGCGCCGCTTTTAAAAACGCTTCGGCGCTGTTTTTTGCGTAGATCACATCGTCCGTTTCGTCGTAATGTTCCACCGCTACGACAAAGAGCCATTTTTTAGGATCGATCGGCGCTTGTTTTGCCTTTGCTATTAACGGCGAGAGATCGTCCTGTTCGTCTCCTTGAAAGCGCAACGCTTTTACCGCAAAGCGATCGATTAGATTTGGGTTTTGCAAAACGGGAGCGTCAAAGTTTATCTTTTCGTCTTTTAGCGCGACTTTGATCGGTTCGCTCTTGAACTCGCTTCTACTTACGGAAGCGACGGCTTCGCTAAATAGCCCATAGCGCAACCGTATATCCGAAAGCTCCATCACGTCGTTTTTGATCGCAAATGTTACCCGCGCTTCGACCTTGTCTAACCGATTAAACATATCTTGCGCCTCTTTTGGGGCAATTGCAAACTCCACTCTTTGTTCAAAGCCGCCGAGAACGGCGAAAAGCGTAACGTAGGCGATCCGACTTTCCGCGTCATAAACAAAATCGCGCAGAGCGGGATTACCAAACTCTTTTGCCATCTCTTCGCTCAATAAAGCTTCGCGCCGTTGCGGAAGCGTCCGTATATATGTTTGGCGTTCAAGATTGCGCGCTTCGACCATTTTGCGGTAGCGCTCTTGAGCCTGCTCGATCTGTTTTTCGCGCTCCGCCGCCGCCCTGTCGATACGCTCTTGAAACTCGGCTTTGGTCTCAAATTGGCTTTTTGTAAGAACGGGCGCTTCGGGGAGGCTAGGCGGGGGAATATCTGTAAGAGCGGCGTAACCCGCCCTTAGCCGATCCTGTACATTTTTAGCGATTTGCGCCATTTTATCGTCTGTCTGCATATCCCACAACTTGACGGTTCCATCGATACTCCCCGAAAGAGCGTATTTGCTATCAAAGCTAAAGGCGACGGAACGAACCGAGTCGCTATGCCCCGTAAATCGGCGAATCTCATTGCCCGTCCTTATATCCCATAGCCTAACGGTTTCATCGCCGCTCCCCGAAAGAGCGTATTTGCCATCAAAGCTAAAGGCGACGGAATTAACCCAGCTGTTATGCCCCGTAAATTGGTGAATCTCCTTGCCCGTCTTTATATCCCATAGCCTAACGGTTTCATCGGCGCTCCCTGAAAGAGCGTATTTGCCATCAGAGCTAAAGGCGACGGAATGAACCCATTCGCTATGCCCAGTAAATTGGCGAATCTCCTTGCCCGTCTTTATATCCCACAGCCTAACGGTTTCATCTCTACTCCCCGAAAGAGCGTATCTGCCATCAAAGCTAAAGGCGACAGACACAACCCAGACGCTATGCCCCGTAAAAGTTTGCAAAGCGGGCGTAGCGCTGTCGTAATTTTGACGCTCCCAAACAACCTTATTTTGAGCGGGTTTATTTGGATCTATCCGCTTAGCGGCGACGCTTTGGTTAGTCTGCCTACCCGTAGGTTGTATTGTGGCGCAACCCAAAAGCGCCGCCGCGCAACCGATCCATAAAAGCGCCTTTATAGCCTTTGCCATAGCCGCTCCTTGACAAAGCTTATTTCTAAACGCAAATCATACTACGACAATCTTTGTTGGATCGTCGCATTTAGAAAACTAACTTAAAACAATGCAAAGCCTACATATACAGTCATTCCTGCGACCTTTGCAATGCCGCAACTCTTTCGTTTGTTCAGCAAAACGCCGCGCGCAGTCATTCCCGCGCAGCGCCCGCTCTGTAACGAAGTGGAAAAGCGCAAGGCGCGGAGGAAGCGCCCGCGGATAAAGGCGTTTCCTTGCTCAAGAGCCATTTTGGGATCGCACCGCCTCAAGCTCGCGCAAAATCAGCTCTTTGCGTCTGGGGTTTTCGGTGTTTTTCAGCAGCTCCAGCAGATCCGCCTCGATCAGCTTGTTTCTGTTCTCTTGACTTCTCGCGTATGAGATCGCGCCGATCATCCAGTCATCCATTAGCATACTGCCGATGATCTTGCTCTTTTCCGGCAGCGGCTCGATTCTCTTTGCAAGCTCAACGAGGCGATCGGAGCTGTTTGGCACTTCGTAGTTCACGCGGATGAGCGCTTCACCAAAAAGCAGATCAAAACGGTCGGGGTTTAAGCTTTGTGAAAAGGTGAGTAGTTCTATCGACACGTCGGAACGCTTTTGTATGCTTGCAAGGTAGGTTGCGGCGTAGCGTGCCGGCACTGTAAAGTGCGGATCGAGTACGATTTGCGCCACAGTTATTTCCTGTAGCATCGGTACCTCCAAATTGTCATCTCCTACGCCCACTTCGCCCACCAGATAGCTTTTAAGCCAAACGTAATCTCCCGCAAGTGTGTGCGCAAAACCGCTTAACGCGCGCAGAAGCTGCGGCTGAAGCAGCAAGGTTCTAGTTTCGGGATTGCCAAACGAGGGGCGCGGAGAAAAAAACGCAATGACAAACATACAACCAATCAAAAAAATGAAGTAACGCATACGTTATTGTACAATCAATTTCTCTTCCACGTCTTCCCAGACAGCGGCGTTGAGGCGCACGCGCACTCTGCCCGAGGGGAGCGATTGAACGATAAAGATTGGCGTGAGATCAAACGGGCTTAACCCAAGCGCCTTTCGGGCATCGGCATATTCGCCCGCAATCACAAACAGAGGCTTTTGGACGCAAAAGGCGGCGGAGGCGCTAAGCGGAGCGAGTGTCGCTAGAAAATCCAGCTTGCCGGCGGAGTATGGCGCTATTTCGCACGGGATAGCTTCTCCCGTCTCGTCCATAAGCGTTCCGTAGAAGATTCGGTAGTTGAGGAATCTTGTTTTGACAATGACTGCCCGCGCCCCCTCTTTTTCCATCTTGTGGCGGCGTGAATATATTTCCAAGCGCCTCTCTGATGCTGACGGGGCGCGATCGATGGGCGACGAAAGCTCATGCGGCGCTCTGTTTTGTGTCAGACGTTCTTTTGCCAGCGCGAAAGCGCAGCCGCAATAATCCTGAAAATACGCGCCCATCTGCCGCGCCAGCGCAAACTGCGCTTGCGTGCCGCCGTTTTTACGAAAATCTTCAAAAACATAACCGATCGAGTAGCGTCTGGCCGCTCTTTGCATGGCGTCTTGTAATTTGCCAAGCTTCTTTTTGGGACTCATCAACAGCGTGGTGGTAAAAAGCGTTTCGCCGTTTTGAACGGCACACTCAGCGGTTTTCTCCATTCTGAGATCAAAACAGAGATCGCAGCGTATCCCCCTTTCAGGTTCGTTCTCCAAACCCTCAATCCGTTTAAGCCAGTTTTGATCGTCATATTCGCCCTCAACAAACCAAATCCCCAACCTTTCACAACAACGCTTTGCGTCGATCAGGCGCGTTTTATATTCGGCAATTGGAAAGATATTTGGGTTATAAAAAAAACCAATCAGCCTCTCGTTCGGATATTTCTCTTTGATCCGCTCAAGAAAATACCAACTATCGACGCTACAGCAAATATGAACGATCATATTAGCGAATACAAAAGTTTAATTTCCGCCGCCCATATAGTGTCGTCGATTGTCTCCAAAATCAGCGGCATATTGTCCATGCGCGGATCGTTCATAATCAGCCTAAAAGCCTCAAGCCCGATCTCGCCCTTGCCTATTGATTCGTGGCGATCAAGTTTGCTGTCTAGCGGCGCTTTGGCGTCGTTTAGATGCATACCGCGAAGATAGTTAAAGCCGACAACACGATCAAACTCGTTCATAGTTTTTTTGTAGGCGGCTTGCTCGCGCAGATCGTAACCGGAAGCAAACAGATGGCAGGTGTCCAAACAGACGCCGACGCGGGTTTTATCCTCTACGCGATCGATAATCGCCGCTATCTGCTCGAAACAAAACCCAAGATTACCGCCTTGCCCAGCCGTGTTTTCAATTACTGCGGTTACGCGCGTCGTTTGGTCTAGCGCAATATTGAGGCTGTCCGCGATCCGCGCTATGCACTCCTCTTGAGAGATCATATTTTTATGGCTGCCCGGATGGAGATTGAGCGCCTTCAACCCAAGCTCTTCGCAACGTTTCATCTCGTCAATAAACGCCGCCCTACTTCGCGCCAAACTCTCATCTTCGGGCGCTCCGAGATTGATCAGATAGCTGTCGTGCGGCAATATATGATCGGCGCTGAAACCCAAGCGATCGCACTCGTTTTTGAACGCCTCTATCTGCGCTTTTTCGTATGGTTTTGCCTCCCATTGGCGTTGATTTTTGGTAAAAAGTGCAAAGGCTTTCGCTCCGATCGCCGCCGCGTTTTTCGGCGCGTTTTCCAGCCCGCCAGAAATGCTTACATGCGCTCCAACAAATTTCATTTTTCTCCTTAATAATTACGCTGGTTAATCGGTGTGGCGAATGACGATCAACACGCGGTTAAGCGTGTCTCTAAAACGTTGTGAGCCGCCGTCTTTTTCATAGACAATGTCATATTCGCCGCTAATGTTTGCCCTTTGAATGAAACCGTTTTCTTTTGCCTCTATCTGGGCGTTTCGCAACCCCGCAATCACTCTTTGTCCAAGAATATCGCGCAGAAGATTCGGCGGATAACTGCGAGACAAATAGCGTTCGTTGAAGCCATCAGGCGATAGGCAGAGACTGCCATCGCAGATTTTTTCCCCGACTGTAAGTTCAAGCGTTGCCTGTCCGGCTGCGTATATCTGCAAACGATAGCGATCGTTATCCAATGTGTCCAGAAACCCGCTTTGACTCACGGCTATTTTGGGAGTTTTTATGGTCGCCGCAACGGCGCGGCTTTCGTTGACCAACGGTTTGGCGCAGCCGACCAGCAAGCATAAAATCATCAAAAGCGGCAGACGATAATCTCTCATTCCATCGTCATTTTAGCAAAAGTGGATACAATTCGGCGTTGTTTTTGCGGCTCCCTCGTCTAGCGGTTAGGACACCACCCTTTCACGGTGGATACACGGGTTCGAGTCCCGTGGGAGTCACCACTCTCTACAAGAGGGTTTGCTCGCGTTTTGCATCCGTTTGAAAATCATTATTAACGCCCCTGTTACTGAACGTTGCGCATATCAAGGATTGGGTAGTTTTGTTAAAATACGACATAAGGAAACTAAAATGCTGACAGAAAACCATACGGAGCTTGAACGGGCATTTGAACTTATGACGACCGATAATTGGAATGCGGGGGCTGAAATATTGGCGCAAGGACACCCGATCGCGTATCGCGAAAAAGATACTCCAAAAGGTTGCGTTCTGATGGAGTATCCGAACGGGAAAATCGAACTTATTGAAGTCGATATGTCAGGAGATAACGACAAAGTTGTCAAGATCGTAAGAGATGGCAAATAAGCCTCAATTGATTGTTATCGCCGGACCTAACGGCGCCGGCAAAAGTACATTGGCAGAGCATTTTATTCTTCGCAAAATCATTATTATAAATCCAGACGTTATAGCAAAAGAATATTCTTTATCACCTCTTGAAGCAGGGAAAATTGCCATAAGACAAAGAAAAGAAATGCTCGTAAGACGTAAATCGTTCGCAATTGAAACGACTCTGACGGGAAACGGCGAAATAGGACTTATGGAAGAAGCGAAAAAAATAGGCTATAAAGTAAATCTTGCCTATATAGGAATTGACGACGTTTCACTCTCAAGAACTCGTGTTAAAATTAGGGTTGCTAAAGGTGGTCATAATGTACCAAACGAAGATATAACTAGACGATATAAAAGAAGTATAAATAATTTAGCAAAAGCGTTTGGTATAGCCGATAGAGCCTACATATTAGATAATTCAGCTGTTAAGCGAGATTTACTGTATATTAAGAATGATAGAATTGAAAAACAGATTAAATCAAACTTGCCAAAATGGGCAGAAAAAAGCATAAGAGAAATAAAAGAATTAAACAAAAACGATAGAAAAGCCCGTGATTTTGGTTGCGGATTATAAGAATACCGATCGATCGTCGTAATGCCGTAAGGGTTCGCTTCCGGACAGTAGCGCAATCTGGCTTTTGTTAAATCAAGCAGACTCCCTTTGCGGTTGCAAACGCAATAAAAACGATCGCATAGACGATTTTTGCGGGCAAAAGCGGACTAAAAGTGCGCAAATCCCTTCGCGCGCACAGCCTCGCCCTCTATGAACACCCCTCCGCCGCCGATCGCCTCGCCAATTGGCAGGAGAGAGTATCGATCTGCTTCTTTTTTGTCACGCGGCGCGATAGTAAAGATAAGCTGATACTCCTCACCGCTGTTTAGCGCATATTCAACAGCGCTTTCTTCGTCCATAAAACGCAGAAGTTCCCGATCGGCAATTGACAAACGATTATATATATTAAAGCCTACTTTGCTTTTATTTACTATATGCCCTAAATCTCCCAAAAAACCATCACTAATATCGATTGCACTTGTGGCGAAACCGGCGATCAGCGGCTTAATATGAGTCGGTAGCTTTGGATAGAGATGCGTATCGTATAAGGGATGATCCGCTTCACCTGCTAGGAGTCTTTCCAAACTAAAGCGACTCTTTCCAAGCGGGGCGCTGATGTATAGCAGATCGCCTTCTTGCGCGCCGCCTCGCGTTACAAAACGGTCGGTTTCTCCTAGAATGAAGGCGCTTATTGCAAGGGTGGCTGACGTTGAGGTGTTGCCTCCAGTTATATCTACCGCGTACTCTTTGCATGCTCTTTTAATGCCTTCGTACACCTCTAGGATATATTCCTCGTTTATATCTTTTGGTATATGCAGAGATATATTTATGTATTTTGCGATTCCACCGCAGGATAGTATATCACTGACATTGCTTATTACCAGCTTATATCCTACGCCGCGCGGCGGGAAAGAGCGGGTGAAATGCGTATTTTCTATCTGATCGTCATTGCTGATCAAAAGTAGTTTTCCGCCAACCTTAACGCAAGCGCAATCATCACCGATCATCTCAAAATTGCTGGTTAGTTTTTCAATCAGCTCAAACTCGCCCCTCATCGATCTCCCTATGGCGGACTATTGTATAATTACCGACTCAATTTTAGCAAGGAGTGGCAAATGAGCGGCAAACCCTCTTTCTCCAGCAGGCTTTTTCGCATTTCAGTTCAGGGCATTTTAACCCTTCTCCCGCTTGTAGCTACTATATATTTGACCTATTGGTTCGTTTCCGGCGTGGAAGTCGGGATCAAATCGTTGCTTGATATGATCTTCCAAAACGGGCAGTATTACTATTTTCCGGGTCTGGGGCTTATCGTCGGCATAGCCGCCCTCCTAATCGTAGGCTGGCTGGTAAACGGTTGGATATTCAAGAAGCTGATCTCTTACGGCGAGTATATTTTACAGAAGATTCCGCTGATCAAAACAGTCTATGTAAGTCTGCGCGATCTGGTAAATTTTATGTCCGTTACAAAAAAAGAGAACGAAAGCTCGGTAGTGATGGTGGAACTTGGAGATAAGAAGCTGATTGGATTTATTACTGACCATGAGGCAGGCAAAACTTTGGGATTGGATGATCCGAATCTTGTGGGCGTCTATATGCCTCTTGGATATATGATCGGCGGATATACAGTGTATATTGACAAAAATAAGCTTGTCTACGCGAATATTGACGCAGAAGAAGCAATGAGGCTGGTATTGACGGGCGGAATGGCAAGCGGCAAAAAACCGTCGGCGGATTAACAACCCGCAATTTCGGCGATAAGAAAATATTTAATATGCAATGAGCCGTTTTAGTTGATCGTTGTCGAGGAAAGGAAGACGGTTTATTGTGGGTATAAAAAAGAGCGCGAAAGGGGTTTGTAAAAAACTAAACAGCCTCTTTCTATCGGCAAAATATAAGCGGCTTAACAGACACGGCGGCTCGATATCGGCGTGCGATCCGTTTTCTCAAGTAACGGTGTCTTTGACAAGCTACGGAGATCGGGTGAAGACGGTTTATCTGGCGATTGAATCGATCGCGCACGGATTGTTGCGTCCAAAGCGGCTGATTTTGTATATAGATGAACTCGCAATATTTGAAAATCTACCTATAGAATTAAAGCGTTTGCAGGATCGTGGTCTGGAAATAGTGAAATGTGAAAATTATGGTCCGCATAAGAAATACTATCCTTTTATACTCTCTAAAAACGATAAACTGCCCTTTGCCACTGCCGACGACGATGTTTTTTATCCGAAAGAGTGGCTTTTTGAGCTGCTTGAAGCCCATAGGAGCGCGCCGGAGATTATTCACGCCCACCGCGCAAAACGGATCAAGCTAATAGAGGGCGCTAAAGGATTCGCGCCGTATAGAGAGTGGAGTTACGCGCCGCCAAAAACGCCAAGCGCGGCAAACTTTGCCACCGGCGAGGCGGGAGTGATCTATCCCCACAGCTTCGCGCTGGCGCTTAGAGCGGCGGGAAGCGGTTTTATGGAACTCTGCCCCAAAAGCGACGATATATGGTTGCACAAACAGGCTATTTCGCATGGCTATAAGATTATGCAGATTGGCAAAATACTTGATTTGCTTCCTATCCCAAAAAGTCAGAAAGATGCGCTGCACCTTTTGAACGTAGGTCAAAATCAGAACGATTTGCAGATCGCCGCGACCTATTCACCGCGCGATATAGCGTTGGTCGCCGGCAAAAATCCATGATCTGCGCTAAGCGCCATCAAGCCGCGCTACCGGATTGTTCCCGTTTCGCTCCTTACGTGCGCGGCGGCATGGGGAGCGATAGATTGCCGTACCGCGCCCACGATTCTCGGCGTCATTTTGCCGCTGGCAAGGCGAAGGGCTGTAGAATGGCAAAAAAATATAGAGCGGAATGATGAAAGCGGATTTGGTAGTTGGCATTCAATGGGGCGACGAGGGCAAGGGCAAGGTCGTCGATCTTTTAGCGCAACAATACGACTATGTAGCGCGGTATCAGGGAGGACATAACGCCGGTCATACGATTATAATCGGCGACAAAAGGTACGCCCTGCATCTGATCCCATCGGGCGTTTTGAATCCAAAGGCGATCAATGTAATTGGAAACGGCGTGGTGATCAGTCCTGATGAACTGATCAAGGAGATGGATCAATTCGACGATCTGCGTGGCAAGCTGCTAATCAGCGAAAACGCGCACCTTATTATGGATTACCATATCGCGCTTGACAAAGCAAGCGAGCAAAACTTGGGCGATAAGGCTATCGGCACCACAGGGTGCGGCATAGGTCCCTGCTACGCCGATAAGATCGCGCGTTCTGGGCTGCGTTTTGGAGAATTAAGAGATGCCAAAAAACTTGCCTATTCGATCCTTGAGCGTTACGAGAAATGCTCGGTTCCGGCGCCTTCCATCGCGGAAATAGAAAGCTCCACACAGTTTTGGCAGGATCGGCTTTTGCCGTTTTGCGCAGATACGACAAAGGCTCTCTGGGAGGCTTTAGACTGGGGCAAAAAGGTGCTGTTGGAAGGCGCGCAAGGCACGCTTTTAGATATCGATCACGGAACGTATCCGTATGTTACCAGTTCCAACACGGTTGCGGCGGGCGCATGCATAGGCACGGGTCTTTCGCACAAGGAGATCGGTAGCGTTATGGGAGTGGCGAAAGCGTACTGCACGAGGGTGGGCAACGGACCGTTCGCTACGGAGCAGCTTGGCGAAGCGGGCGATCGCATACGCAAGATAGGTCAGGAGGTTGGCACCACCACAGGCAGACCCAGAAGATGCGGCTGGTTTGACGCGCCTCTTGCCCGCTTTGCCTGCCGCTTAAACGGCGTGGACAATATTGCGCTGATGAAGCTGGATGTATTCGATGGCTTTGACACGATTTTAGTCTGCTCGGACTATCTTGACGGTTCGCCTGTCTATAAGGAGTTCAAGGGGTGGGGCAAAATATCCAAAATACGCGTATTTGACGATCTGCCCGTTGAAGCGAAGAACTATGTCGATTCGCTTGAAGAGATGATCGGCGTTAAGATCGGGATCATCTCCACCGGCGCGGATCGTTACGATACGATATTCAGGTAAAAGATGGCGGCGTTTGGAGAGATTGCGAAAATTCGACGGCTGGCGGTGGAAAATCTGCAAAAAGAGCTTCAGATCGTTCAATCCGATATTTTCCAAACGGAAGGGAAGATCGAGACGTTAAAGGATGAGCTCTCCCGTCTGCCGCGGCCGGAGAGCGGAGGCGCGGCGGAACTTGCCGTTTTTTGCGAAAACAGCCGCATATACCGGCGCGACATCAAAAGCATGAGCAGGGAGCTTTTCACGTTGCGGCAAAAGGCGTTTCAAGTGCGCTTTCGCATCAAAAACGCGCAGATAGAGTTTGAAAAGGCAAACCATCTCGATAAAGAGGAGAAGGCGCAAGCGGCGCTTTTTGCGCGCAAAAACGAGGAGAAACAGCTCGGCGAAACCGTGTCGAATATGCGCTATGTGGGAGGGCGAACTACATGAGAGCCGTTTTATGCTTAGCACTCTGCTTTGCTTTTCTCTTCGCGATCGATGATTGCAACGCCATATTTGAGGCGCGCAAAGGAGAGATATTTGTCGAGATCGATCGTCTGGACGTGAAAAAGAGCGAATTTGACGCGCTGAAAGCGGCAACGGAACGGGTGATGATCGAGAAGGACGAGGCGCTTAGGAAAAAAGAGGCGGAGATCGACGAGAAGCTCAAAAGGATCGAGGAGATAAACGAAGAGATCAAGCAGAGGCAGAAAGCCAACGAAACAGTGCTGGATCAGATTCGAGAACTCAAAGACGCAAAGCTCGCCGGACTCTATGGCGGAATGAAGCCCGGCAGCGCGGGAGATATTATGAACAGCCTCGATCCGTATCTAGCGGCGGAAATTTTAAGCCAGCTTGACGGCAAGATCGCGGCTGGGATTATCGCGAGAATGGAACCATCAAGCGCGGCGGCGATCACGGGCATTTTGCACAAAGGACCGCCCTACATGCGCGATAAAAACGCTACGGCAAGTGGGGACTAACCGCCTTTCTTGTATGATCCGCGTACATAACCTGGAAAGAGAGGAAACAGATGCGGCTTTTAAGCGGGCATGTTCAATTTATCGCCGAGAAGATCGCCCGGGAACTGTCAAACAGCAAGCTCGTCACTTTTTCGCAGGGAGACGGTCCAGTCGTAAAGGCGGTAAGCGTTCAACTTATCGACGAGGTTGAGCTGGAAAAGAGCGTGGACGCCGAGGTGAATCGTATTATGGGAGAAAAAGAAGAGGATATCGACTTCTATCAGGCGGATCGCAAGCAGCTTTTCAGAATGATTAAACGCAAGGTTGCGGCGCAAAGAGGGCTGATCTTGGAGACTGGCGACCGCTTCAACGACCTTGCACACCGGATTCTCGACGAATTGTACGAGGAGGATCTGATCAACTATACCGTCAGCGAAAACCTCATCAAAAATTTGATCGGCAAGGCGATTCTTGATTATGGCAAAAGACAAGATGAGATCGAGGATATCGTTCACGAAAAGCTGCGTCATTACAAGCGCAGCATCATCAGAGGCACGGAGGAGTACGAAATTCTCTTTGCGAAGCTATACAGCGAAGAACTGTCAAAACTGGGGATGTGATGAGACCTTGTTATCTCTATCTTGAAAATGGAATTTTCTTTGAGGCGGAAAGTTTTGGGGCTCAAGGAACGGCATGCGGAGAGATCGTCTTCAACACCTCTATGAGCGGCTATCAAGAGATCATCACCGATCCGAGCTACGCGGGGCAGCTCATCACCTTTACTATGCCCGAAATAGGGGTTGTCGGCGTTAATGAAAACGATTTGGAAAGCAGAGGAGTCTTTGCCCGCGCGGTGATTACGCGAAACTATCAGGACGAACCGTCCAACTATCGTAGCGAGGGAAGTCTGAGCGGCTTTTTGAAAACAAACGGCATTTTAGGCATCTGCTCGATCGACACTAGAGCGCTCACCAAGCTGATCCGCAAGGAAGGCGCAATGATGGCGGTTGCTTCGACAGAGACGAAGGAGCTTTCAGAGATCAGGGCGGTGCTGGACAACGCACCACGCATGGATCGCGTCAATTTTCTTGATGAGGTTGGGACGAAAAAGGCGTACAGGCATTCGCAGGGAGCGTGGAATCACAATACGCAGCGCTTTGAGAAGGCAGATGTCGGGAAAAAAGTGATCGCCATAGACTTTGGCGCGAAATTCAATATCTTTAATTCACTTGTACAGGCTGGGCTTGAGGTGGAAGTTGTTCCCTACGACACGAAAGCCGATGAGATAATAAGGCGCTTTGAGGCGAGGGAGATCGGCGGCGTCTTTCTGAGCAACGGTCCGGGCGATCCGATGGTTTTGAAGGGGCTTGCCGCCGAAATAGCGAAGTTGGTAAAACGCAAAATTCCGATCTTTGGCATCTGTCTTGGACATCAACTGCTCGCGATCGCACACGGTTACGAAACGTTTAAGCTCAAATTTGGTCATCACGGAGCAAACCAGCCGGTAAAAAATTGCGAAACGGGTGTGGTGGAAATTACCAGCCAGAACCACAACTACTCTATACCGGAAAACATCGAAGAGGTCGCCGAAATTACGCATGTCAACCTTTTTGACGGCACGATCGAGGGGGTGCGGTATAGAGACGCGCCGATCTTCAGCGTCCAGCACCATCCAGAAGCGAGTCCCGGCCCGCACGAAAGCGGCTATCTGTTTAAACAATTTGCCGACTCGGTACTTGAAAGCGCCAAACCTTAGCTCACATGGCTAAAAAACCGTTCTCCACGCGGCGGCTGCCCGCAGAGTGGGAAAAGCAGGGCGCGATTTTGCTCGCTCTGCCCCACAGCGGCAGCGACTGGTCGGCGTATCTTGATGATATTTTGCCGTTTTACAAAAAGCTGATCGAGGCGATTACGCACTTTGAAAAGGTATTGCTAATCTGTCCGGAAGCTAGAAAGGCACAGCAATGGCTTGGGGCAGCCGCCGCGGATCGAACGATCTTTGCCGAAATACCCACAAACGACACGTGGGCGCGGGATTTTGGGGCGATCACCGTAGAGGAAAACGCTCTGCCGCTGCTTTTGGATTTTGAGTTCAACGGCTGGGGGTTGAAGTTTGCCGCCAACCTTGACAATCAAATCAACGCCCAATTAGCCGCGCTGGGGGCGTTCGGCGCGTCTGCTATGCGCAAAACGGGCTGGATTCTGGAAGGGGGAAGTATTGAGAGCGATGGAGCCGGTACGCTGATGACTACCCAAAAATGCCTCTTTGCGCCAAACCGCAACGCGCTGTGGAGCGTGGAAGATTTTGAATTGGCGTTTACAGAAGAATTTGGCGTTAAGCGCGTTTTGTGGCTGGAAAACGGACATTTGGAAAATGACGACACTGACGCGCATATCGACACGCTCGCTAGATTTTGCGATCCTCAGACGATCGCTTTTACCGCCTGCACGGACAAGGGAGATCGCCACTATGAACCGCTTCTCAAGATGAGGCGGGAGCTAGAGGCATTTCGCGCTTGTGATGGCAGACCCTACCGCTTGATCCCTCTGCCGCTGCCTAAGCTGCTATACGATGGAAAGAGGCTGCCCGCAACCTACGCTAACTTTTTAATTATCAACGGCGCGGTAATCGTTCCAACTTACGGAGTGAGCGAGGACTCTGAGGCTCTTTGCGCGCTCAAAAGCGCATTTGATGGTCGAGAGATCATCCCAATCGACGCCTCCGCCGCGGCGCGTCAATATGGAAGCGTTCACTGCCTTGCTATGCAGTTTCCCGCGTCTCTCTTTAGCGGAACAGATCGTTAAATTCAACGGGAGTTTGCGCTTTGATCTCTCGATTCAGCAAGGCAATAGACGAGGCGTGTAGCATAAGCCGTTTGTAAGGTTTCCCGCCGTAACTTTCGTCGCCCAAAATCGGCAGACCGATATACGACAGATGAACGCGAATCTGATGCGTACGTCCGGTTTCAATGGAGACTTCCAACATCGTCCTTCTGCCCTCTATCCGCAGCGGTTTTATGACGCTTACCGCAGCCAATCCTCGTTTTTTATCCACCTCGCTTTTTGCCTTCGCGCCTTTTTGCGTAAAAACCGGCAGATCGATTCGCCTCTCTTCCGCAACGATCGCCTCCACCACAGCCAGATATTTTTTTTCTACCAGCCTTTTTCTGAACTCGCGGATCGCGGATTCTAAAAACGTCTCGTTTTTTGCCAGCAGCAATACGCCGCTTGTGGGTTTATCAAGCCTGTGAATCAGCCTGAATCCAAACTTTTTTTCCAGATCGTAGCATTCGGCGCCGGCGGGCTTATCAACCGCCAGCAGATCGTCGTCTTCGTAGATTTTTACCGGCTCTTTTTGATCGATAACCTTCAATACGGCGGCGCGGTCAATTTCCATTCGCGCTATGGTGAGCCTCTTGCCCTCAAAGAATACCTGCGCGTTATCAATTAACCGCTTTGCCTCGTTGTTGGAGATGCCTTTTTGAGTAGCCAGCACCTTGTAAGCCTTATCTTTCATCACCCGCTATTGTACTCTTTTGCAGCTACGATGATCGCCGTTAATACCGTCATACTCTGATGAAACAACAAGTCTGCGCGGGTATAGTCCACGCCGCCTACTCGTCCAGATACGGTTTTAATACCTTCTCTACAAGAAAACGCCCGCCTGCGGTAACGCTAAGATGAGCGTGATCTGAATATAACGGTATTCCATTCTCGTCCAAATACAAACATTTTTCCGTTGGACAAAAAATGTCAAATGTGGATATTATAGTTGCGCCTTTTATTTTGGCAAACTCTTCATAATATTCCTTATGAGCCTTAAATCTTTCTTCTCTATAAATTTCAAAATCATCTCTTAGCTTTAATTTTAATGGGTTAAAAACAATAATATCTTTGATATGTTTAGGTAGCCAAGGCTGATTTGCCACCACGTATACCTTTTTATTTGCTTCAATCAACCTATCAACTGAGTTCTGTATTCTATTATAGAAATCTATCGGCTCAATGCTATGCGGATTGACGATAAAAAATACCTTACGAATTTGATTATCATACGTGACCAAGTCAAAAACTTTATCCTTATAATCGTTTGCGGCAAATTGCCCCCAAACAGGATTGAGGCTGCCATCGACCTTTCCGGAATTGAGGTGCCCTACATCATAAATTGACAAAGTATTCCTTCCTTTTTTCGCATTAAACTCCGCTATCGCTTGAAACGACGCCCACGAAAAACTATCACCCATAATAGCTATAGTTTCTGAGCCGTTTTGATCGTTGAAAATACAATATCCATTAGTAATTCTATATTGTTTTTTGCAATCAATATATTCAATAAATTTATAACCACTCAACGCTTGACTAACATCCTTTAAACTCTCAATTTTAAACGGCATTAACAGATTGTTAAACTTGTATGCAAATGCGCCATACAGACCGACTCCCACAAGCGCCACTACCAACAAAATCGCCTTTATCCCTCTGCCCTTCTTCCCAAACCTAATCGGTCGTTCGATTAGATAGTATGTAAGAATAGAGAGCGCGATGGCTATTAGGATCAAAGAGCCTCGTAAACCGACAAGCTCAAAGCTTTTGGCGTTCCAGCCTCCTACGATAATCCACGCGAAGGACAAGAGAACCCAATGCCATAGATAAAGCGGATAGCTAATTAGCCCTACGCCTACGATCGGTCTAAACGATAGAATACGGTTGATTAAGGAGAGTTTAACGCTGTTAAAGCTTCCCGCATATATGACAAGAGCCGTTCCAATAACGGGAAAGAGAGCCTTGTATCCAGGAAAGCCTCTTTGAGTGGTGGTAAAGGAGGCGTTAATAAGCAAAGCAACGCCTATAACTAAGAGAGCGATTAGAACTTTGCTTGATGGCTTTGCCCTGTCGGGCTTTCTTAGATACAACGCCAGCAGACTCCCTGCCAACAACTCCCAGAATCTTGTAAATGGCATATAAAAGTCCAGATCGCGATCGATCTTGGACAAAGAGAGATTAAGCGCAAGAGAGAGTAAAAACAGAGCGAGTAAGGCGATAAAGAGTCTTTTCCACACGAAAGAGGACGAAACGGATAGTTTATAGATTACAAACAAGACTATGGGGAAAACCAGATAAAACTGCTCCTCCACTCCCAAAGACCATAGATGAAGCAGTACTTTTCTGTGAGATTCTACGTCCCAATAGCCGCCTTCAAAGTAAAGAATAAAGTTTGATACAAAGGTCGCTCCACCTAAAGTATGCTT
>JAIRKM010000044.1 GCA_031260125.1 Helicobacteraceae bacterium | reverse complement strand
GTCCCCATCGCCCGCACGAAACTCTGATCGATTTTCAGCACATCGACAGGGAACATCGCCAGATAAGAGAGAGACGAATAGCCTGTGCCAAAGTCGTCCAGCGCGATCCTGATCCCCCGCCCACGAAACTCCTCAAAAAGCATCATCGTTTTCTCCGTGTTGTCGCTCATAGAGGATTCCGTAAGTTCTAGTTCCAGCGATTCGATCGGCATGCCCGTTTCCTTAACGATCTGTAGAACGTTGTCCATAAAGTGCGGGTTTTTTAACTGCCTTGCGGAGACGTTCACCGCCACGCGCCGGATCGGCACGCCGCTTTTTTGCCACTCCACGAACTGATTGCAGGCGGTTTTTAAGCACCATTCGCCAATCTCTTCGATATAGCCGATATTCTCCGCAAGCGAGATGAATTTATCGGGCGGGACAAGCCCCAGCGTCGGATGCTGCCAGCGCACCAACGCCTCGACGCTGTATATCTTTCCCGTGTCCGAGAGAACTTGCGGCTGATAGTACAGGCGCAACTCCTCCCTCTTGACGGCGTGGCGCATAGCGGTTTCCAATTCCAGCCGCGAGATGTAGTCGTCGCTCTCCGTCTCCTGAAAAAACCAGTATGTCGATCGGCCGGCGTTTTTGGCGGCGTAGAGCGCCAGATCGGCGTGTTTGAGCAGATCGTCCGCCGTTTCCGCGTCGTCTGGATAGATGGCGATGCCGATGCTTGTGGAGCTGAAAATCTCCCGTCCGCTCAACGCGAACGGATCTTTGAACGCCTGAAGAATCTTTCGCGCCGCCGCGGAAGCCTGAGCGATCTCTGAAATTTTTGGTACAAGCACGGCAAACTCGTCGCCGCCGAAGCGGGCGATCGTATCTCCCTCCTGTATCGTTCCAGAGAGGCGTTCGCTGACAAGTTTGAGCAGTTGATCGCCGATCGGGTGTCCGAGTGAATCGTTGATCGATTTGAAGCGGTCGATATCCATATAGATCACCGCAAGCATATTGCCGTTGCGGTGCGCCTGATGAATGGAGGTAACCAGACGGTCGTTAAAGAGCATCCTATTCGCCAAACCGGTGAGCGGATCGTGGTAGGCGAGATGGCGGATATGCGCCTCCGCCTGCTTACGATCCGAGATGTCGCTAAAAAGCGCGATATACCGCTCAACATTGCCACTTTGAGAACGCACGGCGGTGATTGAAAGCCATTCGGGGAAAAGCTCGCCTGTCTTTCTGCGGTTGATCACTTCGCCTCTCCACTGCCCCTTTTCGATCAGCGCCTCCCACAGCAGCTTAAAAAACTCTTTGTCGTGCTGCCCCGATCCAAGCACTTTGCCCACGTTTTTCCCCATCACTTCCTGCTCGTTGTAGCCGGTGATCGTGGTAAAGGCTGGATTGACGGACTGAATCTCCGCATCCGCGTTGGTTATGATCATCGCCTCCGAAAGACCTTCAAAAACTTTCGCGGCGAGAAGCATTCTCTCCTGAGCCTCGTGTTGGTATGAAACGTCCCTGAATGACGTTACGTATCCCACCGTTTCGCTATGCTCCAGCGAAGGCAGCGGAGCGCCCAGGAAGAACGCCGGAAAACGAGTTGCGTCCTTGCGCGTAATCCACACCTCGCCGTCAAAATGCGCCCCGCGCTTCATTGCGGTAGCAAACTCGTCGCCGCTGTGATCGGTGATGCGTAGCGCCTCCAGAGCGCCTTTGCCCATCAGATCGTCTCTGCCGCGCCCTAGCAGCGATTCCGCCTTGCGGTTGGTAAAGGTTACATTCCGCTTGCCGTCAAATCCTATTATCCCTTCAATGAGGTGATCGGTGATGTTGTAAAGCAGCGAATGGCTCTCTGCCAGCTCCTGCGCGGTCTGCTGCAACCTCAGCACTATCGCCATCACCGTTAGGATCATCAGCAGGGAGAAGATCGCCATTAGGCGGCGGTAACTCTCCGCTTTTCGCGCCAGCACGGAATGCGTCTCTATGTACTCCGTATAGGCATTGGTAAGCTCAAGCGCAAAGGCGTTGCGGTTCATCTCCGCGATCAGACTCCAAACCGGCAGATGATTCTCCACGATCTTTTTGGCGTGCGCTGTCAGGAGCTGCAACTGCGCGCCGAATTCGCCCGTTTGCCTCGCGCTTAACTTTTCAAGCGCCCAGATCGACCGGCTTGCCTCCTCCACAAGCGGAGCCCTTTGCTCATTGAGATAGACCAGCACCGCTCTCTCAACGGCGTTGACGCTTCTGCGGATACTCTCCTTGCCGTTCATGTTTTCGTCGGTTTGGAGTCGGTCTATCAGATTTGTAAAGTGGTAAAGAGAGTTGACCAGCACGGAGTTTTGGCGCTTAAAATCTTCAATGTTCACCGACTTCGTCCGCCAATGCTCTATAGGTTTGACAAGCGCGTATTCCAAATCTAGTTTGGCAAACTCGTCGTTTAACGAATCTAGCAGCTCGTCGATCATCGCGGAGGCGGTGGTAAGAGAGTCGTAGTTTAGTATCTGGCGGTAACGAAGGCGTAGCACGTCAAGCTCCGTCTGGGTATTGAGCGCCAACGCCTGCCTGATGTTCAGATCGACCTTGTTGCGATCTCCGCTGTTGATGTTGGCGCTGAGCAGGTAGAGAATGAAGAGGATCGCCCCCAATACGCTCATCAATATCCAGGGGAGAAGAAACTTGATCGTCCGCGTAAGTTTTTTCATCGATATAAATCTTCGCCCGTGAGAGCATTTAAGAACTTCACAATATCGTCAATATCGCCGCTGGGCAGATTTGCCCCAAGCTGGAAGTATCCCATCTGAATAACCGCGCTTTCAAGCGTTTCGGAGGAACCGTCGTGAAAGTATGGAGCGGTGAGCGTAACGTTGCGCAGGCTGGGAACTTTAAACACGAAGCGATCTTCCTCCCGCTTTGTTACGTTGAAGCGCCCCATATCGCTCTGGGCGATCTGCCCCCTGTTGGCGAAATAGTCATACATAATCCCGAAGCGCTGGTAGATGTTGCCGCCGATCCCCTCTCCCTGATGGCACGCGGTGCATCCGTGCGAGACAAACACCCTGTATCCTCTCATCTCGTCTGGACTCAGCGCGCTGTCGTCCCCCTGAAGCCACCGATCCACGCGGGAGGGAGTCACCAGAGATCGTTCAAACTCCGCGAGCGCGTCGGCGATATTTTTTTTGTTGGGTTTCTCGTCGTAAACTCTTATAAAATAGTCGGAGAGATCGGCATCGGCGTTGAGTTTAGAGACCACCTGCTGCCAAGATGATGCCATCTCTACCGGATTGGTGATCGGTCCGGCTGCCTGCTCGGCGAGGCTTTTTGCCCTTCCGTCCCAGAACTGCACGAAGTTGAGAGATGAGTTGTAAACGGTGGGAGCGTTTATGTCGCCAACCGCGCCATCGACGCCAACGGAAAATTTTGTGTCGTCCACCCCGCCGCTAAAGAGATCGTGGCAGCTTGCGCAACTAACCGTGTCGTCTTTTGAAAGGCGTGGATCGTGAAACAGCGCGTAGCCCAGTTCTACCTTCTCAGCGTTGAGGTTTGTCGGTTTGCGTATGGGCGATATCGGTTCGTTTGCCCGTTTTACCGTGTGCGCGCTGACCGATACTTCCCGTTCCAGCAACAAAGAACCCGTCTGTGATTCCCCTTCCTCGCTGAAATATATGACGTAGATCGCGTTGCCCATAATAAAAAAGACGCTTATAAAAAAAACTATCCAACTCAAACCGCGTCTTTTCGTCATGAAACCTCCACCATAAACTCATCAATCTATTCTAGTTAGTATACTCCATATCTCGACCGACCTTGCCAAAAATCAGAATCCGGCTATAAGCGTTACGATCCAGCCATCGCTGGTTTCGCTGTTTTGTATGTAAGTCGCCCGCAGCGAGAAATCAAACCGGTGCGCAAAAAGCATATCAAATTCCACCGCGGCGTTCTTTTCCTCGATCTGGTATCCTTTTTTGCCAAGCTCCAGCCGTTCGTAAGCGATAGAGGGTTTTATGCGATGCAACCCGATCGGAATGACAGAGGAGTAAACGGGCGTGTCGATCGCGGCGCTCAACGCGGCTTTGTAACCAAAGATGCGGTCTGTTCTGTATCGATAGGGAAGACGCAATAGCTCAAAGTTGATCTCATCGGCGATGTCGGCGGGCGATTCCTCCAGCAACACGTAGTAGCTGTCTGAACGGGAGTATTTCGCCCCAAGTAGAAGATATATCCGCGAAAACAACCGCTGGCGCATCTCTGCTTTCGCGCCGTACGAAAGCTCCTCTTGCTCCCCTCTCTCGTTGCGCCGTCCGCTGATCGAAAGTGAAAGCGCGGTTTCGTTTTCAGGCGCGAACGGATAGTAAAGGGCGTAGTCGTATCGGATTGAGGCGATCAGCGGCGCGTTCTCTCTGTCGTTTGGATCGAACAGCTTGCGCACGATCACGCTTGTCTGACTCGTATTGTCCTGATCGATTAGGTATCCCGCGTGTATATCCGCGCCGAACTCTCTTTCGTTTTTGTTGTCGTTGTCGGAATTGAAGTAGCCCTGCGCCCCGTAAAAGAGGCGGTAGCGCCGATTCTCGTAGCTTGCCCGCCCAATATCCTCGCCATCGGCGTTATGGGCGTAGCTCAAGGTCAAGGTGTTAAATTCCAGCGGATCGACAAAGAGAAAATCAGCCGATCCGACCGTTCCATCTTCTGAAAATCCGATCGTCGGATAGAAGTATGAAAAACGCAGATTTAGAAGGGCGTTATACGGTACGGCATCCAGATTCTCCGCCGCCGCCTTCTCAAAGTCAAGCGCCTCCTCGCCTCCATAATCAAACCGCACCGGCCTGTCGTTGTTTTTTTCCAGTCCGACAAGCAGCGTCTCATAGCCCTCGGCGGTAATTGTCTCAAGCAGGTAGAGATTCTCTTTCACCCACTTTGCGTCGATGATGTTATCGCCGTTTCCCAGACGCGAAAGCCTGCCTTCCGAAAAGATAAAAAGCCCGTTTCCGTTAAAAGTCGGGGCGGTGAAGAGCAGATCGCCATTTGGCAGAACATCGCTCAAAAAGGCCTCCGTTTTGATGGAAAACAGCCGATCTGCGTCTCTGTAAAAGACCCGCGAGCCATCTTCGTGCCGAACGCTGTAAACCGCGCCATCATATCCGTAGAGCGCGTAAGAGGCAACCTCGCCTACTCTGCGGTTTTGATCGTACAAAACGGCTTTTTTGAAACTCTCGTCAGTCTTGAAGTAGAGCGTTCTTGTTTTCCTTATGTCGTTTACCGCCTTGCCATTAAAAGATTTAAGCGGCTCTCTGTCCTTGTCGAATAGCGACGTTTCGATCCTCTCCGTCGACGTGTAAAGAGCAGAAGCGGTGAAACACTCCCCCGCAAAGCAAAACGGCTTTCCCCTTGAAAAACTGCCGCGCACGCGCTCTGTTTGCAGCGTTTGGCGATCGAGGATCAGTACGTCCGCGTATGTTTTACCATCGCTTTCATAGATAAACAGAGCCTCTTCGTCTCCGCCGAGAGGGGCGTCAATCTGCGATTGCGAGAGACTCTCTCCCTTTTGTAGGACAAAGCGATCGGCATCCGCTCTATAGCTGCTTAAAAACCGATTAAACAGCGTATTGAAATCGGCGCCGAAATGCAGATAGAAACTCTTGTTGAGAAGAAACGGATTTATAAAGCGCCTGCTGTTCGTCCTAAAAAAGCTATTGACGCGATCGACGCCGTACTGAGAGGCGAGATAGGCCTGAAAATACCCGCCGACGATGTATTTTTCCTCCAAGTAGGGGAAAAATATATGATTGTTGAGCGCCCTTGTGGTATCCAGCAGATCCGCTTTCAGGAGAACAAGAAACAGCGCCTTGTGCCTGCCGCCGTTTAGCCGCCCCCAGCCGGTAATGCGCGTTTCGTTAAACACCGCGTTGCCCTCGAGAAAGAGATCGGGCAGAAACAAATTTGGAAACGTCCACAGGGGAATGCCAGCGAAAAACGGCATATAGTTCCGTCCGAAAAGTTCGTACATCACCTCGTTTTTGGCATCAAGCTGATAGAGATGCGCCCCCTCGTGAGCCAGCAGCGTTTGTACCCAATCGACATAGCCGAAATAGTTCAGCATGCCCACGCCGCCGGCGTAGTACTGCATAGAAAGAAGCGGGGTCGAGCTTGCCCACGCGTTGGCGATCTGATTTTTGGAGCTTGTGAGCATCAGCGTGGGATTATCAAGGGCATATCCGAACTCTTTGTCATACCTTTCACGCAGCAGGCGCCACGAAGCCGCCGTGCTTTGCGAAAGATTTTCGTCTCCTTGCGCGTATATGATCGTCCCGTACGGGGTTTTGGCTATAAAGTACTCGTCGTCGTTAGGCACAACCGAAAAGAGCAAGAGCGGAAATAGAAAGATCGCCGCCGATAGTTTCGCCCTTTTAATCACTCATGAGCCTTGCGATTTTTGTATCTGTATCTTGTTTGTCTCTCATAAATTCTACGATCGCGCCATGAAAATAGGCGCAGGTCGCCTCCAAGCTCAACCCCAAAACCTTCTCTATACGGCTAAATTCGTTTTTGACACCATCGTTGAGATAGTTTTGCGTCTCTTCGTACCCCTCTGTCTCTCTGCCTAGCAGCGCGAGCAGTTTCGCGGCGTAACGATCCGCCGCTATCACGGGGCGTTTGCAGGCGTAGCAGAGAATCGCGTCCGCGCTCTCGTACCCAACTCCCTCTCTTTCTAGTAGCCACTCCCTCGTAACAAGCCGCGCGAAATCCTCAAACGTCCCGTAATCCGCCTTCATCGCCTCAAACAGCTTTACAACACGGCGGCTCTTTTGATTGTACAGCCCCGATGGCGCGATCGCCCGCGCCACAACCTCCCAATCGGCGCTTAATAGCTTTTGAGAGGAATCCAGCCCCGCGGCGAAGAGGTTGTTTACGCTTTGCTCAACCCTGCGCCACTGCGACTGCTGCGTCAAAATCGCGGTTACCAGCACGATCCACGTTCCATATCCAGGCCACCAGAAAGGGAAGCGATCTCCGCTGATCAGCCCCATAGAGTGTAGCTTCAGCAATAGGTCAGCGGAAGAATCGATCACCATCCCGGATTGTGGCGCATCGACACGGCGATCTCTCCGCCGTCAAACGACTTGATCTTAAACGCGTCCACGCACCGTCCCCGATCGTCTAGCTCAAAAATTATCGCCTGAAATATGGTAAGCTCCCCCTCGCACGTCTCAAACATCCGCCTGATGCCCGTCGTAAAACGCGAAATCGGCTCCTTTGAACACATTCCTATCACTTCGTTTCTAATCCCCGTTAATCCAATGTCGCTCACATAACCGGTGCCGTTTGCGATCAGCAGATCGTCGGTGCCTATGTGGGTATGCGTCCCGCACAATAGGCTGATTTTACCTTCCAGCAACTTCAGTAGGCTGTTTTTTTCGCTCGTGGTTTCGGCGTGAAAATCGATGGCGATATGTTTAACTCCCGCCTCTCGTAGCTCATTGACTGCGCGAAGCGCGGTGTTGAATGGGTTGTCCACATACCCCATAAAGCCAAGAAGGTTGATCACCGCCAGCTTTTCGCCCCCCACGTCCGCAATGAATATCCCTTTGCCCGCCGCGCCGCAAGGGTAGTTTAGCGGACGGATAACGGGAGCGCTCTCCAGAAGGGAGACGACCTCCTTGCGATCCCACGTATGGTTGCCGCCCGTGATCAGATCGACGCCGCAGCGAAAAAGCTCAGCCGCGGTTTTCTCGGTGATCCCAAAGCCGTGCGCGAGATTTTCGCCGTTTGCCGCCACGAAATCAACGTTGAACATCTTCTTTGCCGTGGGGAGCGCGGTCAAAAGCGCCTTCCGTCCAGCCCTCGCCACTACGTCCCCTATCATCATTACTATCAACTGCTCTCCTAAAACTTCAAATCAACAGCGCGTCCCTGTGCCGCCCTGCAACCGCTAAGCGGCTTTCTGGAAAACCGCGCCTAAATGTTACACAAGGCATAATTTTATACTTTAAAAATAACAACCATAAAAGGAGACGCCGTGAATACAGGTATTGTCGCCAGAAGACTTGAGCTTACCGACGCCATGCGCGAATATGTCGAAAAGGCGTTTGAGCAGTTTGGAAAATACAATTTGAACATCATAGCGGTTAAGGCGATCATAGAAGACGATAACAAGCATGGCAAGCCGAGCGTGCAAATTGAGTTTACGATCCATATGGCGCACCGCGACACAGTGGTGATCAAGCACGCGGATAAGGACTTTTACGCCGCCTGCGATTTAGCGGCGGATCGGGCGAAGAAGGTGTTGCGCCGCTATAAAGATAAGATCAGCGACAAAATTGGCAAGGAGACGCCCCACAAGCAGTTGGAGGCGGATATTCCGTTTGTTTACAGCGATACGGAATCGAACGAAGTGATCGAGACGAAACCCGACAACAAGATGAGCATTCAGGAAGCGACGCTCTTCTTGCGCGAGTCAAACCAGTCATTTCTGGTCTTTATTGACAAGGACAGCGGCGCTATGCGCGTCCTCTACTGGCGCAAAGACGGCCGCTTCGGCTTGTACTAAACCCCGACACGCGGGCGGCTGAGCGCGGGCGGCGATTGGCGGTTTTACCGCGCAGAGTTGCCGCCGCGTCTAAGCACCGTCCGAGAGAGACGGTTTGCGCTTAAATGAAGATCGGCATAAATTCAAAATCAACCTTGACAACAACACACTAAACGTTATATACTTGTGTTAGCAATTCTATGTGCAGAGTGCTAATTTTAACAAGAAGAGCGAGTGGTCAGGGTGAAGGATATTGAGAAAACCATCCTCCGCGAGGTGGTTTACCGATACATCAAAAGCGAGCAGCCTATAGGCTCCGCGCAACTCAAGTCGGCAATCACCGCCGATCTCTCCAGCGCGACTATACGCAACTACTTTAGACGGCTGGTGGAGGAGGGGTATCTCACGCAAATTCACTCAAGCAGCGGGCGGATTCCGACAAACGCGGCGCTTAAAAGCTACTGGTTGGAAGCGCTTAGCTATGACGAAAGCTGCGAGATCGAGCTGAGAAAAATAGCCGATGTGGCGAGAAGTTTCGGACTTTACGCCCTTCTTCATATCAGAAGTCAGAACCGCCTTGTCGATCTGAGTCGCACAAAACGTGGAACGCTGATCGCGGAGTTTGAGCGCGGCGCGGCGGCGATCGAGCATTCAAACGCGATCGAGCGGTTGCTGACGGAGTTTTTGGATTACGACATAAGCGATCTGCTCGCGATCGCGCAGAGCAACCGCATTGACGCGCTCTACCATGCCCTGTGGCAGATCGAGCGCTCTCAGATCGCGCGGTTTAACAAGGAGACGCTTATCGAGCTTTCCGCCAAGGCGGATATTGATTTTGACAGACTATACGACGGTCGGATAATCGCGGGCATGAACAGCGGCATCTACTTTGGCGGCAACGCTATGTTTCTCGCGCAGAGAACCAACGTGGACAGCCAAAGCGCGATCCTGCTGGCATGCGGCACGATCTGCCGCGATTATCTCGGATTTATCAGCAGCATACGAAAGGAGGAGGTGTGAGCGAAGAGACGCTGAAGACAGAAGAGGCAAACGGCGCAAATGAGGCGCAAGAGCAAGAATCGCAAAACGCGGAAGGCGTAGATTTTGAGGCGAAGTACAAGGAGGCGGAGGATCGCTACTTGCGGGCTTACGCCGAGTTTGAAAATATAAAAAAACGGCTGGAAAAAGAGAAGTATCAGGCGATCGACTACGCCAGCGAAGGGTTTGCAAAAGACCTTTTGCCCGTGATCGACGCGCTGGAAATGGCGCTGCGCATTGACGAGGCGGATCACTTTGAGCAGCTTAAAGAGGGGGTCAATCTCACCAAAACGGCGCTGATCAAGGCGTTTGAAAAGCATGGTGTTCTGCCCGTAACGCACGAGAACGGCTTCGATCCCGCGTTGCACGAGGCGATTATGCAGGTTGCGGACGAGAGTTTGGAGGACAACGCGATAGCGCAGATTATGCAGCAGGGCTATCGTTACAAGGAGCGCATCCTTCGTCCTTCGCTGGTTTCAGTAAACAAAAAACAATAAGGAGACAAGATGAGCAAGGTTTTAGGCATTGATTTAGGAACGACCAACTCGTGCATGGCGATTTTTGAGGCGGGAGAAGCCAAAATTATCCCCAACAAGGAGGGGCGCAACACCACGCCGAGCGTCGTGGCTTTTACCGACAAGGGCGAAGTGCTGGTGGGCGACAGCGCCAAACGGCAGGCGATCACCAATCCCAAAAAGACGATCTATTCGATCAAGCGGATCATGGGGCTGATGATGAACGAGCAAAACGCCAAAAGCGCGCAGGCTAAAGTAAGCTATAGCATCGTCGATAAGGGCGGCGCCTGCTCGGTGGATATAGAGGGCAAAATCTACACGCCACAGGAAATTTCCGCGAAGGTGCTGATGAAGCTCAAAAAGGACGCGGAGGATTTTCTGGGCGAAACGATCACCGACGCGGTGATCACCGTGCCGGCGTATTTCAACGACGCGCAGCGCAAGGCGACCAAAGAGGCGGGCGTGATCGCGGGACTCAACGTGCTTAGAATTATCAACGAGCCGACCGCCGCGTCGCTCGCCTACGGGCTGGATAAGAAGAAAGCCGAAAAGATTCTTGTCTATGACTTAGGCGGCGGCACATTCGACGTGACCGTGCTGGACGTAGGAGACGGCGTGTTTGAGGTGCTTTCCACCGATGGCAACGCCTTCTTGGGCGGCGATGACTTTGATAACCGCATTATCGATTGGCTCGCGGAAGAGTTCAAAAGAGACAACGGCATAGAGCTAAAAAACGACAAAATGGCGCTTCAGCGGCTTAAAGACGCCGCCGAAAACGCGAAAAAGGAACTTTCCAGCGCGGCGGAAACCGAAATAAATCTGCCGTTTATCACAGCCGACGCGACGGGACCAAAGCACCTCGTAGTCAAGCTCACCCGCGCCAAGTTTGAGGCGATGATCGACGATCAGATCGCCGAAACGCTCCAACACATCAAAACCGCGCTCAAAGACGCGGGCGCCGGCAAAGAGGCGATCAACGAAGTTGTGATGGTGGGCGGTTCCACGCGGATACCCAAAGTTCAAGATGTAGTCAGAGGTTTCTTCGGCAAGGAGCTTCACAAGGGGGTCAATCCCGACGAGGTGGTCGCGGCGGGCGCGGCGATACAAGGCGGCGTGCTGCGCGGAGATGTGAAGGACGTGTTGTTGCTGGACGTAACGCCGCTGTCGCTCGGCATTGAAACTTTGGGCGGCGTGATGACGAAGCTGATCGAAAAAGGCACCACGATCCCCGTCAAAAAGTCGCAGGTGTTCTCCACGGCGGAAGACAATCAGCCGGCGGTGAGCATACATGTGCTTCAGGGCGAGCGGGAGTTTAGCCGTGATAACAAGTCGCTGGGAATGTTTGAGCTTTCCGGCATACCCAGCGCGCCGCGCGGAGTGCCGCAGATAGAGGTTACCTTTGACATCGACGCGAACGGCATTTTGAACGTCAGCGCCAAAGACAAAGGCACGGGCAAGGAAAACAAAATCACTATCACGGGTTCTTCTGGTCTAAGCGAAGACGAGATTGGGCGTATGGTGAAGGAAGCCGACGCCAACCGCGAAGCGGACAAGAAGCGCAAAGAGGTCGTTGAAGCGCGCAATCAAGCGGACTCGCTGATCTACCAGACCGAAAAGACGTTGCGGGAAAACGCGGACGCGGTAAGCGCGGAGGACAAAGGCAAAATTGAAACGGCAATCGCCGATCTCAAGGAGACGATCGCCAAAGAGGGCGCAAGCAAGCAGGAGATCGACGATAAGATCAAAGCGCTTACGGAAGCAAGCCACAAGTTAGCCGAAGCGATGTACAAAAAACAGTCGAGCGAACAACAGGGCGGCGCAGGCGATGGCGGCAGTCAAGGCGGTAAACCCAAACAAGACGACGTGATCGACGCCGAAGTCGAGTAACGATAACGCGCCCACGCGGTGGAAGCACCGCCGCCTGTGCGCGGGTTGTTTCCTTGTGGCGGCATTGCCGCGCCTCGATCGCCGATCGTGTGTGAGATAAAATAGGATAAAATGTCTCTTATTAAACTTTAAGGAGAGAAAGATGTCTATCGCTATCGTATTTGGGAGCAGCGGCGGCAACACCGAAAGCGTCGCTAAACTCATTCAAAAAAAGCTCGGCAAAGAAGCCGATCTAATAGATATCGGCAAAACTAACGCCGAGAAGATAAACGGCTACGACAAGCTGATCTTTGGCACATCGACGTGGTATGAAGGGCAATTACAGGACGATTGGGACTCGTTTGACAAAGACGCGCTTGATCTCAAAGGCAAAACAGTGGCGATCTTTGGACTGGGCGATCAAGAGGGCTACAGCGGCGAGTTTTGCGATGGCGTAGGGATTCTCTATGAGTTGAGCGTCAAAAAGGGCGCAAATATAGTCGGGGATACAAACTCGGTCGAAGGGTACAGCTTTGACGAATCAAAGGCGGTGGTGAACGGAAAGTTTGTCGGGCTGATTATCGACGAAGATAACCAAAGCGACTTGACTTCAAGCAGAGTCGAACAGTGGGTGGAAAGCATTAAGTCGGCTTTTTAGCCATCGCCGCCGCGCCGGTTTTTGGAGCGGGAGACGGGGATCGAACCCGCGACCTTCTGCTTGGGAAGCAGAAGCTCTACCGCTGAGCTACTCCCGCGGAAGGCGCAATTCTACCCTAGTTAAGCTATTGCCCCGAACTATTGGCGCCCATCGCGGACGCTCCAGTTTCCGCCGCAAGGGGCAAGGAACGCGGGGCAACCGCCGCGTTCCGCCGCTACTAACGCTCCCGTTCAAACCATCACGCCAGAGCCGTTAAAATCATTTCAGGCGAGGTTTATAATTTTATCCGCGCACCAGTTCGCAAGCGGCATATCGTGCGTGATCAGCAGTATGCCGACTCGATCCAGCAAAGAGATCAGAAGTTTCATCACTTCAAGTTGCGTAAGATTATCAAGCGCGCTGGTAGGTTCGTCCGCCAAGATCAGATCGGGTTTCATCAGCAGGGCGCGCAAAATTGAGAGCCTCTGAAGCTGCCCGCCGGACAGTTGGTGCGGTTTTTTTTGGAGCAGTTCGGGCTGTATGCAAAGTTTCGCGCAAAGCGTTTGCGCTTCCGTCATATCGGCGACATCTCGTATCTGGCTCTCGATCGTAAAGCTGTGATGAAAGGAGCTGTAAGAATCTTGAAAAATCTGAGAGATTCGCCCCGTCTCGATCGTGCCGCCGCGAGGCTTCAAGGCGCCGGCGATCAGCTCAAGCAACGTACTTTTTCCGCAGCCGCTCGGACCCACAACAGCCGCGATCTCTCCCGCGCAAACCTCCAGCGAAAACCCCTCATACAACAGGCGGTCTTTGTAACCGAACGAAAGATCGCGTATGCTAAGGACGCTTTTTCGCATCTTGATCGCTTAAAATTTCCTCTCCTTTAGCCCAGTTGGTACGATCAACCTCGTCAAAAACGATATAGCACGATCCCCTAGGCTTGCCTGTTACACGCTCTATTGCGGCGCTTACCTCTTTGGCGATCTCCCTCTTCTGCTCAATCGAAAGCCCGCCGGCAACCTTTATGTTTACATACGGCATCTAATCTCTAATCTGACCGTTTCCGCAGACGCGGTATTTGTACGTAGTAAGCTCTTTGACGCCCATCGGTCCGCGCGCGTGGAGCTTGTTGGTGCTGATACCCACCTCGGCGCCAAAGCCAAACTGCCCGCCATCGGTGAAGCGCGTGCTGGCATTGGCGTAAACGCACGCCGCGTCCACCTCGCTTAAAAACCGCTCGATCGCGCCGCCGCTCTCCGCAATAATCGCTTCGCTGTGCATTGAGCCGTATGCGGCGATATGATCAAGCGCCTCGTCTATGCCGGAAACGACCTTGATTGAGAGGATATTGTCCAGATACTCCATCGCCCAGTCATCGCTCGTCGCCTCCGCCACGTCGATAATCGCGCGGCAACTCTGACATCCTCTAAGTTTCGTCTTCTCTCTATCAAACGCCGCTTTCAGGCGGGGCAGAAAGTGCGGCGCAACTTCCGCGTCGATCAGTAGCGTTTCAATTGCGTTGCATGCGCTGGGACGCTGCACTTTTGCGTTGATCGCTATGCTTTCCGCTTTCGCGTAATCGGCGCTTTTGTGAATGTAAAGGTGGCACAGCCCCCTATCGTGCTTCACGACCGGCACGGCGGAGTTTTCGCTTACAAAGCGGATCAAGCCCGCGCCGCCGCGTGGCACGACAAGATCGACATATTGGCTCTGACCGATTATCTCCTTTATCCCCTCACGCGAGCTGTCGGGAGGCTCGGCGATCATCTCCGGCGGCATGGCGCGTAGCGAAAGCACCTCCTGCAACGCCGATATGATCGCCTTGTTGGAGTTTGCCGCCTCTTTCCCTCCCCTAAGGATCGCCGCGTTGCCGCTTTTTAGGCAAAGTGCCGCCGCGTCCGCCGTTACGTTTGGACGTGATTCGTATATCACGCACACTACGCCTATTGGCACGCTGATCTTTTCGATCCTAAGCCCGTCGGGATTTGTCCAGCCATCGATTACGTCGCCTAGCGGATCGCGAAGCGCCGCAATTTCGCCGATCGCCTCCGCCATCTCGTCGACTCGCCGATCGTTGAGTAAAAGGCGGTCGATCATCGCCGAAGAGAGGGCGTTTGAGCGCGCGTTTTTGATATCCTGCTCGTTGGCGCTCAAAATGATGTCCTTTTTGCTTCTCAGCGCCTTTGCCATCTCGTTTAACATTTCTGTCCGCGTCCTGCCGCTAAGCTGCGCGGCGGTGCGCGATGCCCTTTTTACCGCGATTAAGAACTCTTCCATTGCTAGAACTCCTTCTCGTTTGTGCGCTCTAGGAGCGTCTGAAGGCTCTTTAACGGCTCTTTGCCGTCGAGAACCGCCACCACCTCTTTGGCGATAGGGGTGTAAAGTTTGTTTTTTTCGGAAAGCATAACGATCGCCCGCGCTGTCGGCACCCCTTCCGCCACCTCTCCCAACCGCTCCAGAGTGGCGTTCAGCGGCTCGTTGTTTCCCAGCGCTTGACCGACTCTGTAGTTTCGAGAGAGAGCGCTTGTCGCCGTAAGCGCCAGATCGCCCACGCCGGAAAGCCCTAAAAACGTCTCCAGCTTCGCGCCGAATTTTATCCCAAAACGCGTCATCTCCGCGAGTCCCCGCGTGATCAGCGCCGCCCTCGCGTTGCTGCCGAGGCTAAGCGCGTCGCAAACGCCGGCGGCAATCGCGATCACATTCTTGTACGCGCCCGCCACCTCCACGCCGATCACGTCGTTTATGCGGTAGGTTTTGATCCACTTTGGAAAGCAACCCATAAACCGCGCCGCGATCCGCTCGTCCTCCGCCGCGATCGTAAGCGCGGTGGGCAGATTTTGTATCACCTCCGCCGCAAAGCCCGGACCGCTTAAAAACGCCAGATTGCTCTTTGGAACAAACTGCTCGTATATTTCGTTTAGAAACCTGCCGCCGCTGGTTTCAATCCCCTTGCTGCACACCAGAACAGCCTGATCGTTGAAGCGAAAATGCTCTTTTAGCCAACTCTCTGTTGACTGCGTACTCAACGCCATTACGATCATCTCCGCGCCAACCGCGCTTTGTACGTCGGTAAAATTTACCAGATTTTTGGGTTTGCGAGAGGTGATCGCCGCGTCCTTGTCCACTTGCCGTAGCGCGTTGTGCAACGCCACTCCCCACTTGCCTGCTCCGATTACAGCTAACCTCATAAACAGCCCTTTTTGTAATTTTATTTAATTTCTGATTTACTACTATTTATGAAATTCCTATTTAGAGCTGACGCTTCGACAGAAATTGGCAGTGGGCACCTGATGCGTTGCCTTACTCTCGCAAACGCGCTGCGTAAACTCGGGGCAAAATCCGTTTTTATGTGCGACGCGATTGACGATGTCCTACGCAGCCGCGTAACCCAGAGCGGCTTTAGCGTTACAACAAAAGTGAGCGAGTCGTTTGACTATCTTGTTGTCGATCAGTACTCGCTCGATCACGAGTTTGAAAACAAGATGCACGTCTTCTGCAAACGCGTGGTCGCAATCGACGATCTGGCAAATAGAAAGCACATGGCGGACTATCTGCTCGATCAAAACGTGAACGCAAGCGCCGAGCGCTACAAAACGCTCGTATCGGAGCGCTGCGTTCAGCTTCTAGGCACGAGATATGCCTTGTTGCAGCCGGAGTATTCAATGATCATCAGGCGGGAACGCACAAATCTGATCAAGAAGATATTCGTCTATTTCGGCAACGCCGACAGGGACAACTTCACAGGCAGGGCGATCGACGCCTATCTTGCCCTCAGGCGCCCCGACATATCGCTTGAGATCGTGCTAAGCGGCGTCCATCAGGAGGTGGTGCGCAAGCTGGCTAAAAAGGGCAGGAATATCCACATTCACGAAAACTTGACCAGCCTCGCCTCGTTGATGAACGAGTGTGATCTGGCAATCGGCGCTGGAGGAGCCACTAGCTACGAACGATGCGCTATGGGGCTTTTTAGCATCGTGGTGGCGATTGCCGATAATCAGCGCGCGCCATCCGAAGAGCTTGGCAGACAGGGGCTTATCAGGTATCTGGGCTATCGCGATCGGGTGGATACGGATCATATTGCGCGGGCGCTGCAGGAGGTCGTGCGCACCGGCATAAAAACGGAGATCATTCCAAAGATGCGCGCTTTGGTGGACGGCTTTGGCGCACAGCGAGTCGCGGAAATCTTGATGTTGAGCGAAGACACGGAGTTGTCGGTGCGGGAGGCTGCCGCAACAGATGAAAGGTGGCTTTTTGATCTGGAAAACGAAAAATACGTCCGCGACAATATGCAGCGGCTCGGCGCGATCGATCCAAACGATTACCACAAATGGTTCGTTGAATGGCTTGGCGATCGATCCCTCACGCGGGTTTACGTGATCAAGGCGGCGCTCGCGGTTGGATTTGTCCGCTTTGTGTGCGTTGGACACGAGTGGCAGATATTTTTCGCGTTGAGCAACTACGCAAGAGGCAGAAGCATCGGCAAAAAGGCGTTTAGCCTGGCGTTGAAAACCTTCTTAAATCAGCTTGGCAACGTGCCGCTGTTTGCGAAGATTCTGCCGTCAAACACCGCCGCCTGCAAAGTTTTCGACGGACTGCGGTTTGTAAAGACGAGAGGCGAAGATGGGACGGTTGTCTATCGAGATAGATAACCGCAAAATCGGGGGGGCATACCCCCCTTATGTGATCGCCGAACTCTCCGCGAACCACAACGGATCGCTAGAACGCGCTTTGAGATTAATAGAGACCGCGAAAAAAAGCGGCGCTGACGCGGTGAAGATACAGACCTACACGGCGGACACGATGACGATCGACTGCGCGCGGGAAGAATTTGTCGTCAGAGGCGGCTTGTGGGACGGATATACGCTCTACGATCTGTACAAAACCGCTCAAACGCCGCCGGAGTGGCATAAGATCATGTTCGATCGTGCGCGCGAGATCGGCATTACGCTCTTCTCAACGCCCTTTGACGAAAGCGGCGTCGATCTGCTGGAAAATCTGGGCGCGTCCGCCTATAAAATCGCGAGTTTTGAGATAAACGATCTGGAGCTGGTACGCCGCGCCGCCTCTACCAAAAAGCCGCTTATCGTATCTACGGGTATGGCTAGCGAGGAGGAGATAGAAGAGAGTGTGAACGCGGCGATAGAAGCGGGCGGCAGAGCGCCGATCCTGCTTCACTGCGTAAGCGCCTATCCAACTCCCCTGCGAGAGGCAAATCTGCGGCGGATCGAACGGCTTGCGCGGCGGTTTAAGACGATCGCGGGACTCTCCGACCACACAAAGGGCATCTCCGCTGCGATCGCGTCCGTCGCTATGGGCGCAAGCGTGATCGAAAAGCACTTTACGGACAGCCGCAAAAACGACGGCGTGGACAGCGGTTTTTCGGTATCAGCAGGAGAGTTTAAGCGGCTCTCAACAGCGGTCAAAGAGGTCTTTTACGCGCTGGGAGATGGCAAGTCCGCTTCGTCAGAGACAGAACAGAAAAACCTGATATTCAGGCGTTCGCTGTACTTTATCCTCGATCTCAAAAGAGGCGAAACGATTCGGCGCGATCATATAGGCAAAATCCGCCCCGGCTATGGACTGCCGCCCAAAATGCTGAACTTGGTGGTTGGGCGCAAGGCTTCCCGTGATATTGCGCGGGGAACCGCCGTATCTTTTGATCTTGTCGTCTGATCGGGCGAGCCGCCGCCGAAACCCCGAAACCGAACCCTGCGGATAGGGCAAAACCCGCATAAACAGACGCTTCGACAGGACGCGGTGAGAGGATACAATCTTAAACCAAACATAAATTAAGTAGAGTTTAAGACGGCGCTGTTATAATCACTCGCTTATTTTAGGAAAAGGCAGTAGATATGAGCAGACTCACAGAAAGCCTTAACGCCGCGAATGTGCGGCGCGAATGGCTGTTGATAGACGCCGCCGACAAACCGTTCGGGCGTCTTATAAGCGAAATTGCCGTGAAACTACGCGGCAAGCACAAACCCGGTTTCACCCCGCACGCCGATTGCGGCGACTTTGTGGTGGTGATCAACGCTTCAAAGGTGCGCTTTAGCACAGAGGCGAAACAGCAGAAGGAGTACCACCGCCATACGGGATTTACCGGACACGTAAAGAGCGAAAAAAGCGGAGAACTGCTGGCAAAAAACCCCGAAAAACTCTTCAGGCTCGCCGCGCGCGGTATGCTGCCAAAGAACCATTTGGGACGCGAAATGCTTAAAAAACTAAAAGTTTACGCTTCAGGCGAACATCCACATACGGCGCAGATAAAGGCGAACAATGAGTAAAGTCAGCAAACAGGCAAAACAGGCGTACACATACGCCACAGGCAAGCGCAAAACGGCGATCGCGAAAGTACGGCTGACGCCGGGGACGGGCAAGCTGTTGATCAACGGGCTAAATCTGGACACGTGGCTAGGCGGACACGAGGCGATCAAGATGCGCGTAGTTCAGCCGCTACGGCTGACAAAGCAGGAAAGCGCGGTGGACATCAGCGCGTTTACGCAAGGCGGCGGCTACTCCGCGCAGGCGGACGCTTTACGGCATGGGATCAGCAAAGCTCTGTCGCAGTTTGAGGGAAACTTCCGTTCCATATTGAAGCCGTACGGCTTGCTTACCCGCGACTCGCGTGTGGTGGAGCGCAAAAAGTATGGCAAGCACAAAGCGCGGAGAAGCCCGCAATTCTCGAAACGGTAATTTACGGCTTAACGCTTTTTTGAAGGCGCGTTTTATACTGGTGCGCGGTTGGTCTTCATCATCGCGGGGTAAAGCGCTCAACCCGCGATTGATGGGCAGGCGCGCCCTGCCGCTACATGCGTAGTGGCAAAGGCAGACGCCCATTCGTTCTTTCTAGCGGCTCACGCTCAATCTATCAGTGAAATATAAGAAACAGCTTGAATTTTAAGCAATTGTGTAGCAAAATACCTCCATTTCACATTTTAAGGAGGTTTCTATGTGTACGCATAAGAGGCTATCTGGTGAGCCATCTTCGCTCACTACTCCCCCTCCCCCCGTTAGGCTGGTGAGCCATCACCACTCACTGCCCCCCCCCCCCGTTAGGGCTGTAAAAAGCGGGATTTTCGCTTCCTTTGTTTTTGTTGCTTCGTTAGTTTTCGCTTCTAGCGCCCAAGCCTTTAGCGTAGGCTTTGAGGTTGGCTTAGGGTTTAATACGGGAGGCGATCACACAGACGCCGTAGAAGACTCATACGGCTTGGATTCCGACGGCTTGGGTCTGTTCCTCGAACTGCACGCGGGCGTTCCGCTTGGCGTTACGGAAAACTTTGTCGTTAAGCCGAAGATATCCTTTTCGTTTACCACCGTTTCGGTGGAAGATCTCATTGGCCAAAAAGACGAGTACACGGATACCATCGTTATTCCCGGCGTAGCGGCGGAGTACTATATAAACGGTTACAAAGACGGCTCCGCTTTTATAGGCGCCGAGCTTGGCGTAGTTAGCGCTTCGGGCGGCAGCGACGATTACGCCAACGTAGGCTACGACCTTTCGGGAGACGGCTTGAGCTTTGGTTTCTACGGCGGCTACGCTTTTGAAAGCGGCGCCAAGCTGTCAATCGGATACCGCAGCATACCCGTAGAGCTTGAATATAACATCAACGGCAAGAGTGAGTCTAAAAACTTCGGCGGAGTTTCGTTCTTGTTTAGCTACGCGTATATGAATTAACGCGCAAGTTAGTGAAGCTTAGCGCGTTGATGCGCTTAGCGGGCGGGTTGGAGGGAAATGCACAAAGGAGGCTTAAATGAAAAAGAGGCTTTTCTTAGTTGCCCTTAGCGTTGGCGCGTGGCTGTTGAGCGGTTGCGCGTCTGTGCCTATGGCTTCGGCGCAAGCCGATCTGACAGCCAAGGAGTTCAAGGCGCCTACAAACGGCAAAGCCGGGGTGTATATCTACCGCAACGAGTCTTTCGGCGGGGGGATCAAGATGGACGTCTTTGTCGACGAATGGCTTATCGGCTCTACCGCACAACAGACCTATCACTACGTGGAGGTAACGCCGGGACTCCATACGTTTAGGGGCAAGGCTGAAAACAACTCGCTTCTGAGCCTCGATGCAGCGGCAAATAAGCTTTACTATATCTGGCAGGAGGTGAAAATGGGCTTTGTAGTAGCTCGCAATAAATTGCAACTTGTCGATGAGCAAAAAGGGCAAGCGGGAGTCGGGGAGTCGCAGTTGGCTCTTTCGCAACCAATCCCCGAAAACAACAAATAAAGGACGCAAACGATGAACAGAAACGTTTGTTTAGTTGCCCTTAGCGTTGTCGCTTTGGGTTTTAGCGGGTGCGCGACGCTTGTAAATGATGCAACGCAACCTGTCGTAGTTAATACAAGCGGATCAAATGCCGCAACAGTTACGGTTACGTACGATGGCGGAGTAATAACTGGTAAAACGCCTTTGCTTGTTCCAGCGAAACGTTCTAGCTCGCCTTTGACCATTTCGGTTAATGAAGACAAGTGCGTTCAAGCAACCACATTTACAAGTAAAGCCAAAGTGAGCGGAGCGTTCTTTGTAAATGCGATCTGGTGCTTTGGTTGCGTACTTAGCACAACAGTAGACATGGCAACGGGTAGAATGTGGAAGTACGACGATCAGGTATTTGTGCCTGTTACGCGAGAACCTGACTGCAAAAACAATAGCTAATATTGCTTAAGGTCTGTCTTTTTAGTTTCGTCCTCTTACTTCGCCTATTGGCTAATCAAGAGGACGTAGTTGGTTTGCTTTACAAGGATTTGCTTTCAAGCGAGGGGCTTTTGGAGTGGAAGGCGCTGCTTCACTATAAAGGCGAAGCGAGCGTTATAGGCGCTAAAAGCCCCTTTTTTATCGCCCCAAACGGATATGCCGATCCGTTTGCCGAGTTAAACGCTACGATCGGCGCTCTTAAAAACGATCCGAACGCGCAATGCACATATCCGGCAAGATTAGACTTGTTGCTTAAACAAAACGCGATCGGGCTAGACGATCTGCCGATCGCAACCTGCGGCGATTACCAAGAGTATCTGCAAAAAGTGCCATTCGATCGGGTTTATCTGGTATTTACAGCCGAAGATCATACGAGCCCCGCGTCCATTATGGGGCATACGATCGTGAAAATCGCGGGAGAGGATCAAGACGGAGTTACAAGAGAACACAGCTTCGCGTTTATGGCGCTTATGAGCCAAAGCGGTAATCTGGCGCGCTATATAAACGCCGTTTTTAGCGGAACAGAAGGCGGTTACGTTTTGTCTCCCTATCAAGAAACCATACAAACCTATATCTACGGCGAAGCTCGATCGCTATGGGAGTTCGAGCTGGTTTTATCGAGCGGGGCTAAAGAGCGTTTGCGAAAACATCTATGGGAATTGAAGCAAACGCCTATCTCGTATCAGTTTATAACGCACAACTGCAACACGGCGATGGAGGCGATCCTAAACGCGGCGGATCCACGTTTCGCCGACAACGAGCGACGGCTGTTTGCGACGCCGGTTGAGTATCTGCAAATGCTGGAGGCAAGAGGCGCGATCAGATCGGTCAGCGTTCGTCCCAGCGCTATCGACAAAGCCTATTTCGCGCAAGGCAAAACGTTCTATCCGCTAAACGTTCCAAGCGCGAGCCGCTTTAGCGTTCAGATATACGAAGGCGGTTTCAAGCTGTCGGCTATGCCAACCTACCGCGATATTCGCTCGGTTTCAAACGCTTCCGCGGTCGAGTTTGAAAACAAACTGATCGAGGTTACGGCGCGATACGAAAACGATAAAGCAAGACTAGAAAAATTAGACTTGATCGCTATGAAAACGATCGCCGATTACAGCGCCGCTGGCTTGAGCAAGCGCTTTAGATTGGGCATAGACGAAAGCGACGCAGATCGGCTATCGCCTGTTTTGGAGTGGGGACGAGGCGCCGGCGTTTCGCCTATAGAGGGCGCGACGTTGTACGCTTTGGGAACGATTGGTTACGCGCAAGGCAAACGAGCCAATCCATACGCTTTGATTGAAGCCGGCGCGATCGCTAGGCTGGGAGATTGGGCTAAGTTATCGATCGACTATACGCGCTTTTTTGATGCAGACGATCGCTATCGAGGTTTCAAAGCGGAGTCAAACGCATATATCGCTTACGCCGTTTCAAGAGATTGTGAAGTAAACCTCGCATATTCGCGCCGTTTTGAGCAAACCGATCGCGGCAATCGCGATAGAAAAAGCCGCGATCGCTTTATGGTTGGAGCAAGCGTTTATTTTTAGCGTAAACTCCGCGCACAGCTATTAAAGCAACGCTTTGATGATCCGTCCGATCCGCGTAAATCCAAACCGTCCGCGGCGGCTAAGAGAGTAGCGTTACGCTTTCGTCTCCAAATTTTTTCACCGCTTCTGTATATATATCCGATTCCCTTATGTCTTCCATAGCGCCGCTTCGATCCTTTACGATCTTCGTGCCATCTCCAAAGACCTCTCTTACCATCTCTATCACTACCGGATAGTCTTTGCGCAATCTTGCCCCGTCCTCTTCTTTGGGGGCGCTTTTCCATTTTAGCTCGCCGTTTTCAAATGACACAAACCGCACCGAGCGATCAAACGCCTCTCCCAGCGCGGCGCTACGATCGGATATTTTGCGCTTTAACTCGTTAAAAAGCGCGAACGCTTTCGTCCGATCCGCCGCCGTTTCTCGTGTAGCTGGCTCTGTAGCTACCGCCCGATCCGCCGCGTGTGTAACTGCTGTCTGCTCTGTAGCTACCGTCCGATCCGCCGCGGTTGAGGCTTCCTCCGAGGCGCTCCTTTTTTGCGCCGGCGCCGGCGCCGCGCGTTGCCGCTCCGCCGCGATGTCTCCCGCAGTTTCGCCCAGTCTGCTTTCCAGAGACTCTATCATCGCCCCCACCGCCTCCGGACGCAGCGCCTCGATCATCTTCAGACTCGCCAGACCCAGCAAAAATCCGCTGTCCGCGCCCTTATAGAGGAGGTCTTTCATATCGGCAAGTATCCTAAAAAACCGCTCGATCGCGTAGATGTTAAACTGCGCGTTCTGCTTGTAAATCTGCTCTTTAAGATAGTCTATCATCTCGTCGATCACCATCTCCGGATCGCTCGATTCTATTTCGCGCGTAAAGGCGATCGCCCCTTTGCGATCCTGTCCGGATATCAGATCGAAGTAGCGGGCGATCTGCGCGGGATCAAGGACGCCGAGCATTTCAACGGTCGCGTTCAACTCTACTCGACCTTTGCCGTATATGATCGCCTGCTCCAGAAGCGTCAGCGTGTCGCGCAGGCTTCCGCCGCCAGAGCGGGCTATGATCTCCAGCGCCGCCGCGTCCGCCTCTACCCCTTCGTTTGAGATGATGAAGTTCAGGTGCTTCAGCGCGTCGTTAAAGCCAATCTTCTTAAACCGGAAGTGCTGCGTGCGCGAAAGGATCGTAGGCGGCAGCTTCAGCGGATCGGTGGTAGCCAGCAGAAACTTCACAAAATCAGGCGGTTCTTCCAGCGTTTTCAAAAGCGCGTTAAACGCCTCTTTGGTCAGCATATGCGCTTCGTCGATGATGAAAATTTTGAAGCGCCCAAAACTTGGGGAATACTTTGTCGTTTCGATCAGATCTCTTATGTCGTCGATACGCCTATTGCTCGCCGCGTCCATCTCGACTATGTCAATGTGTCTGCCTTCGTTTGCCTGCACGCACGATCCGCACACTTCGCACGGTTCGCTGGAAATCCCCTTTTCGCACAGCAGTGATTTGGCGAAAATCCGCGCGCTAGATGTCTTGCCGCTGCCGCGCAGCCCCGAAAACAAGTAGGCATGCGAAAGTTTGCCGTTATCCAGCGCAAGCGAAAGAGTACGGCTTACCGCTTCCTGTCCTATCAGTTCGGAAAAGGTTTTTGGACGATATTTGAGCGCTAAAACTTTATGCGAGTTCATCGATCAATCGTAACATTTTTTTCTAAAATAGCGTTGATGATGAAATAATCAGAGTGTTTTTATCTTATTTAGGTAAACTTATCGGTAAATAACCTTATCACAAAAGGCGGTCAATGAAACGGGTCTATCTGGACAACAACGCGACGACGATGGTTGATCCAAAAGTCAAAGAGGCGATGGAACCCTTCTGGTGCGAAATGTACGGCAACCCAAACAGCCTCCATCAATTCGGTATTGAGACGAGGCAGCATCTCCGCGCCGCTCTTGAGAGGCTCTACGCGGGCATTGGGGCGGACGACGCGGATGATCTGGTGGTAAACGGCTGTGCGAGCGAGGGCAACAATACCGTTTTGCAGGGCATCTACCACGAAACGATCAGGCGCGGGCGTAAAAACCACATCATTACCACATCGGTGGAACACCCGTCTATGCGCGCAACCTGTCATTTCCTTGAAACGCTGGGCGTCCGCGTAACCTACCTGCCGGTGAACGATCGTGGTCTTATAAACGCCGATGAACTTAAAGCGCATCTGTCCGATGAAACGGCGCTGGTCTCCATCATGTGGGCGAACAACGAAACCGGCATGATCTTCCCCATCGCCAAGCTCGCCGACATAGCGCACGAAAGAGGGGCGCTTTTCCACACGGACGCGGTTCAAGCGATAGGCAAGATCGAGGTAAATGCGCGAAAGGCGGATGTCGATTATCTGACCTTCAGCGGGCATAAGTTTCATGCGCCCAAAGGGGTGGGCGGGCTTTTCATCAAAAACGGAGCGCCCAAGCCGCGCCTGATCTACGGCGGAGAGCATATGGCGGGACTTCGCGCCGGCACGGTAAACGTTCCGCTGGCGGTCGGTATGGGACTTGCTATGGAGCTTGCAAACGACGGTTTAGAGGACAAATCAAAAGAGATGCGCCGCCTGAAAGACAAGCTGGAAGACGCTCTGTTGTCGATCAAGGACGTGTCGGTGGTGGGAGAGCGCGATCTGCGCGTATCAAACACGATCCTTGCGAGCATACGCGGCGTGGAGGGGGAATCGCTGCTGTGGGACTTGAACAAAAACGGCGTCGCGGCAAGCACCGGCAGCGCCTGTTCCAGCGTCGATCTGGAGGCAAATCCGATTTTAACGGCGATCGGAGCGGATAAGGAACTAGCGCATACCGCTCTGAGGCTTAGTCTTTCGCGATTCACCTCGGAAGAGGAGATCGACTACGCGATTGCGGTTATTTTACGGGCAATCGAGCGTCTGAGGGCAATCTCAGTCAGCTATGACAGCAAAGGATAGAGAAAATGGCAAAAGAGGATTTAATCAGCGGAGCGCTGTGGGAAAACTACTCAAAGAAGGTTGCGCAGCGAATGGACAATCCGCTTTACCGCGGGGAAATTACGCAAAAGGACGCGGACGCGCTCGGAGCAAGGCTGATCGTGGCGGACTTTGGCGCGGAGGCGTGCGGAGACGCGGTGCGGTTATTCTGGGCGGTGGACGATAAGACAAACCGCATTCTTCTCGCCCGCTTTAAGAGCTTTGGGTGCGGGACGGCGATCGCTTCAAGCGATATGATGGCGGAGCTTTGTATGGGCAAAACGGTGGACGAAGCGGTCAAGATAACCAACATTGACGTGGAGTTCGCCCTGCGCGACGCGCCGGACATTCCCGCCGTGCCGCCGCAGAAAATGCACTGCTCCGTGATGGCTTACGACGTGATCAAAAAGGCGGCGGCGATCTACAACGGCGTGGACTTCGGCGAGTATGAAAACGAAAACATCGTGTGCGAATGCGCCCGCGTAACGCTGCAAACGATCAAAGATGTTATCCGCGTCAATCATCTAACCACGGTGGCGCAGATCACCAACTTTACCAAGGCGGGCGCGTTTTGCAAATCCTGTATTCGTCCGGGCGGACATGAGGCGCGGCGGTACTATCTGGAGGATATTTTGAAAGAGACGTTAGAAGAGATCGCAAAAGAAAAGATGCTAGACGCCAGCGTAAGCAAAGATTTTGCCTCAATGAGCATCGTGGGGAAGATCAGGGCGGTAGAGGCGGTTCTGGACGAGAGCGTGCGCCCGATGCTGATCATGGACGGAGGCGATCTGGAGCTTTTAGACATCAAGGAGTCCGATGAGCATATCGACATCTATATCCGCTATCTTGGCGCTTGCTCCGGTTGCGCTTCCGGCGGTTCGGGGACGCTGTATGCGATCGACTCCATGCTAAAACAGCGGCTCGATCGGAAGATTCGCGTTCTGCCCGTGTAGAATCAAAAGCGCGGCGGCGCGGGCTTGCCCTCGCTTCTTGATAGCATATCTGCTACAATCGTGCCAAACTAAACTATGGAAGGCGCTTGATCTCGTACAAAACAATTCGATCGCTGCTCTTTAAGCTCGATCCAGAGCGGGCGCATGGCATCGCGGAGAAGGCTTTACGCGCGGCGGAAAAGATTCCGTACGCGCTGGAGTTCACGGCAAAAAAACACGTGTTTGCCGATCGTGCGCTTGCGCAAGAGTTGCTTGCCCTCAACTTCGCAAACCCCGTGGGAATTGCCGCCGGATTTGACAAAAACGGCGTGATGGTACGGGGGCTTAGCGCGCTTGGATTTGGGTTTATTGAGGCTGGGACGGTTACGCCAAAACCTCAAAGCGGCAATCCAAAGCCGCGCTTGTGGAGGCACGCCGCGCAAAGAAGCCTGCAAAACGGTATGGGATTTAACAACGGCGGCGTAGAGGCGCTGGTAAAACGGCTTGCGCCGCTTGCGCCCTTCGCGCTGCCTTTGGGCGTCAATATCGGCAAAAACAGAGCAACGCCGATCGAGAAGGCGCTTGACGATTACATATTTTGCGCGCAGAAGGCGCAAGGGGTAGCGGACTTTCTGACGCTGAACATTTCGTCGCCCAACACCCCCAATCTACGCGATCTGCAATGCGAAAGTTTTACGCGGGAGCTTTTCGCGGCAACGCGGGAGATTACGCACAAGCCGATCTTTTTGAAGATCGCGCCCGATCTGGAGGTCTCAAGCGCGCTTGAGATTTGCTTTGCCGCGATCGAAAGCGGCGCAAGCGGAATTATCGCCGCGAATACCACAAACGACTATTCGCTGATCGAGGGTAGCGAGGCGCATGGAGGCGGACTGAGCGGCGCGGTTCTTACCGAAAAATCCCGTCTCTTTTTTGACGCGATCGCCAGAGAGCTTTTCGGCAAAACGATGCTGATAAGCTGCGGCGGGATAATGGATGGCGAAGAGGCGTGGCGGCGGATTACGCTAGGGGCGAGCCTCGTTCAGATATATACGGGGCTGATCTACGCAGGAAGCGCCATCGCGGGAGCGATCAACAAAGCGATCGCGCAGAAGCTAGAAGCTGAGGGGTTTAGCTCGATCAAGGAGGCGGTAGGTTGCGCCCGCTGAGCCGTTTTGTCTCGTTTTTTATCTTTTTTTCAGGAGTTTTAGTGGCAGCAAGCTTACCGCAGTCGGAGCAGATCGTCCTTGAAAACGGGCTTAAAGTCGTCGCAGTTCCTATGCACAACGACAGTGGCGTTGTCAGCGTAGATGTCTTTTACAGCGTTGGCAGCCGCAATGAGACGATGGGCAAAAGCGGACTGGCGCATATGCTGGAGCATATGAGCTTTAAGTCTACAAAGAATCTCAAGGCGGGCGAGTTTGATCGGATTGTGAAGAGTTTCGGCGGAATCTCCAATGCGTCGACCGGCTTTGACTACACCCACTACTTTATCAAAACCGCCGCGTCCAATCTCGATAGCAGCCTTAAACTGCTTGCGGAGCTGATGGGAAACCTCAGCCTCAAGGACGAGGAGTTTCAACCGGAGAGGCAGGTGGTCGCCGAAGAGCGCAGGTGGCGCACAGACAATACGCCGACGGGCGCGATGTTTTTTACCCTTTTCAACGCCGCTTACGCCTATCACCCCTACCATTGGACGCCGATCGGCTTTATGGGCGACATACAGAGCTGGAACATTGACGATCTCAAGGATTTTTATAAACGCTACTATCAGCCGCAAAACGCCGTTTTGGTCGTCTCCGGCGATTTTGATCCCAAAGCCCTTTTCGATTTGGCGAAGAAGCGGTTCGGACGCATAAAAAATCAAGGCGGCATATCCGCGCCGAATGCGATCGAGCCGGAGCAGAAGGGCGCAAGGCGGGTAACGCTGATCAGAGAAAGCGAGGTGGAGATGGTGATGATCGCCTACAAAATACCGCGCTTTGACAACGAAGATATTTTGCCGCTTAGCGCGGCGGCGATGATACTTACCGATGGCGGCAGTTCACGGCTGAACGAAAAACTTATCGATAAGATGCGGCTCGTCAATTCCATAAGCGCGTTTACGATGGAACTTAGCGATCCCGGACTGTTTGTGATCCTCGCCATCTGTAACCCAAACGTCAAGGCGGAGAGGGTTGAAAAGGAGATTTTGGCGGAGATCAAAACGATTGGGGAAAAGGCGGCGGCGCAAAAGGAGATAGACAAGGTCAAGGCGCAGGCAAAAAGCGAGTTTATCTACTCTCTGGAGAACTCCTCCAACATCTCACAGCTCTTCGGCGAATATCTAGCGCGCGGCAATTTAGAGCCGCTTTTGAACTACGAAAGAAACGTGGACGCGCTGAATGCGGAGACGATCAAAGAGGCGGCGGGACGCTATCTGATCGAAGAGCGATCGACAACGATAATCTTAAAGAAGGAGAAGTGATGCAGGGCGCGATAACGGCTATTGTTACCCCATTCAAAAATGGAAAAGTTGACGCGGGCGCATACGAAAAGCTGATCAAGCGGCAGATAGCCAACGGCATAAGCGCGGTTGTTTCCGTAGGCACGACGGGCGAGAGCGCGACGCTGAGCCACGCCGAGCATAGAGAGTGCATAGAGGCGTGCGTAAGCGTCTGCAAAAATACAAGGGCGGCGGTTGTCGCAGGCGCGGGTAGCAACGCCACCAGCGAAGCGATCGATCTGGCGCGTTTCGCGCAAAAGGCGGGCGCGGACGCGATCTTGTGCGTTACGCCCTACTACAACAAGCCGACGCAAGAAGGGCTGTACCATCACTACAAGGCGATCGCCGAATCGGTCGAAATTCCCCTCATTTTGTACAACGTGCCATCGCGCACGGGCGTGGATATAGCGCCGCAGACGGTTGCGCGCTTGACCGGCGAGTGTAGAAATATCGTGGGCATCAAAGAGGCGACGGGGATTATGGAACGCGCAATTGCCATAGGCGCGGCGCTCCCCAATTTTGCCATATACAGCGGCGACGACGCGATCAACTACCCGATTATGGCCAACGGGGGCAAAGGGGTGATAAGCGTTACGGGCAACCTGCTACCCGATCTGGTTTCGCAGTGCGTCAACAGCGCGCTCGGCGGCGACTACGCGGCTTCAAAGTCCCTAAGCGACACGCTCTATCCGATCAACAAGGCGCTGTTTTTGGAGAGCAACCCAATACCTATCAAGGCGGCGATGTTTTTAAGCGGATTGCTAGAAACGCTTGAATACCGCCTGCCGCTTACCGCGCCGTCCAATCAGACGATGATCGAGCTGGAAAAGGTTATAAAAAATTACGATGTGAAGGGGTTCTAATGGGTGAATTTCAAGGTAAGACTCTCGTTTTGAGCGGGGGAACACGGGGAATAGGCAACGCGATCGTCTCTAAACTAGCCAAAGAGGGCTGCAACGTTGCTTTTACGTACAACAGCAGCGAGGAAGAGGCGAAGAACATAGCGCGCAACCTTGAAAAGGAGCATGGAATCAAGGCGCGTTGCTATCAGTTGGATATCCTCAAGCCCGAAACATACAAGACAGTTTTTGAGCAGATAGACGACGACTTCAAGGAGATCAACTTTTTCGTTTCCAACGCGATCATATCTGGACGGTCGGTCGTGGGCGGCTTTGCGCCGTTTATGCGCCTTAAACCAAAGGGTCTAAACAACATATACGCCGCAACGGTGCTGGCTTTTGTGGTGGGCGCGCAGGAAGCGGCAAAGCGAATGGAAAAAAGCGGCGGCGGCTCTATCGTGGCGATCAGCTCTACGGGCAATCTCGTGCATACCGAAAACTACGCGGGGCATGCCTCAAGCAAAGCGGCGCTGGAGATTGTGGTCAAATACGCGGCGTTTGAGCTTGCAGACAAAAATATCCGCGTTAATGTCGCATCGGGAGGGCCGATCGACACCGACGCTTTCAAGAAGTTCCCTAACTACGAGGCGCTTAAAGCCGCGACGATTGCGCGCACACCGCTTGGGCGAATGGGTCAGCCCTCCGATATGGCGGGAGTCGTGCTTTTTTTGTGTTCCAAGGACAGCTACTGGATCAACGGTCAGACTGTGATCGCCGATGGCGGCAGCTCGTTTACATAAGATGAACCTTCCAAATGCGCTGGCGTTCAGCCGCATACTGATTGCGCCAGTCGTCTTTTTTCTGCTTGTAAACCGCGGCTTGTTTGAGGGCGTCCACCCTACGTGGCCGGACTTTTTTGCCGCGCTACTCTTTACGATCGCGTCCATCACCGACTTCTTTGACGGAATGATCGCGAGGCTGTTCGGACAATCGACCAAACTAGGCTCCATACTCGACCCGCTCGCCGACAAGCTCTTGATGCTATCCGCGTTTTTGGGACTAGCGTTGATCGATCGCGCCAACGCATGGGCGGTTTTTATCATTCTGGGGCGGGAGTTTTTTATCACAGGGCTTCGCGTCGCGGCGGCGGCGGAGGGCAAAGCGGTAGGAGCGTCCAATCTGGGCAAATGGAAAACGGGAGCGCAGATCGCCGCCTGTATCGCGCTGATCGTCAGTTGGTTTCCATATTTAGGCGATATTTTGCTGTGGCTCGCGGTCGTTATGACGGTCTGGTCGGGATTTGAGTATGTGCGTGATTACGCGCACCTGCAATCAGAGGTGAATCGATAACGGCTTTGTCGATTTGAGATAAAATCGCGGCAAGGTGCCAAAAAGAGATCACACCAAGTCAAAGGACAAGCGATGAGAACGCTGATTGCGATTGCGTTGATAGGAGTTACAATGTTGGCAAACGACTTCCAAGAGGGCGAGTTAAAAATTAAAAGGATCGCGCTGTTTTCAAGCGGCGTCGGGTTTTACGAGTTGGGCGGCGAGATTAAGGGCGCGAGTAAAATAGCGCTACCCTTCACGCTCGATCAGATGAACGACGCGCTCAAATCGCTGACGATCTACGATTCGGCGAGCGTTTCGCCGTTTGTGGGCTACCCTAGCGAGGAGACTATAGGGCGCACGCTGGCGAGTTTGCGCGTAAATCTGCGCGGCGAACCGACGATTGAAAACATTTTGTCCTCGCTCAAGGGTGAAGTCGTGGAGATTGCCGCGCCGCAAAAAATTGTCGGCAAAATTGTGGGCGTTCAAACGAGGCAAAGCGCCAAAGAGGGCGCGGCATGGACGCAAAGCGTACTGACGCTCTACGTTCAAGGCGCGTTACAACAGATCGCCATCGGCGAAATCGAAAGCTATCGCTTTACCGACGCGAAGATCAACGCCGAACTTGAAAAGGCGCTACTGTTTCTGGCAAACGCCAACAACGGCGATCGGCGCGTTTTGAGCCTCTACCTCGACGGGACGAAAAAGCGCGACGTAAGGGTAAGTTTCGTAATCGCCGCGCCTGTTTGGAAGGCCAACTATCGCCTCGATCTAAGCGAGGAAAAGCCATTTTTGCAAGGCTGGGCGATCATCGACAACGCAAGCGATTCCGATTGGGAAGAGGTGGAATTGTCGCTGGCGGTAGGGCGTCCGGTTAGCTTTATTCAGCCCTACTATGCGCCGTTTTATACGCGCCGTCCCGAATTGCCGCTGTCGATCGCCGGTTTCGCGGCGGCGGATACGCACAAGAGCGGCTACTTGGCTGCGCTTGACGAAGCCGACGACGAGATTGAGCTTGACGAAGAAGCCGAGTACGAACGCAACAAGCAGGGTCAGCTTTACAAGCAGCTTGCTAGAACCAGCGTTGCCTCTTACGAACCAAGCGCTCCCGCGCCTGTGGCGCAAAACTACGAAACCGCAAGCGCGAAAGCGTCGGGCGAGCAGTTTATCTATACGTTAAAGAACAAAATCTCGCTTGCAAGGCGTCAAAGCGCGATGGCGCCGCTGACGCAAGGCGCGATCGAAGCCAGAAAGGTTTTGATCTACAACGCCGCCAAAGGGCAAAACCCCGCGCTTGGCGTAGAGCTTACCAACACGCTTGGCGCGAAGCTGCCCGCAGGCGCGATCGCCGTGTACGACGCGGGGCTTTACGCCGGCGACGCGCTACTGGAGTTTCTGCCGCAAAAGGAGAAGCGGCTGATAAGCTACGGCGACGATTTAAGCGTGCGCGGGATTGTGAATCAGCATGTCTCCAACACGATCGATAGCGTCAAAATCTCTAAAGGCGTTATCAGAACCTCAAGCAAGCATATCGAAACCAAAGAGTATGTCTTCACAAACAGCTCCGACTCGGTAAGAACGTTGATCGTCGAACATCCGATCATGCACGGCTACAAGCTGATCGAACCGAGCAAGCCTAGTGAAAAAACAGAGTCGCTCTATCGCTTTGAAGTCGGCTTGAGCGCCAACAAAGAGACGAGGTTTGCGGTCAAGGAAGAGAGTATCATCGCCAACTCGGTCGCGATTACCGGCCAACCCTTTAGCGCGCTTGCCGTCTATATATCCAACAACTCGTATCCCCAAAAGGTGCGCGAGGCGCTTAAAAAAGCCGAGCCGTTTGCGGCGGAACTGGAAAAGCAAAAAGCGCGCCTGCGCGAGGCGCAAAGAGAGCATGAAAGAGAGGTAAAAGAGCAGGAGCGCATCAGAGCCAATCTGGTTGCGGTGGGCGCGGAGAGCGCGCAGGGCAAAAACTATGCGGCGCAGCTTGTCGCGCTGGATAAAAAGATCGAAGAACGCGGCAAAGAGATTGTCGCCGCGCAAAAAGATCGCGACAAAGCGCAAAACGCATACAACGAATATATCAACAAGCTGGACATTTAGCCCGCAAAAAGGAAAAAGGTGAGCAAGAAGGTAAAAGGCGGATTGACGCTCCAAAGTAAAAGAGAGATCGCAAAAAACGCGGCGAGCATAGCTTTGGGAGCGGTCGCGCTAACGGGCTTTGCGTTTAGAAACCGCATCGCTAGAAAAGCGCACGTGGTTTTAGGCGTTGCGTTGATCGGGCTTGTCGCCCTGCACCATTCGCTATACCCTAAATCTGCCGACAACAAAAAACGCCTTGTATCTTAAACGGCGCGCTAAATTACAAATAGGAGGCTTTGTAAAAAGAGCGCTTTTGTCCAATTTTGGGGCGCAAAAACTAAGTAATATAACGCAAAGCATTTGAAAGGATCGAACATGCAAACAGCGTTTGAAAATGAGGCGCTTTACATTAACGGCGCGTCGCTTGTTGAAAGCGGCGAAGGGCTTTATCGTCCGCATCCTACGTTTAACGGCGTTTATATGAAAAGTTTGATCGCATACGACAAAAGCGCTAAGCGCATAAACGCGATGTTGGTTAAAATAGAGCCGCGTTGCAAAATAGGAGATCATCTTCACGATCAAGAGTTTGAGCTACACGAGGTAATTTACGGGCAAGCGGAAGCGACTATAAACGGCGTAAGCGCCGCGTATAAAACAGGCGTAATTTCTTTGATCGCGCCAAACGTAAAACATAGCGTAAAGGCCGACGAAACAGGCGTTGTTTTGCTGGCGATATTTACGCCGTATTTAATATGATTTATAAAATTATTAAACGATCGCAATACGAATTATTGGCGCTTGAAAATTGCGCGCGCAAGTTTCCCGCGCATATTCATAAGCGATTATGCGCGATCGCGGTTAGCCGCGGCGAAAAATATATAACCGTCGGCGCTCAAACGACAAAATGCGTTAAAGGCGATCTGTTTATCGTTCCGCCATTTACCGCGCACTCTTGTTATTCGACGGCAAAAACCAATTATTCCGTTTTGTCTATTTGTCTTGACGATAGCGTTGATTACAACGCGCTTTCAAGCGATCTGAGCCAAGTTGGATTTGACGTAAAAAACGCAATAGAGTCAATTAAGAACGCTATAAACGACTTCAAACGCAAAACAAGCGATTTTGCGGGCAATCTGCTTAGTTATATCGACGAAGAGAGCGTTAATGGATTGACGATCGCGCAAATCGCCAAAAAGGCGGGCTATAGCCCAGATCATATATCGCGCCTATTCAAAAACGCAATTGGTATATCGTTGCATAGATATATCATATTAGAAAGAATAAGAAGAGCAAAACATCGCGCTAAACGCGATTTAATATCCGAAATAGCGCAGGATAGCGGCTTTTACGATCAGAGTCATTTTATTAGGCATTTTAAGAGATACGAAGGCGTTACGCCCAAAGCATACTACCAATCATTGCTCCCATAAAACCGCAACCCAACCGCAACGCGACCGTGATGTAGGAATGCGCCAGCAGATTTCGCATTTGGTTCAAAGCGGCGATACGGCGCTGGCTCTTTCCTACGGCGAGATCGCGCCTAGAGTGGCGATTTTTGCGGAATTGGGATCGGCGCTGGTAATTCGCCGCGCTTAAACTCCAGCACATAAAAATGTGTAGCGTCTTTGGCGAGCTTGCCGATCGATTAGAGGCGATCGAAGCGGCGTGAAAACTATAAATAGACCAGCGAGCCAAAAAAACCGCTGGCGGGAGGGAAAATATGACGACAACTTGGATACGCCCTGTCCACAAGAGCAAGGGAAAAAGCGTCGTGCGAACGCTGATTGACACCATCGGCTATACGGACAATCCCGAAAAAAGCAATAACTTCGAGTACGTCAAAAGCTACGGCTGCGATTACTTCACGGCGGTCAAGGAAAATAACATCGATACGTATGACGATTTGAAACGCCGCGCCTCCGCCGCGTCGGGTGAATTTCGCCGGACGAACAACAAGCTCCGCGAAATCGAAGCGAAGCTAAAGTCCATCGCCGAACTGCAAAAGCAAATCGGGGTTTACGGCAAAACCCGAAGCGCCTACGGCGCTTACATCAAGTCGGGCAAAGACCCGGTGTTTTATGAAGCCAACCGCGCCGACATCGTTCTCTGTCAAACAGCCAAACGCTATTTCAATGAACAGGGACACAAAGACAAATTGCCGTCAATCAACCGAGGTTGCCGAACGGGAGTTACGCAGGCCAACCGCGTGGGGCGGTAAGCAGACGCCGACAGGCAGCTTGGGGACGGAGCGTTCCTGCTTCGTCCGGCGGGTTTGGGCGGCAGTCCAACAAGCCAAAACGACAGAAAACGCGGGGCGGTTTCCAGCCGTTTTGGGCAGGGTGCGCGCACCCTGCCGTGCTTGCCCCCCCCACTTCCCGACAAAATGCGAGGGCGACGTTTTTGCGCAGGATCGCTACCTCAACCGCTTCTTCAGCGAACTTCCGACAAGCGATTTCATCTGCGTTATCGCAGCACTGTTCAATTGGACAAGCCGTTCTCCCTGCGGCAACCCCTGACGAATCAGCAGGGCATTTATGCTCTCCATATTGGACAGCACGACAAGTTGCTCCAATGACGCGAAGTCACGTACATTGTCCTGTTTGTCAGGGTTTTGCATACGCTACTCGGCGGCGGTCATGCCGAACAGAGCAACATTCAGCAAATCGGTTTCCGAGGCATATACCGCGACAGCCTGCGCCCGCGTGACTTCGGGTGGAATTATCTTTTCCTTTATCGCGTCGGTGTGGATGCGGTAATTGATCTTAGAAAGAGTCCGTTGCAAGTTCCATTCAAGAGACAGTCTCTGTTGCTCATCCTCTTTCAGTCGTTGGAATTCCGTGATCAGGTACAGCTTGAATTCCAAAGAGAGCCACGTCGCAAACTCAAATGCGATGTCGCGATTTGCATAAGTTCCCCCGTAGCGTCCCGGCTTGGCGATTATGCCGATGGCGTTTGTTCGTTCCGTCCATTGCTTCGTAGTCAGAACAAAGCTGTTGTCAACGCTCTCCATTTTAATGTTACCGAATTCGGTAACATTAAAATCCGGGTTATGAAACCGCTCCCACGCGCCCATAAAGTTTATCGTATAGCCTGTCCGCAGCCAATGCGAAATCACAAGCCCGGTTGCCTCGGCATTTTTGTATTTCGCCATATCCGTCAGCGATATATAATCGTCTTGCCGATGCGTCAGAACAGCGATTTCCATTCCTTGAACAGTGACGCTTTCTTTCTTAGCCATGCTATGTCCTCCTTAATTGTCACGGCTCTAATATAACACATATTTAGATAAATACCTATTCCATTGTTCAATTCCTATAAAGGCGGACATCTAAGAACTTTTACTCCACCAAGCGTCAAAGCCTCCAGTCGCTTTGCCGCCGCCTTCTTTGAACTGGAATTCGCACCCGGATTCTTTGCGCTTGCTCACAAAATCCGCCAATTCATAACCGCCGAATATCCATAAACTGCCGCCTTTTTCTCGGTGGTCTATGTAATCAATCCCGGCGGCTTGGATCAATCTCACTATCGTCTCGTCATATTTGTCTACGTTTTCGGTTTTCTCTTGGCTGTGTTCATCCAACCACTTCAGCAGTAGCACAGGGTCAACTAAGGCATCTTTGGGAATACTCTCTGTTGGGAAACTGCTTGGGCTATCGTCAAAACCATTGTCATCGAAGTCCTCTGATTCTGGAAATTCCATTTGCTCTAACTCGTACTCTAATAGGTCAAAGTCAATCTCATCTGACGTGTCGATGTTCGTATTTATCGCTTCAATATATGCGTCCGCGATATAATCGTCACCGTACTTCTCAATTAATTCGGTCAAATAGTTCTCATCTCTATTAAGCTCATATTTCAAGTATTCGTATGATAGCGGGCGGATATAGTATTCCCGCGCGATTTGGTAAATAAGGTCACACGCAAAAGCAATGCCGTCGTGCAAAGAGAAATCCGACAAGCCAACTTCTGTAACGAATTGTTCCATTGCCTCGCTGCCTAACTCAAACCAATCCGAGAGACAGATCGCACGGTTTTTATTTTCCTTGTCATACGCGACTGAAACGGAGACCGTATTTCGATTGCGGAACAGCACGGCAGAGCAGTAGTGGGATTTTCTCGCAATAATCGAGTGAACGGCGTATTGGACATAACTACGTTCAAGCAGATTGAATCCCAAATCCACCGAAAAGCAACGAAAACTCGGTTCCTCAACTATAAACCCTGAAGCATCAAATAGATGGGCGATTTGTAGTATATCGGACAAAATCTCACGTTCTTCTTGCGTAAGAACCAAGTTTGATGGCAGATGTTCATACACAAACGAAAGAGCGGTTTCTCCTGCCGATATAGGGTTTGTTCTCTCCGTGAGTCCGAGAATTTTGAAAACATTTATAGCCGCTTGCGAAAAATCACAAGCGGACAATGAATCGCTGAAGTTTTCAAATTCAAAAGCCCACATATTCAGCCTTGACCATTTTAATTTCTTATAAGCTCAGAAAGTTTTTCGTCATGCCGAACTCCCATTATTTCCTCACGGAACGACTTCATCTTGTCAAAGGCATTGTCGATGTAATCCAATTCTGCAGTACACCCATCCGTAAGCGTCTCGAATAAGACTTCAATACCGCCCAAGACATAGGAGAAGAATACATCAAGATTTCCCTTGACCTTCTCATTTTCCGAGCCTTCAGCGTCATCGCGAAACGCCCTATCTATGGTTTGTTCGTCGGACATGTCGCCATTTTTATCAAGTAGCATTACCATTCGGTAAAGGAACATGCAATCTTCACGGCAGTTTGCGAACGCGTCGGCATAGACGCGCGCTCTGTCTTGAGATTCGCGATCTCTCTGGCTTGTCCTATTGTAGAGCAGGCCGAATACAACGCCATTCATCAGCACGTCAATATATCTCTCGTAGAGTTTCGCTTCGTCCACAAGATATTTGATATATGTGGCGTGTTTCCCATTGAAGGTGTAATCATTTTCAAACATTATTGCGCCTCCCTTATCTCAGAGAACTGTTCAGAGTGTTTAATCAGAGAATAGCGTTTTCCGACGTGACCTGTCATTACTGGTTCGGCGTACCGCCAGTCTTTTTGCATTACGAACATAATGACCTGTTCCGCGACTTCCGGTAATATCCTCGAAATATTGCTTGTGTGGATTTCGTCCGCATTTGAAAAAGGAGCATCCATAACGAGCGGATATGGTTCGGAAGACAAATCAATATCGTGTCCGCCTGTGTCGGCGACGATGCGATCTTTTGCAAGTGCGACAAGGCCAGCGATGAACGCAAAATTCTTAACACGGTTCAATCCCTCTGATTCACCCGTTTGAATCTCTTTATCATCAATAGTTGTCAGTAAGGATACCTGATATTTTGAGTCAATCGAAACACGCCTGTGTCCGTGGTACATTTGCTCAAATATTGAATTGACACGTTCTTCAAGTTCCTCGCGGATGAGCTGCTCTTTTTCCTTGAATGATGCTGAGAGCCAGCTTGCTATTTCCTCGGCGTAGCGGATGTAAAGCATTGTTTCCTTGTTTTTGCCAGAAACAGCAATTAGGCCATCATAAATCTTCTGGAAACGGTCTATTTCCTGTTTCTTGGCTTCATCGTCCCTTATGAGACGTTCTCTTTTGGCGTTAAGGTCACGGAGCCGACCTTTGATGTCAATCAGTTCTTTTTCGAACTTTTCCATGCTGTCTTTGCCTTTGATTTTATCGCTTATTTCTTCAAGCTCGTCGTTCCATTCCTGTATACGAGCTTTAGAGCGATACAATTCCTCGTAGCGGGTAGTCAGTCCCTCGAAAATCCTGTCATTGGTGGATGAAAAAGCTGCCAGACGTTCTTTGTAATTACGGACAGTATTTCCGATAGATTCAGGAGGAACATAGGCAATTTCGGCAAGAACGTGTTCAAGTGCCTGCGAACCCTCAGACAATTCCGCGCCACAAACACATTTGCCTCGTTTAATGATGTCCAACAATGTAACTTTTGTCAGGTCTTTGATACCCTTGTCGTCAATCTGAGCATTTTTCAAAAACTCCGATGCCTTAGCTATAAGCGGCTCTGCAAAGAAATGGAGTGACCCTGCATTGAAATCGGAGCGCAGCGCTTTAATTGACCGCTTTTGTGCAGTCTGCTCTGCGGCAATCTGACGCTCTATAGCTTCCTTTTTCTTTTGCAGTACAGTAGTGCTTTGGTTGTCTCTCAGAACTGCCTCAACCTGCTCTTTGCGGTTATCGTAGTGGTTTATCTCAGAAACGCAGTTTTCAAGCTGTTCGGCAATTGCCTCGCGCCTTGATTGGGCATCTTGTATTTTATTAAGAGAATCTTTTGCTCTTGCGTCGCCATCCAAGTCCATTGTTCCGTAGAATTGCCCGATAACACTCTTTTTTCTTGACTGGCTTCCGAGGTGTTCAATTGCATTTTGTAAAATCGACAACCCAAGCAAACCCTTAACCGAATCATCGAGGTCACGTTTTGTACTTATGGAGTTAACGCGCTCAGTGTCAAAGAAAAAGTAGGACGAAAGGTCTTTCGGCAGTATCGTGTTAATGATATGCTCATGCCGATTTTCTTTAATAGGCTGCATTTGACCATCAGGCTCTTTGTATGAAATCCGCATTTGCGGATTAAGCGGATTCACAGTACCGCCGCGTTTAATATATTCCTGCGTCCGGGTAAGTACATATTCAGTCCCGCCGTGAACTAAGATGATTTCAACCTCTACTTCAGTTGAACTTCCCTCCGGCAGGGAAGCAGCAACATCATAGTTCAGAAGAAAACTTGGGTTAGGCAGCAATACAGTCTGGTAAAAACACCAATTGAACGACTGTAACAGTGTAGTCTTGCCATAGGTGTTGTCGCCGAGAATGATGGTGACGGTTTGTGTACCATCGCAGGAAAAGTGAACAGTCTTTTCCCCCTTGTACTGCCTGAAATTCACAAGTTTTAAGGATTTCAGTAGCATTTTGCATCCTCCTAAAAGTTCTTCTTTGTCTCAGTAACAATGATTTTTCTAAGTGATTCAATCATTGCGTCCGTTGACTTCTCGCGTGTTTTGAGATTCTCACGTTCGGCTTTGAGTATCTCCACCTTCATTTGTTCGAGTTTCTTCGGGTTTAAGTCCTGCTCACCAATCGCCATCGTCTTGCCCTCCTTCGATTGAAATTCTATAGGCTTCAATAATATCATTTTTTAACGTATCTACCGCCGATGGGTTCTCGGAGATAGCCGCGAAGTCCAGCATTCGGGTTATTTCCCGCTTGGCAAGAGATTTCACATCATTAAGTACCTCGTCGGAATACTGATGCACCTTATCAAATGGGATAGGCAAAGTAATGAAATCGAAAATTCTGGCGAATTGCTTGCCCTCGTACTTTCTAAGCACACGACCGCGACGCTGAACGTATTCTTTCGGGTTCGTACTGCTCGCAAGGATATAAGCAGATTCAATGCTTGGGATATTGACTCCCTCGTCAAGACACCTGATAGCCACCAATGCCTGTAAGTGCTTACCCGCCGCAAATTCAACCTTGATACTTTCGCGCTCCTGCGCGTTTTCTCTTGACGTGAATTGAGAAAACCGTATGCCGAGTTTATTTCCGAGTAACGAAGAAACTGCGTCTATCTGTCGAATATCTTCTAAATTCGGTTCACCCTCTTTATAGTCCAAGTCACGCAGGGTAGTTGCTCCGCAATATATGAGTATATGCTTTTCGTTAATATGGTCGGCAATGACTTCTTCAAGCTTCGAGAGTTTATTTATCGCAGCAGCCACCAGCCGGGCTCGTCTAATAAGGAGCATTTGTGCCGCTGTGCTAAGCTTCCGTTTCCCGTCCTTCTTCGGCGATTTCATTATCGCAGACGTTATCTGTTTAGTAAGGTCTAGGTATTCGTCCAATTCATTATCTGATAATGCAACAACGATAGGGTAATAGTAATACGGGGTTAGCATATCATTCTCAATGGCTTCTTTTAGAGTGTACTCAATGCACTTCTTTCCAAAATATCCGAACAGAGCGTCTGTGCCTTCTACATCGCTGTAGCGTTCGATTGTAGCTGACAAAGCGAGCCTATATCTCATGTTTTCCAAAAGCAACTTTCTCAGTTTAGCCGCTCCGAAATTATGCGCTTCGTCTACAACCAAAAGTGTATTGCCTTGCAGCAAATCTATTTGCGATTGCAAGTATTTGGTGGCAAAGGTAGCGTTGGTCGTTACTATGCAAAAATGACGTAGTACGCCGAGATTGAATCCTATTACGGAGTTTTTCACTCTTTCCCGCCAGTTCTTCTGTGATGATGCGGAATAGCAGACAATCGGCTTCATACCGAATAATTCAATGTCATCTTTCCATTGCTCAACCAGATGCTGATATGGACATACGATAATTACTGCGAGACGTTCCTCTGAATATTGGTATAGATTTGAAATGGCGGCCAAAGCGGTATACGTCTTACCCGTACCTGTCGCCATATCGAATATACCCCTATAATTGTTGTCAGCCCAATTCCTAATGGCTTCGTCCTGGTATTCCCGGATATTTACGCTATCGGGAACACGAGGATAAATACCGTCAGGCTTAACAGGAGCATCGTCTGGCCCAATGTCCGGAGTCTGCGCTACATTCTCACTGTTAGTTGATGTTTTTCCGTGAGAGTATCGCTGTATTATTTGTTTTTCCACCTCTGGGAAACGACGCACATGAATATGTGGTTCATAGTCGTTCCATAGCGCATTGAATGCCGATTGCTTAGTTAAAACACGTTCTTCATCGGCGCTCCAAGATGTGAATACGTCTATCGTTTCGTAATTATGGGAGAACGCATTCGCGCTCTCGTTCATTGAGCCGGTAAAAGCTACGATATTGTTATCAGCATCATAAAGCAGGCCCATTTTTTCATGGTACATACCAATCTGGTTGTTTTTTTCAGTGATGGCGATTTTTATCTCCATTCGCCCAGAAGCAATAAGATTAGACAACAGATTAAGACGTTCCTCCGCAAATTTGCCCTCTACATTGACTATTTCACGCAAAAGACAACTTTCAATTATGCTATCTTGGCGCTCCAACCCATCTTCGATAGCGACAATATCCTCGACCGATAGTTTAGGGGAAGCTATGAGTTCAATTCTCCCGCCGTTTTCAATCAACCCGGAAATTCCGAGAGTAAGTTCGATTAGCGCGGACGAGGAAAAGAAACCCACGGCACGTTTGTAAATGGTGCTTTCCTTTAGCAAAGGCGTGTAGAAATCTTTCACGATATTATCAATAAAGGAGCGATATTCTTTTTTTATCTCGACACTCTGTAAACTCATTCATATCCCTCCGCTCACGAATTATCCTGTATATAGTTCAGCGCATCGACAAGCATGTCATAGTCCTTGTCCGTATTGAAGTAACTGACACTGAATCTAACTGTCCCAGCAGGGAATGTACCCAAGAACCTATGCGCGTCGGGCGCGCAATGCAAGCCAGTCCTGACCGCCACGTCTTTATCACTGAGTATTTGCCCAATGCTGTCACTGCCATATCCACTGAATACGCAGGAGACAACCCCTATTGCCTCCGATACTGGTTCTATCACCCTAATGTTATTGTAAGCTGACAGCAATTCAATCAGCCTCTGTCGGTTTTTCTGTTCTTCGCAAAATATATCCTTTATTCCAATTCCTGTAGCCCATTTGAGCGCAGCGTTCAATCCAGCGATAGCCATCACATTCGGGCTTCCAACCTCATAACGCTCCGGGATTGTTGCCGGAAGCGACGGGTTAGCCGAATCCACTCCGGTACCACCAAATAGTAGCGGATCCAGCTCCGCATCTTCCGCGCAGACAAAGCCTGCTATACCGAGCGGGGCATAGAGTGTCTTATGTCCGGCGAAAACAGCATAATCTATGTCCTCTGTGCTGAGGTCTGTATCAATAAGCCCCATCGTTTGCGCCATATCAATGACTGTCCTCGCGTGCTTTTGTTTGGCAAGATGGCAGATTTCAAAAATTGGAGCAACAACCCCGCATACGTTACTCGCATGGCTAACAACGACAAGGTGAGGCGGCTTGTCCACGAATTGATATTTAATCCGCTCCAAGTCATAGATAAGGCTTGCTTTATCAACCTCAAGAGTTATTACGTTCAGCCTATACAGAGTGCGGAGATGATGAAGCATTCTTGTCACCGCATTATGCTCAAATGGGGAGACGTACACATTAAAGCCGTCATTCAAGCCGATTCCGCGCAGTATAGTATTGAGTGCCTCCGTCGCAGTATGGGTAAATACTATTTTTTTCGCTGGGCATTGGTTAAGGGAAAGCAACAGCCTCCGTGTTTCGGAGATCATCTCGGCAGCTCGTGCGGCCGGCTTATGCTGACCGCGACCCACATTGACCCCACAGGCACGATAAAACGCATCTGTGAAGGAGTAAACGGCTTCCGGTTTCGGAAATGTCGTGGCCGCGTTATCGAAGTAAGCTGTTCTATCCAATTATATCACCTCGCTCAGCATAGCTGTTCCAGCAATTCTATAAGCACTTGCCGCTTCTCCTGAATCGTCAAAGCCTGTCCCATTTCTTCAAGGCTAGTTGTGATTTCATTCATCAGGAGCTTTGCTCGCTTGCTTACTATCGTCTTTTTGAACTTCATCATTGTTTCGTCGCCGTCTAAACCGGTGAATGTGATTGTGTATAAATCCGTCCCGGATTCAGCTTCGCCGTGTTTTTGGCGGCTGAAATCGTCAACAGTAGTCTTGAATCTAGTTAAATCACGCCGGAACACCTTGATTGTTTCTGCGTTCCAATCCTCAATCCGCAAAGATGTAACTGCTTTGGCGAGTCGTTGGACAAATGTTGATTCATCGTTTGGCACAGAGGACATCAGTCTCAATATGCGGTTTTCGTTGCCCGCAAACAGATATTGCAGAGTCTGCTCACTTAGAGATTCATACCAGTCCTTAACGATTGATGCCAGACTGCCATTGTTATTCATTTGCCCGAATGTGACTTTTACATCTTCACCCAACCGACCGATTAAGTTTGAGACAGCATTATCCCATTCGGTCTTCGTTTCCTCAATAATAGCGAGGATGTTCGGGCTAAACTCCATGGCAAAAACCTTGAACACCTTTTCCAGCAGGAATTCGCGTGGATTCATGTCAAGCTGCTTAAGGCTGTTTATGAATCTCTTCCGCTGAGAGTCGAGCTTATCAAATTCACCATTTCCGACGTATCGCTTGTCCATCTCCTTGGCGTATTTTGGTAAGTTCATATACCAGCGGTTCATCGCATAGAGTATGAACGCAAACCCGTTATACGATTTCTCACGCTCAGTGACGTATTCGCCGAAAATTCGTTCAAGTCCGGCCATATAGTCGGCTTTTTCCTCATTCCAGTTTTCGAGGATGACCGAATAATCGTCCGGCGACTCATTTATATCGTTCAGCAAGTCGGGCGTTATCCTTATTTCATTGTTTCGGTACAGCACGACAAGGTTCTGTTTCTCGCCGCTCAGGACGGCGGCGATGTAAATCGGAATAAGACCGCGCTTTAATCCGATACCATACTGTGGCAGTGTCAACTCATCATAAAGCTGCCGGAATCCGCTGCCGCCGTTATTCCCTGCGCCGCGTAAGAATCCCCTGATTGTATCAAGCATACTGGCTACACGTTCATTGTCGGGGGTTAGGTTCAGCTTAGGGTCGGTTTCTGCATCTATGAGAATTCCGGGTTGAATTAGAGTGCTCCTCATAAATGAAACATCCTGCCCGGTTCCGGTTAGACCGAGGTTTGGGGCTAATTCATTAGCAAGCAGGCCGGACAGTAGCTTTGTCCTGCTTTTTATAGCCATCGTTGGCAATGTGTTTTTGTTGACGGATTCGTTGTTTATTACAGGCGTTCTATGGAATATAGTACGGCAAATTTTCGAGAGGAGTTCCGTCATCTGCGCCCTGCGGAAAATATGGCGTTGTTCGCTACAGTAAAAATACGAAGCCGCACCATTCTCAGGGCGTGAAAACGAGCTAATATATGCGCCTATGACTTCCGTCAGGTCGTCAAGGTAGATGTCATACTCGTCAGCAAGCAAGTCGTCGCCAGCGGCTTCAAGTCTAAGCCATCTTACTGCATAGTAATCAAAAGCTATTTTCTCTATATCCTCATACTTATTCGGGAGAATGAACACCACACGGTCGGAAGCGCAAGCGTCTTCACAAATTGCGCTTTTTATTTTTTGCGTGTCCGCGTCCGTTTCGGGAATTACGGCGAACACAACACCGTCAGCCTCACGCCCCTCGATGAACGCGTCCCAATTATCCACACTCCAAAAATCCGAGCCGCTGATAAACGTGAAATCAAAATAACGCGTGATTTCGTACTCATCATTGTATCGCGTAGGGTACATATAGCTGTCAAACGCTGAATTGTTCAGAATATCTTTGACGCTCAAAACGGCGCGTTTGCTTTCGATTAGACTGGTAATCTCGCCAGGAATATCTACTCCGCTGCTTTCTTTCAGTTTCAAATAGTTGTTGCTGCGTTTCAGGTATACTACACACTCTTTCTCAATCAACTCGGTGAGCGCGTCATTGATGCTCATAACGTCGTCTACGCTGTCGCGGAATGTATCCGAAATAATATCCACTATCGGGGGCAGTTTTTCAAACTGCTCGACAAGGTAGATAAGGGCAATCGTTTTAAGGATTTTCGCCCCGAGAGTATTCCCCTCAACCTTTTGCAGAACCGCAGTAGTCAACTTATAGAGCTTGTGAGCTTCACTCGTATACGGTTCTTTCCTGAGCAACGGCTCAAAGTAATCATAGAGATAATCAGGTGTGAGCAAAGGGAATGCGTCATCAGCGGAATCAAGAAAAGACGGCAACGTATACTTGTTGTCGGTCGAGAGGAAGGTAAACAGCGTCCTCTCATTTTGAGCAACCCGTTCAGAGAGCCGGGGTAGGATGAATGTGGAGATTGGGTGCAAGGGATAGCAGCCAAATACCGCGTTTTCTATTTCAGATATGTTGCCGCTGTCCAAAAGCCTGTTACCGGTGAAGCGGTGTTTCAATTCATCGAACATGGCGCGGTTCTTACTTTTGTAGCCATTCCACCATTTCGGCTCTTTCCTTATAACCGCTGTAATTATTTCGTACATCTGAACATAATTGTTGTGCAGGTTCAGATGCTTGAATCTCCCAGAAACTCCACGCCAGCCGTCTACCTTTTCTTTCGGAAGCCCACCGTCAATATAATTGGCAATGTCCTTATGGCAAATCAGCAATAGGTGCATCTGCAATTCGCCGCTGCGGTCACATTTCTCTGCAAAATCCTGAAGCATTTTGATGTCGCTGATAGTAGCGTTGGCGATGCTGGATTCCAGATATTTGCTGAACTCGTCATATACGACGAATACTCCGTCATAGCCATTAGACTCGACCTTCTTTGCAATACTTTCATAAAGCTCTGTTATATCGAAGCCGAGGAACGGATTGAACGCGCTCCCGGAAGTCAGTTGCGGATATAGCTCTGAAAAAACAGAATAGGAATTAGTGTCATACTCTTTCAGAGATATAACAAAATCTTCTGCCGGTTTCGACAACGCCGACACGAAACGGCTATATGTGTCCGGGAAGTTCTCGCGCCAGTTGTCAATGGCATTGACTGCCGCTTGGAAATGGGTCTCCGGCATAATATCGGATAGCCCTTCGTCATTGAGTGTCAACTGCAACGCGTTCAGGAACGATGATGACAGGCTTGAACTGCTTCCGCGGACAACGACCAGCAACAGTTTTTTGCCAGATTGAAGATATTCCCGCGCAAAACTGGCGAGTTCCGGATTTACGCTGTCCATCTTATTGAGCAGTGCCGTGAATAGAATTTCATCTTTTCCTGACAACAGCGATAACAAGACAAGTATGATGTGGGATTTGCCCCTTCCATACGCTCCAATCAGTATTCTCGCCCTCTGCGCGGCGGTAGGCGCCGTCGAGAGAAGAATATCCTCGATAACATCAAGACTTGACTGCGTGGGAATGAATCCTCGCACTTTATCGTCATTATTCAGGTCATAGGCGATGTTGACCGAAGTCTGAAACCCCTTTGCAACACCAATCTTCCCAGCGAACATATAATCCCCTCGTCAATCTACCGATTTATAAGCCGGTAGTATTCTTCAACGCAATCCAGAAAGCCCATATCGGTATCCAGTCTGACAATGTCAAGCCCGGCAGTTCGAACCACTTTGACGTACCCCATCAACTCTATCTTGTAGAGCAAATTTGTCAGCGCGATAATGTCAAGGTTAAAAACCTTGCCCGCGTTGAACGGGTCGTTTTGAATCGTTGAAATCCTCACGGATTTCTCGCCCTCTGCTCGGTCTATGATAACGGCAAGCAGAATCAACGGGTGTAACGCGTCTTTCTGAGGCTGGCTCTTTTTATAGACCTTCGCTTTTTTATTGACTATATCAATCAAGCCCAACTCGCCGAGAGGACAGTCGATATTGCTCTCCGGCTGCACCTTCTCCGGGTTTGACTTAATTCTTGGAACATAGGTATTGATAATGCAGGTGTAGTCATCGTCAAGCGAACGTTCCGATACTTCTTCCTGATTGTTCAGCCTGAGATAGCCTTTTATCTGGATGCTGAAATCATCGCGGGTGAACTCAGTAGGCTTGAACTCATTGAAGAAATAATACCACGCGGTCGCGTCCTCAATATTAGAGGCAAGACGATAGTGGAGCAACCAGAGCGTCCCCAATTCCTCCATATAAGGGTCGTTCCTGTGTATAAGATCGCCGAGCGGCGTTAGCGTCTGCGTTCGTCTGCCGCTTCCCGGCTCCGTTGTCAGCATGACGGCTTGAAGCCAGTACCTAAGCGCCTTGACCATGTTCGCGCCGATGCCGAGCGTGTCCATCGGGTTTTCGTCTTTGCTGACAAATACGGAGGGGTTTCGCAAGACATTCTTCAGCCCCTTGCTGAGCCAACCCTTCCGTATGAAAAATGTGTCGTGCGCCCTGAACTTCATACTTTTATCCCTTTCGGTCTGCGGCGGTCGGTTTTAATTCGGCGGATAACGGCTCGCCTTTCATTTTCAGGTACTTACCCATCAGACAACCGCCGTCAAGGTACTTCGCCGTGACACACATTTTGCAGCGCTGGCAGCGCTTATCGCTGATTCTGTACGCTCCTCCGGATATGCTTATTGCCCTGTAGCGGCACAGCGACTCGCATTTAAGGCACTTGCGGCAGGCGTTGTACTTGCGTATCTGGTAGCCGACCATCCGTTGCAAATCCTCGTGTTTGGCTACGTTCATCGTCTTTGCCTTAACGGTATAGTCAAATCCACTTTGCGAAAGCGGCTGTATTGAAAGAATTGGCACATTCGTCTTTATGTCGGTGATAATGGTTTCATTTATCAGCTTCCGACCGAGTTCGGGGGCAATTCGTCCGAACGGAATAAACAGTTCCGAAAACGTATCGTCAATCGGCTTGTTAAGCTGGTAAATCTTCGCGTTGTCCTCGGTTGTGCAGTTAGTGTAGCGTATACGAATGTCCTGAGCCGCCACAACACCGTTGCCGCCCTGACGGGCTTTCCACGCACCGGAGTCAATGTATTCTTCCGCGTCTGGCTTACCGATTCGCTCGGCGAAACCGATAAGGAAATCTCGCCACTTCTTTGATTGCTCAGGCATATATATTTGAGACAGTATCTGCGCCCTGATATTGTTGTTCGGGCAGCACCAACAACCTACGCGATCATAGCCGAGCCGATAAGCGTCGTTGAAATCCAAGTCCTCTCCGAGAATATAGAGCCACACGTCTGCGTCTTTCCAAAGGAAAATAGGAGAAGCCACAGCTTGCTTCTGTATCTTTACAGACTCGTTTATGACCACGTTACCCTCATTGTCCTCGTTACGCGACTTTGTGAGCCGCGTGTAATGACTCCGAGAGAGGGATTCGCATTTCCGTATACCGTAGAACGTCAGTATCTCACGGTCGCGATACAAGCTATTCATTGCGCGTGTAATAGGCCCGGTCTTGAACATTGAGCAACACCAGCGGAGCATACGCGCCGGGGGACCGATGTCATCGCAGACCGAATAGAAGTCTTGGTCTTTATTGACGGCGGTCTTGAAAATTGCCTTTGGGTTGTCGTTTCGGTAACGAGCGGCGTACTCCAATGTCAGCGGGAATTCAAGTGTGGTGTTTCCGAATATGTGAACCAAACTCGGATCGCTCAAAGCCCTGACAGCAAGGTCGGCTGTTACCGTTGAATCCTTTCCGCCCGAGAATGATACTACTATGTTCTCTATCGGATAAGATACCGATGTTTCGTGGATGAAGGTATGCGCTTCAGCGGTGATGGCGCTGAGCCTCTTCGCGTTAGCCTTAATGAAACGCGCTGTCATTTCATTAAATGATGTATAATCATTTTGCTCTTTGTATTCAGCAAGTTGCTCGCTTATAGCTTCGGGTGGAAGCTTCCTGAAAAACGCCGCTGAGACCGTCGCTGGTTTCCCGTCGATATAATACCGGTTGTCAGCGGCCCAAACGCTGCGATTCATATACTCCAAAGGTTTGCCTTGGATGATTTCAAATAGTAGCCGTTCCTCCGGAAAAACGGGGCGCATATCCGCGCATAAGTAAGTAATCGTCCCGCCACAGGTAGGGCATATATCCTTATCAATGGCATCTGCCTGTTTTATAATAGGCACTCTGCAATCGCCGCACCAAAAGATTTCGAGAGGGACTTCCCGCTCGGTCTTTTTTCCGCAAAGCTCACATTTTTCTTTCGCCGTTTCTCGGTGGCAATTATTGCACCACACCAGTCAATTCCTCCATTCTTTTCATTAAAAGCAAAGTAATCTTGTCTGCAATACTTTGAACTATTAAATAGCTATTTTTCAATATCGTCACAATGATTTGGATCCAGTTCCATAATATCTGGGAAGTCACATTCCAATGCATAACATATTCGGGTCAGTATATCTACATTTACGTTCTCATCTTTGGACAATTTGAGAAGTACGCTGGAACTAATGCCAGCGACTTTGCATAACTCGCCTTTCTTCATTTTCCTGTCAATCAGCAATTTGAAGAGCTTGTTGTATTTAACGCCTATACAGATACCTCGTTATCTCGTCATGGCTATACGGCATATTTACCGCCAAACAGTATACCATATATTCGATGGCAATACAAGAGTGTTTTCATGGGATAGCAAGAATTTTGTTTTGTTTACAATGATAATCACGAAATAATATGAGGAGCTACTGGATATGATAACTTTCCGACAACAGGGAATTTGATTTGGTCAAGTCATTCGCTGGAACTTAAAAGAAGATTGTATCTCAAGGAGAAAGAACCCTCCGAACAGCCCTCTGAAAAAATATCCGAATTACCCTTGACAGCACAGCCCTAAAAAACCTTTTCATTTATACCAAGATGCAGAACATGGCGGGGTTGTCCACCTCGGAAGCCCAGAAGTCGTCCGACCTGTTTATGAAATGCCGCTACCTTGACGAACTTACCGGCAACAAGGGCGTCATTTTCGCCACCGGTACGCCAATAAGTAATTCGATGACGGAAGTGTTCACGATGCAAAGATACCTCCAGCACAACCGTCTGAACACCCTCAGACTGCTGCATTTCGACTCCTGGGCAAGCATTTTCGGCGAGACACAGACCTCAATTGAATTGGCTCCGGAGGGTACGGGGTACAGAGCCAGAACCAGCTTTGCGAAGTTCCATAACCTCCCTGAATTAATGTGTACGTTCAAGGAGGCTGCCGACATTCAAACCGCCAATATGCTCAATCTCCCCGTGCCGGAAGCAAAGTACGAAACGGTGGTGGTCGAACCCTCCGATCTGCAAAAGAGATGGTCGAAGACCCCTTCGAACGCGCAGCGGCTTGGCAGAATCGTAAGACATGGCAACCAAAATCCCGAAGTCGAAATATTTCGCTATGTCGCGGAATCGACTTTTATTCTATACTGAAATGGTAGTTTTTCAACTGCCCTTTTTCAATAGGCGGCCAATCCTCTTGTGGCAAAGAGTTTTGGCTGTTGGGGGAGGTGATAACGGAGCGATCGGGGTGTTTACGGCGGCGGCTTTCGGTTGTTTGGCCGCCGCCGCAGACCAAAACGGCAGGACAAACGGCGTAAACAACCGTCATTTCAACTTATGGGGGAAGCTATGGACACAAGACTCACAGCGGTATACTGCCGCACGGCGCTCGCCGACGAACTTGCGATTCGGACGCAGGAGCGACGAATCCGCAAGTATGCGGAAAAACACGGATACGATGAGTTGACGTTCTGCCGCGACTGCGGGCAAAGCGGCGCGACGCTTGACCGCCCCGCCATAAACGCGCTGACAGCGGACATTAGAGCCGGGAAAGTCGGCGTTGTCATCGCCGCCGACATCACGCGGATAGCGCGGAATTACGCGCTGTATTCGGAATGGCTCAATTTGCCGAACAACTCGGCGTGACACTCGTCACGCTCGCGGACGGTTAATGTAGGGCGCGAACTCGCCTATGTCCGCATCGGTGATTATCTGCTGCCCGCCGTCGTTTTGAGCGACCCGCCGGACGCGCCGCCGCTCGGACTGTACGGCGAGCTTCACAAGCGTTACCTGCGGGAACACAGACTGGTTCTGTATAGCCAACTTCTGCTGTCGGAACGATTATACCCGCTGTGCCGTGAAATCGACGAAGCGGCAGCAAATCGCCACGCCATCGAAGTGAGCGAAAGTGATATACTCTCCGAACTGGTTTGTAGCTGAATTTCAAGGCACAGCAAAGCTGACGGTTTCACGCCATCGCACTTATACATCCGCAGATTGGTCACTTCCGCGAAGTATTTCGTCAGGTCAATGCCGTTCACCCACCGCTTGTCGTGGTTGCCGAGTATCAGGTGTTTTCTCTGCGGGCGTAGCGTTGATCGGGCTTGTCGCCCTGCACCATTCGCTATACCCTAAATCTGCCGACAACGAAAAGCGCCTTGTATCTTAAACGGCGCGCTAAACGCGATTTAATATCCGAAATAGCGCAGGATAGCGGCTTTTACGATCAGAGTCATTTTATTAGGCATTTTAAGAGATACGAAGGCGTTACGCCCAAAGCATACTATCAATCATTGCTTCCATAAAACCGCAACGCAACCGTTATATAGGAATGCGCCAAAGGCGATTCGGACTTTACCTCGCATTTTCACGGCTTTGCCGCGCCGATCGACGCCGTAAGGGCGATTATAAACGCGCCCGATATGCTAAAAAGCGCGGTTTTTCACC
>JAIRKM010000068.1 GCA_031260125.1 Helicobacteraceae bacterium | reverse complement strand
GGCGATGTAACCAACAACGCCGCTATTAACCAGACGGTATCCGCAAGCACTAGTGGTGTCAATAAAATAGTCGGTGGCAGCAGCGGCACCACTAGCAACAATTTCGCGTTAGACGAAATGATAGTAAGCGGAACAGTCAGCGGTAATGCTGGAGCCGCTAAATCCGACGCTGATTTTAAAACGCGATCGACCTATGAGACAGGTCTAGGCTGGAAGTTTGGAAACAACGCTTTGAACCCTTGGAAGATCGACGCAAACAAAAACGGCGGTCTGCCATATCTCTACTATCAGGATCGGTAGTTAAACCAGAGCGCCGGCGGTACCGCCGGCACCGATCAACCGGCGAGCGGAAAGGTGGCGATCTTGCCGAATACCCTAACGGTAAAGTCGATCATGATGTTCATCATCCACGGCATCGTCAGGATCAGCACGCTTGCCACCACCAGAATTTTTGGCACAAAGCTAAGCGTCATCTCGTTGATCTGCGTCGTGGCTTGAAATATGCTTATCAACAGCCCCGCGAGCAAGCCCCCTAGCAGCATCGGCGCGGCGATCATCAGCGCCGTTTTGAAGGTGTCGCTTGCGAGCATTACCAATTCGCCTTCCATATCAGCCGCTCCTGTAATGTTGATATTCACGCGGTATCAGCGCACAATCTAGCGTCAGCGGCTTAGCATACGCTCCGCTGTCATACCCCAGCCGAAACAGCGCCTCAATTCCAGCCCTGTGCGTGTCGTCAAAGTCGATTGAATCCTCGTTGGCGTAGAGCGAAAGGTATTTGTCCAGCTTCGCGCAATCGACGCGCACCAGATTGCGCTCGATCAACATACGCGCAAGCGTCCGCTTGTTTGACACCGCGACTTTAACCGCCTTTGTCAGTATCGTTTCTAGCTCGATCGCCCTTGTGATCGGCAGCGATCGCCTTAGACACATTCCACCTAGCGGCAGAGGCAGATCGCCACCGGTCAGATCGCGCCAGATATCCCATATCTCCGCCTCCACGCACAGATCGTCGCTGAAACCTAAGATCGATTCGTGAATCAGCACTCCCGCGTCGGCTTCGCCGCTTAAAACGGCATTTTCAATATCCAAAAAGTTCTTGTAGATGATCCGCGCCTGCGGATAGGCAAGACGAAAAAGCAGCGCGTTTGTGGTGTGTTCTCCGCTTAACGCAACCTTGAAAGCGCGTTTGAGCGGCTTGTCTTTGCGACGGATCAGCTTGGGTCCGTAGCCACGCCCAAAACTCGCTGCCGTTCTCAACAGCGCGTGATCTTTGTAGATCAGCGGATAGAGCGCGAAGCTGATCGCCGTTACGTCGTATCGAGCTTCGATCGCCGCGCGGTTGAGCGTCTCTATGTCCTCGGCGCTATGGTCGATTTCAATATCGCCCGTGTCGATCCAACCAAACGCGATCGCGTAAAACATAAAAATATCGTCCGCGTCGGGCGAGTGCGCGACAAAATAGCGGGGCAAGGCGCGACCTCCCAAATAAATTGCCGTCAATTATAGCTTTGCCGCGCTAAGGCGGGGCAATGCGTTCGCGCCTTTTTCAATGGGAGCGGCGCGCGTTTGAGCGAGATAGACACACGCTTGCGCGGGAGCGAAAGCATACTTTTATAATGGGGCGGGTAAAATCCGAATCAACGGTCGCATCAAAATTAAAGGAACAAAAATGGTTTTTATTGACAATATCCGATCCGACGAGGTAATCGATTCACGCGGCAATCCCACCGTGCGCGTAAGCGTGAGGCTTAGCGACAACTCTAAAGCAAGCGCGATCGTGCCAAGCGGCGCAAGCACGGGCAAGCGCGAGGCGCTGGAGTTGCGCGATGGCGACAAGAAACGCTTTGGCGGCAAGGGCGTATTAAAAGCCGTAGAGAACGTAAACGCGGTGATCGCGGACGAGCTTGTGGGTTTATCGCCGTTTGATCAGGCGGAGATCGACGCGCTGTTAAAGGATATAGACGCAACGGACAACTACTCCAAACTCGGCGCAAACGCCGTCTTGGGCGTTTCCATGGCGGTGGCGCGCGCGGCGGCGATCAGCCAGAAAATCCCGCTGTACCGCTATTTGGGCGGCGCGAACGCAAGCGTTCTGCCCGTTCCGATGCTGAACGTGATCAACGGCGGCAGCCACGCGGATAACAACATCGACTTTCAGGAATATATGATTATGCCCGTGGGGTTTGACGATTTCGCCGAAGCTTTGAGGGCAAGCGCGGAGACCTTTCACGCGCTCAAAAAGATACTTCACGATCGCAAAGAGGTTACGGCGCTTGGCGATGAAGGCGGCTTCGCGCCCAATCTTAAAAACAACGAAGAACCGATCACGCTGCTGCTAGAAGCCGTCGAAAAGGCGGGTTATAAGCCCGGCGAGCAGATCGCAATCGCGATGGACGTCGCCTCTAGCGAGTTTTACGAAAAAGAGGGCTACAGGCTAGGCGCGGAGGGCGGCAAAGCGCTTTCGTCCGAAGAGATGATCGATTACCTCGATAGACTCGTAAGCAAGTATCCGATCGTAAGCATAGAGGACGGGCTTGCGGAGGACGATTGGAGCGGTTGGAAAAAACTCACCGAAAAGCTAGGCAAGAAAACGCAACTGGTAGGCGACGATCTGTTTGTAACCAACAAGAAAATCCTAGCCGAAGGGATCGAAAAGGGCGTGGCAAACTCGATTTTAATCAAACTCAATCAGATCGGCACGGTCAGCGAAACATTGCAGACGATCCGTTTGGCGCGCAGAAGCGGCTACACAACCGTAGTCAGCCACAGAAGCGGCGAAAGCGAAGATAGTTTTATCGCCGATCTAGCCGTGGCGATCAACGCCGGTCAGATCAAGACCGGTTCGATGAGCCGAAGCGAGAGGGTCGCCAAATATAACCGCATTTTAGAGATCGGGCGCGAGATTGCGGGTGCGGAATACTTGGGCAAAAAAGCCTTCGGGCGGTAGTTTTGGAAACGAGCGATATTCGCGACGAACTTTTGGGCGAGGCGAGGCCGCCTCTGGTCATAAAAAAACGTCAATGGATAGCGATCGCGGCGTTGCTGGTATTTGGGTTTTATCTGTACAGCCTACTCTACGGTAGCAACTCGGCGCTAAGGCTTCTGGAACTCTCTAAGGAGGAAAAAATGCTGAGCGATCGCATCGACGTGGTAAAGGAAGAGAACGCAAATCTGCGGCGGGACTTGTACGAGGTCAAGCTGATTTTTGGAGAAGAATGAGAAGTATCGCGCTGTTTTTGTTGATAATACCGCTTCTGTGGGCGCGTCCAAACCCGTTTGAGCCGGTTGAGCAAGAGGCGGCAGAATCGATCTTGATGCCGCCCAAACAGCTTGACGAGAAGCGCGTGAAGCTACCCTCAAGCGCGAGGGTGCTTAAATCGATAACCTTTACACATCAGGATATGGACGGATCGATTGGCGCCACCTCTATCAATATAGACAGGCAGATCGACTGGCACGCGGAAATTCGCGTCGATCAGCCGGACGCGGGACTTCTAACGCGCACGCTGGGGGCTTATACGGCGGTTGAGGATATTGCGCTTGAACAGAATCTCTTCTTTATCGCCGGCGACGTGATCAAAATGAAAACGTCCGACGGTCTGATCCGTAGCTTCTTCCTGCCGCGCCCCAGCCGCATTGTGATGGATTTCAACAACTCTCTCCAATTTGAGGCGCACAGCGCGAAACTGGACGGGGATTATTTCACAGAGATAGACGTTTCCTTCCATGAGACGTTTTATCGCGTAATCGTTACGCTCGATAGCTTCTACCCTTACTCAATAGAGGCCGTTTCAGATGGTTATCTGCTGGGGCTCAATTGAGAAACAACATCGTTCTTATCGGCTTTATGGCAAGCGGCAAAACGCTGATCGGGCGCGCGCTGGCAAGAACGACAAAACGCTTCTTTCTGGACTGCGACGCGCTGATCGAGGGCTATACGGGCTATCAGGTCGCCGAAATTTTTGAGTATCAGAAAGAGGCGCGTTTCAGAGAGCTTGAGCGGCTTACGGCGCATTGGCTGGAGAGATCGGTAGGCAACGCGGTGATCGCCACTGGCGGCGGCATGCCGACTACCTGCGACAACCTGCGCAGGATCGGAGAGACACTCTATCTGGAGTGTACCTTTGAAACGGTGGCAAACAGGCTCAAAAACGCCATTGAGCGTGAAAAACGCCCGCTTGCGCAGTCGCTTGAGATTTTGCAAAAGCGGTTTTTGGAGCGCGAACCTATATATAAAAACGCAGCCGATCGCATTATTGACGCGAACGGATCGATCGAATACATTCTTGGAGATATTATCGCCGGATGAACGATAAAACCGTGCTGATCACAGGGGGGACAGGCAGCTTTGGGCGTAGCTTTGCGCAAAGAGTTCTGGCAAACTACGCGCCCAAGAAGGTGATCGTTTACTCACGCGACGAGCAGAAACACTTTGAGATGGCGCGGACGTTCACGTCAAAGGCGATGCGCTTTTTTATAGGCGATGTACGGGACGCGGAGCGCTTAAAGCGGGCGATGGAAGGGGTGGATTACTGCGTTCACGCGGCGGCTATGAAGCACGTTCCGATCGCCGAGTACAACCCGATGGAGTGTATCAAGACCAACATCAACGGCGCGCAGAACGTGATTGACGCGGCGCTTGCCTGCGGCGTACAGAAGGTGATTGCGCTCTCGACCGACAAGGCGGCAAGCCCCGTCAATCTCTACGGAGCGACAAAACTCGCAAGCGACAAGCTGTTTACAGCCGCCAACAACATTCGCGGAGCGCATCAGACGCGCTTTTCCGTGGTGCGTTACGGCAATGTCGTCGGCTCCAAAGGCAGTGTTATACCCGTGTTTAAGCGGCTGATCGCGGGCGGCGCGGCAAAGCTGCCGATCACCGATACGCGAATGACCCGCTTTTGGATCACGCTGGAACAAGGCGTGGATTTTGTCATACGCTGTTTTGCCAATATGCGCGGCGGCGAGATTTTTGTACCGAAAATCCCATCGATGAAGATCGTCGATCTGGCGCGGGCGATGCTGCCGGAATGCGCGTTTGAAATTGTTGGTATCCGTCCGGGCGAGAAGCTACACGAAACGATGATCACCACTGACGATTCGCGCCGAACTTACGAGTTCAACGACTACTATGTAATCACCCCCGCGATCAACTTCCAGCAGGAGATCGACTTTTCGCTGGACGCGAATGGAGAAAAGGCGAGGGCGGTTGACGAAGGTTTTGAGTACGCCTCCGACACCAACAGCCGGTGGCTTGATGGCGACGAGCTTTTAAAAGCGATTGAGAGATAGTTGAGCGCAAAGGCAATTGATGAAGACGAATAACGATCATTCCAAAACCGCTGACGAAAGCGGCGGCGCAAGTGAGGTAGCGGCGCGGGGCGTTTTACGCTCGATAGGCGCTTTTTTTGGGCTGAACAACTACATGTGGAGCCTGATCTACGCGCCGATCGCCGCGCAGATTCTCCTTTTCGGTTGCGTGCTGATCGGCGAGCGCCTATTGTACGATGGGATTGAAGTTAGTCTGGCTGTTACGGCGATCGGGATCGGAGCGCTGGGCTATTTACGATCGAAGAAGTTGGAGGTGAAAGACGGATATTTTAAAACCTATTTTGCCCTGTTTTTACCGATAATACTCACCGCGCTTCAATTGAGCGTCGTCTGCGCTTTAGACATATTTGCGGACGAACTATCCTTTATGCCTGCAAGCTCGGATATTGTATGGTATTTTGTAAATATTGTGTTTTTCTTTAGCGCCATAGCGTTTGCCTTTGTCTCCTCTACAACCTATTTTTTAGCGTTTGTTTTAACGACCTATTGGGCTTTTGCTGTTGGATTTTTCTTTGGACTTGGCGGCAAAAGGCGGCAAATAGTCAATAAAAAGCCAATATATCTATCGGCTGTCATAGCACTTGCCGTTGCTGCGCCCGCAATAGCGATGATCTCGTATAAAAGCACGTATATGATCTCTGGCGATACGCAAAAGCTGATGTCAATTGCAGACGACTATGGCAGCATGTTCGACGAATTTATTGATGAACTTATCATCGATCGCGGCGGCGAGTCGCCTCAAGAGGGGTTAAGAGAAAAGCCCACGATCTATTTTGAAGATAATCTGCCCAAACTCGACGGCGCAACCGCGTTGTATCCTATTTACTCAGTCGCCGCTCAAGCGATATATAAAAAACCTGAAAATATCGAATACAGATATTTTGTATACGAGTATATCGCCTGCTCACGCACGCCTTATGCTTATGAAAATCTGATCGATAAAACAGCCGATCTCATCTTTGTTGCTTCTCCTCCGGATGATCGCTTAAAACCGTCCGAAGCGTCAGCGCATGTTGAGCTTGCTTTAACGCCGATCGGCAAAGAGGCGTTTGTATTTTTTGTGAACGAACAAAACCCGATCAAATCGCTTACTATAGAGCAGATTCAAAAGATATATACCGGAGAGATAACCAATTGGCGCGAAGTCGGCGGCAACAATGAGAAGATTTTAGCTTTTCAGCGCAACGCCTATTCGGGTAGCCAAACGACGATGGAAGAGATGGTGATGAAAGGGCTTAAACTTAAAACCCCGCTTCAGGAGTTAGTTGAAACTATGGGCGGTATGCTGGAAGTTGTAGCCGATTATCGCAACGCGAAAAACGCGATCGGCTATTCGTTTCGCTATTTCGCGACCGTTATGCACAAAACGGAGGGGATACGGCTTTTGGCAATAAACGGCGTAGAACCGACGGCTGAAAATATAAAAAACGGATCGTATCCGCTAATACAGAAGTTGTACATCGCCGCTCGTAAAGACGATATAAGCCCCAATGCGCAAAAGCTGATCGACTGGTTTTTGAGCGATCAGGGTCAAGCGCTAATCGAAGATGTCGGCTACGTTCCAATCACGCGCAAAGGGGAGTTATAATGAGTGAAAACAAATTGACAAACATATTGTTGGCAATATTGAGCCATCTTAGATCAAATCTCTATATATGGATTTTGTTTTACGTGCCGGTTGTTTTGCAAGTAACGATGATCGCGCTCGTTTTAATCGTTCCTAGTAAGACGTTCGTAGCCGCGCCGCTTGTTATGGGTGTGATTATAGCCGCCGCAATGGGTTATTTTAGAGCCGTCAAAATGGAGATCGCAGACGGCTACTTTCGGACTTGTTTTCCGCTCTTCCTGCCGTTGTTTGTCGCGGCGTTACTTATCGATCTTAACTGGATCGCCGCAATCGCAGTCGTGGATAACGACACCTATTTTGGGTTTATAAATTTTCTTCTTTTTATAACGAACCTTCATTTTATACTGTCCGCTGTTTACATCTCATTTTCTATGGGAGTCCCATACTATCTCGTTTATCTTCTGGCGGTTTACGGCGCTTTCGCCATTGCCTTCGCGATCGGGGCGCTGCGCAAAAAGCGCCGCATAGCAAGCGGGCGATCTCTGTTTTTCTCCGTCTTTATATTTGTTCTGCTTATGGCGCTTGCCGTATCGCTCTATACCTACCGGCACCCAAAGGCGCTATTAAACGTGCTTACCAAAGAGGCTTACGATCTGCCGCCCGTTGTTTATGACATTCATTCGGGCAAAGCTGTCAGTTTAAGAGGTGAAAGCACAATTTCTATCGAAAGCAATTGGCCTATTATAGGTGGCGCGGCGGCGTTTTATCCTATTTATAGTTCAGCCGCCGAAGTGCTATTCAAAAGGCCATATAACCTTACCCATAATCAGTTTGCAGGCATATATTATCCGCGTGGCGGAAGCTACGACGGACGCTACGCATATGAAAGGCTAATCAATAAAGATGTTGATATGATTCTTGCTTTTGCGCCATCTGACGCAGATATAGAAATGGCGCGCAAAAATAATATAGAACTACAAATAACCCCGATAGGCAGAGAAGCGTTTGTGATCTTATCGAACGAAGTAAATCCAGTTCATTCCCTTACGGTAGATCAGATTCAAAAAATATACTCGGACGAAATAACCAACTGGCGAGAGGTGGGAGGCGAAAACGAGAAGATTCTAACTTTTAGGCAGTTTGCGGACTCGGACAGCCAGATAATTATGGAGCGCGTCGTTATGAAAGACTTTCCTTTTGCCAAACCGCCGTCAATCGCCCGCATGTACAACAATAAAGGCTACAGAAACGCCGACAACGCAATAGGCTATTCGCTGAAGTTTTTTGCCGAGACGCTGCAAAAAAACGGCGTCAGACAGCTGGCGATCAATGGAGTCGAACCTAAGCGCGAAAACATTCAAAACGGAAGCTATCCTCTTGTTTATGAGTTCTATATCGTTACGCGCAAAAATGATGTCGCGCCAAACGCGCAAAAGCTGATCGACTGGTTTTTGAGCGATCAGGGTCAAGCGCTGATCGAAGATGTCGGCTACGTTCCTATTACGAGCATAAAATGATCGTCAAAGAGCTGTTAAATATATGCGATCAAATCTCACCGTTTAATACGCAGGAGACTTGGGACAACAGCGGTTTAATAGTGGGCGATCCAAACGCCGCCATATCGCAAATATATCTTTCGCTGGAAGCAGACAAAAAAGTGATAGATACTTTATCGGAAAACGCGGCGCTGATCGTTCATCACCCGCTGATATTCGCGCCGCTTAAATCGCTTAATTTTTCCGAATATCCCGCGCTTTTGATCCGCGATATTATTCAGAAAAACGCCGCGCTGATCGCGATGCATACCAATTTCGACAAGAGCCATCTCAACCGCTACGTCGCCAAAGAGGTTTTAGGCTGGCAGGAGTTTGATTGCGAAGGGTGTGTCTGCTATCACAAAACCCGATTTAGCTTTGAACGAATTATGGAGATTATAAAAGCCGCTTTCGGCGGCGTTAGATCGGTTCTGCCACCGCTATGCCGCGAAGAATATCGCGTCGCTTTTTGCTGCGGAAGCGGCGGCGGCTTGATCGGCGAAATCGAATGCGATATTTTAATTACCGGCGATCTGAAGTATCACGACGCGATCAAAGCAAAAACGCTGGGAATCGGCGTTATTGACGCGGGGCATTACGAAACAGAGCGGTTTTTGGGCAAGGCATTGCAAAAGGAATTGAGCAAATACGATATACAATCCGAGATTATTTCATCGCAAAATCCGTTAGCCGCCCATAACGACATTGACTAAAAATTGATAGTTCAATAATATCCCACAACGGCAGGCAACCTCAACGCAAACAGCGCGTTTTGCCACCGCGAAACGGGCAGCGAAAAAGTTAAAAAAGAGATCGATGAGGGCTCGGCGAAAGTTTTAGAACCTCGTAACTTTTTGGCGTGGCAATTCTACCTCTAGCGGTGCGCTCTATGTAGCCGTTTGCAAGCAGGTACGGCTCAACAACATCCTCGATCGTTCCGGCGTCTTCGCTTAGCGCGGCTCCTAGCGTATTCAGTCCGAGCGGTCTGCCTTTTGCCTCAATCAATATCTTCAAAAGGCGCAAATCCTGTTCATCAAAACCATACTCATTGACGCCTAGCGCGTCAAGCGCCCTCTTTGCTCTGGCGTTGCCTATAGTCTCCTCCCCTTCCACTTCGGCGAAATCACGAACGCGGCGTAGCAATCTAAGCGCGATCCGCGGCGTGCCGCGCGAGCGTTTCGCAATCTCTTCGGCGGCGTCCGCTTCGATTGGTTTATTAAGTTTCTTTGCCGCTAATTTCGCGATCTGGCAAAGCTCCGTCTGCGTATAAAATTGCATTCTGAAATGAACGCCAAAACGATCGCGCAGAGGGTTGGAGATCATTCCCGCCCGCGTGGTTGCGCCGATTAGCGTAAATCGATTCAAGTCGATCTTAACAGTTTGCGCAGCCGGTCCGCTGCCTATAATAATATCGAGTCGGAAGTCTTCCATCGCTGGATATAATATCTCTTCTATGGAGCGTCCTAGACGGTGAATTTCATCAATAAAAAGTATGTCGCCATCGCTTAGGTTTGTCAATATTGCCGCCAGATCGCCCGTCTTTTCTATCATAGGTCCGGAGGTGGTTTTGATGTTGACGTTCATTTCGCGCGCGATCAGGTAAGCAAGCGTGGTTTTTCCCAGCCCGGGCGGACCAAAAAAAAGCAGATGATCAAGCGGTTCGGAACGTTTTTTTGCGGCATCAATAAAGACTCTGAGATTGTTTTTTATATTTTTTTGTCCAATATAGCCGTCCCATTCGTTCGGTCTAAGGCTTTGATCCTCCGCGCTCTCAAGGCTCACCTGCTCGACCGCCACTATCCGTTCCATAATGCCCTTTAATCGCTTGTGTGGCATTATTTTATCAAATGATGAGGAAATGAATGGCAGAGGCAAAACTATGCAAAACAACGCTTCAAAAAATTGAGGAAGCTGCCCGTTCGCTAGACGCATCGGCGCAGGACTCCCGTATTGTTTTGAGGCTTGCAAGCACGGACAACCCAAAGAAAAAGACGCTGGAACTGTTGAGCGGCGAGTGGGATCCGTCTAAGCCATGGTTTATAGTCGATGAAAATGGCAAGGTGTACGCGCTGACCTCAATAGAGTCGTTTATGCAGTTTATCCACTCTTTACACTCCCTCTCCTCCGAAAATTTCAGCCTCAAGCTAGAAAAGGCGATTTGGCGCAACTTTCCGATCGACTTCGGCGACGTGTGGGCGGTGGCGATTAGCGAGCTAGAAAGCAAACTTGTACACAACCGCAATACCCGCATTTTGGAAGTGGACATAGAATCGCTCATCGATCGGATACGGCGGGAGCATCCAAACCTCTTTTACCATCTGAAAGAAGAAATGTTAGGGCAGGATTAGCCCAAAGGAGCGCGCTTATGGAGATCAAGGCGTATTTGAGAATGGAAGAGCGTTACGAGGGGCTTCAGCTAGTTTATGGCACCGACGAGGAAGCGAAGAACGCGATTTTGAAGGCGATCGACGAAGTGAAGGAGCAGACTGGGTTAAATCCCACTATTGTGGAAAATTGTAGCCTAGATAGGCCGGAACACTGCGCGTTCTATATGGAGTTTGACGACGACTTCGATCGTGAAGGCGGCGAATTTTTTGAGAAGGTTCTTTGCAAGCTCGGCATAAAAAAATGTGAATAATAATTGACAAACGCAAAAAAAGCGATTAGAATACCTCATTTTCCTACTAAAGCGAGGTTTAAGAAATGAGTAGCAAAGCCAGTTTGGATCGCGAGTTGACCATATTTTTGGAGAAGCGCTACAACAAGGTGTTTCTCTCTCCCGAAGAGGTTGAGCGCGAAACGTTGGTCAGTCCAAACTGTGTACCCAGCACGTCCGATAAACAAAACACATGGCTTTTGAGGGATGTCGTTGAGTTTATAAACCGCCCCTTTTATAACAAGGAGCTTGGGCAGATGGCAAAAAGGGAGAAAAAGATGGTCGTTATTAAAGCCACGTCTGAAGCGTTGAGCAAGCTGTGGAGCAACGATTCTTCCCTAAAGAGCGAACCTTTAGCGGCAAAAGCGGCAGCACTTGAACCGCTCGCCCAGCAGGAGGGGGTCTAGCAGGGTCCGCACCCTGCCGGATTCTCTCCGGTACGCCTCAAAGCCCGCCTTCTCCTCGTAGAGTTTCAGAAGATCGAGCAATCCCATATCAATGAGGGCGGCGTTTTGCTCCTGCACCGCGCCGTCAAAACCAGCCTCTTTGAACGCGCCAAGCAGATGCCAAAACGGAACGTCCGCCGTAAGATCGGCGTTTTTGTAGAAGGGTTTCAGATCGGCTACGGAAAAAAGCGGATAGATTTTATGCTCCTTGTAAATACGCGCCGAAAAATCGTCTCGCGGGTGGAATACGCCGTAGTCAAAGATGATCGCCTCACACCGATCGAACGCGCCGGAAAGCGCCCGCGCAAAACGCTCGAATCCGTCGAATATCTCGCCGCGCTCCACTCCCAGCCGATCGGCTTTTAACGCCGCCTTTGCGTCCGCCTTTTGCCACACGAGGCTGTGATTTTCCACATAGGCGATCTCGCCCCTGTTGTACAGATCGAAACTAAACGCGTCAAAAAGCTCGTTTGCATACACAAAGGCGCTGCTAGATCGCGCGCTGCTTAGATCGGGGAGTATCCTAAAGCGCAGCGCGCCGCCAAACCCATTGCGGATATGTTTTTCCTGCGCCCTTCTCAACGCCTCGATCGGCTCAACGATCGTAAACGTGAGCGTTTTTAGCAGTTTTGGCTCAAGCGTATAGACAAATTGGGCAACGTCTGAGAGCAGTTCGCCTTGATGCGCCCCGAACTCTACGACGGCGGATTCCTCTTTTAGATCACCTCTTCTGATCAGCCCGACGAGATGATTCGCGATAGCGCCGCCAAAAAAACTTGTCGCGCTTACGGAGGTGAAAAAGTCGCCTCTTTTTCCAATCGCCGGCGCCTTAACGTAGTAGCCCTCTTCGCCATAGAGCCACTCGCGGGCATAATCTAGGAATCTACGGCGCGGCAAGCGCCCTCCAGCCGTTGAAAGCCGAGTTCGATCTCCTCTTGGGATATCGTAAGCGGCGGAAGCATTCTGACACGTGAACTGCCCGATCGCAAAACCAGCACTTGCTCTTTATGCGCCTCCTCCAAAACCGCCTGCTGAACAGCGTCGTCTCTGGCAATCAGCGCCCGCATCAGCCCCACTCCCGCCTCTCCCAGAAAAAGGCGCGGATATTTCGCGGCAATTTCGCCATTTTTCCGCGTGAAGTAGCCGATCGTCCGCGCTAGTTCCCCGCTGTTTTTCAACTCCTCCAATATCTCCAGCGTCGTATACGCCGCCCTTGAGGAGAGAAAATTTCCGCCGAACGTAGAGGCGTGATCGCCATACTCAAAGAGTTCTTTTTTTGTCGTGATTACAGCGCCGATCGGCACGCCGCCGCCCAGCCCCTTTGCCAGCGTAAATATGTCCGGCTCTATGGAGTAGCCAATTGAAGCGATAAATTCGCCGCTACGGAAAACGCCCGTCTGCACCTCGTCAACGATCAGCAGGATATCGCGCTTTTTGAGTTCCGCCGCCAGATTTTGCACGGCTTTCACGTCCAACGGCAAAACGCCTCCTTCGCCCTGCACCAGTTCCACCATCACCGCCACGGTCTTGCCGCCGATCCTGCGCAGAACGTCCTCTACGTCCGCCGCATAGATAAACCCATCCGGAAACGGTCCGAAACAGGCGTGAAATTTTTCCTGCCCCGTGGCTTTGAGCGTCGCAATCGTCCGTCCGTGAAAGGAGTTGCGCAGCGTGATAATCTCAAACCTTCCGCTTTTTTGTCCATATTTTCGCGCGAGCTTGATCGCCCCCTCGTTCGCCTCCGCGCCGCTGTTGGCAAAAAAAACTCTCGCGTCCAGCCCGCTTAGTTTTACGATGCGCTCGGCAAGCAGCGCTTGAATATCTATCGTGTAGAGGTTGGAACTGTGAATGATTTTGGAGGCTTGATCGGCTATTGCCGCCGCCAATCTTTCGTTGCCATAACCTACGCTGTTTACACCGAGGCCGGACGCGAAGTCTATGTAATCTTTGCCGTTTTGATCGAAAAGCGTCGCGTTTTTGCCGCGCTCAAATGCTATTTTTCGCCGCGCATAGGTATGTAGCACAAAGGCGCCATCAAGCTCGAAAATGTCCATGCTATCCCCTTTAGTTGCGAGATTGTAGCGTGATCAGCCCTATCTGATTTGGCGCTAACACCCTAAACGGCGGACCCCAATATCCAACGCCGTTACTTATAAATATCTTGGCTCGCTCGTCGTGATCGTACATTCCGCTTATGTAGGGCTGCGCGAAACGCACGGCGATCGTAAAGGGAAATATCTGCCCGCCATGCGTGTGTCCCGTCATCATCAGATCGAAGCTCTTTTCCGGAAACTCAAACGCCATCTTGGGTTGGTGCGCCAAAGCGACAATGAAGTTATCATCGTCGGTCTCCGAGAGCGCCTTTTGCGGATCGGGCATAAGCACGTTGTAGCGCCTAGCGGAGAGATCGTAAACTCCCGCTATGTCGATCGTGCCAAATTCGCCTTCCACCCTTTCCGAACTGTTGCGAAGTACCTTTATGCCTATGCTCTCCAGATAGTTCAGCGTAGGGACAAGATCGTTGAAATACTCGTGATTGCCGGCGACAAAGAATATCCCGTAACGGCTCTTTATCCGCGCGATAATATCAAGCGACGCCCTGACCCTTTCGAGAGGCGCGTCAACCAGATCGCCTGTGATTACCACAATGTCGGCGTTTAGCGCGGAGGTCTGATCGGCGATTCTCGCGGCGAAGCTCTCTTCTAGTAGCTTGCCGTTTCCCAAATGCAGATCGGTAAGATGCGCGATTGTAACGGGGGCGGCTATTTTGGCGCTCTGTACCGTTACCCGCTTGATAAGCGGCGCGCTTTGCGCGGAGACAAAGCCGTATAGCAGATAGATCGGCACAGCGATCGCGATTGTGATACGAACGGCTTTTGTAACGGCGGGGCGCTTGAACGCCCGTACGATCCAGTCGCCAATCACCGCGGCGATAAAAAGCGAGAAGATCGCCATGATCGACGAGGCGAAAATATCCTCAAGAAATGAACCGAAAAACCCGTTTCTGCGTAGCGGCATATAGGTAATAGACATCAACCAAACAACGCCAAGCGCGCCGTATAGGGCGATCTTTACGGGCTTTTTCACGGCAAGCGGGCGCACAAGCGTCCAGCCTATGCCAAGCGACATAGCGGAAGAGACGGCGATTGAAACGTAATAGAACATTGCGGTGCCTTGTAAATAATTTTCGCAAATAACCGATCTAGCTAAAGAAATACTCTCGCTTTAAGGATACCAAAATGCGGTTTTTACCCTTTTATCTTGCTTTGATTTTGGCGCCGGCTTTCGCGGAGGACGCTATCGATCAGAAAACCGAACAGCCCATCATTCAGAACACGCCGATTATAAAACCGTCGCACATCATTACCATACGCGCGATAGGGCTAGGCACAGTAAAGGAAAACACCGCAAGTAGGGCGCAGCAGCTTGCGCTGGCAAAGCGCGCGGCGATCGTGGATGGCTACAGGCAACTCGGCGAAAAGCTCCACGGTCTCAAAATCACCGCGAGCGACACGGTAAGAGATGCCGCGCTGGTGCGATCGGAAATACGCACGGAGCTTTACAGCATCGTCCGCGGCGCGGACGTGGTCGAGACGATATGGGACAACGGGTTGTGTCAGGTTGAAATGGAAGTCAAGGTGGACGCAAAACGCTTCAGCGAGTTATTTTACGCCTATCAGCAGAATAAACCTGCAAAGCGATAGCGCCCCTACTCCTCAATGTACAGAATGCAGCCGCAGCTAGGGCAGGTTACGATCTCGGTCGAGCTGATAACTTCGCTGTACACCTTGTCGCTGATCTTCATAAAACAGCCGTAGCATGCCTGCTTCTTCACCGGCGAAACTGTCCGCGAACCCGCCCAGCGGCGTATCCGCTCATAGAAGCTGAGTACCTTTTCGGGAATCTCTGCGCTTAGTTCCTCTTTTTGAGCAACGACAATTTGCCGCCTGCCGGCAAGCTCCGCAAGCGCGTCCGCATTGACGTTCTGCGCTTCTTCGATCTGCAAGCCGATTTGAGAGATGCGTTCTTGGAGCTTTTCGATACTCTCTTTTTTCCCCTCTACGATCTTTTGAAACTGCGCAATATCCTCGTTGTAGCTGTTGATGCGCTCGCGGGCAAGGCTTTCCTCCAGCGAGAACGCTTTTAGCTCCTTTTCCGTTTTGAGTTCGCCGCTCTTTTTGCTGTGCATTCCAAGGCGTTCGCTCTGTTCGGACAGCTCCTTTTCCGTTTTGGAGATTCTGCGCCGATACTCCTCGATCTCGCTCTCATGCTCCTCGATTGCCGCTTTGGAGCGCCTCTGCTCGTCAAAGAGCTGATTTAACGAGCGGTTTATGCGCTCCTCTTCGGGAATGAAGTCGTCGATCGCCTTGTCCAGCCTTGAAAGTTCGATCAGTTGCTTTAGGTGCTTATTCATTCGGTCTTCCGTTGGGTTTGGAATTTTCAAAGGGGGTATTGTAGCAGATAACCGCAAAAAACGGCGCTTTTGCCTTTGCAATGTCCGCTACCTACGCTTATGTCACGCGATCTTCACAATCAAACAGCTATGATCGGGCGATGAAAAAAGCAACGATACTTCTATTGGAAGACGATCTCTCTTTGCATGAGATCATCAAAGAGTATCTTGAGGAGAAGAGTTACGCGGTTCTTAGCGCGTTTAACTCCTTTGAAGCCGCCGATCTGATCTACGAAACCCCCTGCGATCTGATGCTGCTTGATGTCAAGCTGCCGGGTCAGAACGGCTTTGACTTTCTCTACGAAGTGCGCCGAAAGGGTAACGAAACCCCCGCGATATTCATCACCTCGCTCAACACGGTAGCCGACCTTACCAAAGGCTTCGACGCGGGCTGCGACGACTATCTGCGAAAGCCCTTTGAACTCAAGGAGCTTGCCGTCCGCGTCGAGGCGCTACTCAAGCGCCGTTTTTTTCACCGCGCTCAGGACGGAATCGATCTGGATGGCGGCGTTACCTTTTTTGTGGAGGCAAACCGCCTTGTTACGCCGGAGGGGGAGTACAAACTCGCGCCCAAGGAGTTCTCGCTTCTAAAGCTGCTCGGCGAAAACAGAGGCAGAGTCGTCTCACGCGAAGTGGTCTTCGATCGGCTCTGGGGGGTCGGCGAAGAGCCAAGCGAGATGAGTCTGCGCACGCATCTTAAAAATCTGCGCAAGATGATCGGGCGCGACTGTGTGGAAACGTTTCGCGGCGTCGGTTACAGGCTTTTATGATCAAAGAGGAAAAAAAGGCGCTTCGCAGATTTCTGCTGCTTTACGCGGGATCGCTTGTGCTGTTTCTGGGGATTATAGGTTCCGGATACTACCGTTTTCACAGCGTTCAGATTTTTAAGGCGGAACAACGCGAGATGAGACTGATGATGGCAAGCGCGAGCCGATCTCTTATGAAAAAAGGAGAGGCGCCCAGCGAAGAGATCGAGTGGGCGCTTCTCGATAGAAACGGCAGAATGATCTCTGGAACGTTCGATCTGCCCAAAGACAGTTACGAAGCGGTGCCGCCGCTCCACGACAATCAGGAGTATTTTGCGACAAACGACAGGCATATCTACTACATTGTGTGGTTTGCCCACCGTCTCCAATTTCTCGTGGTACGCAAGCCGATAAACACCGAGGCGTTTGAAAGTTTGATCATAAACCTTGTGCTGATCTGGGGCGGCGCGTTTATATTTTTTATGGTGATCGCCGCGTTTTTGACGGTGATGTTTTTAAAACCGCTGCGCGATACTATAGAGTTGCTCGATCGCTTCATCAAGGATACGACGCATGAGATGACGACGCCCATCTCCGCTATCCTGATGAGCGCGGAGGGTTTTGACCGCGATGCCCTGAACGAGCGCGACAAAAGGCGGTTGGGACGCATCGATGTCGCGGCGCGCACCTTGCAGACCGTTTACGACGATCTGGCGTTTATGGTCAATCCAAAGACCAAGCGCGCGCCGCAGGAGATCGATCTGGCGCGTTTGATCAGGGAGAGAATCGAGTTTTTTGAGCCGCTAGGCAGGATCAAGCAGATCGAATATAAGGTGGAGATTTCCGATCCCGTCCCGCTTATCGCCGATCAGCGCGAGTTTACAAGGATTTTGGACAACCTGCTTTCCAACGCGGTTAAGTACAACAGGCAAGGCGGCGCTGTCCGAGTGATCGTGTCGGGTAATATGCTGGCGGTAGAAGATGACGGAAACGGCATAGCGGTGGAAAACAGAAAGAAGATATTTGAGCGTTTTACGCGGCTGGACGACGCGCAGGGCGGCTTTGGGCTGGGGCTGAGCATCGTCAAGGAGCTGTGCGCACGAAACTCTTTGACGGTTAGGGTGGCTGAGAGCAAAGTTACCAGATTTGAGATCGAGTGGCAGAAGGTCAAAAAAGGCTGAAAGTGGCAAAGGTGAGGGTTTTTTACGAGTGCCAGCACTGCGGTTTTACATCGCTGCGCTGGATGGGCAAGTGTACCAACTGCGGCGCGTGGGACTCGCTTTTGGAGGTAAAAGAGCGGGCAGAAAAAGCGGGGGAAAAAATCGGCAAAGAGAGGCACGCCATCGCCATCACCGATATTTTAGAGGACGATCTGATCCGCTTCTCTACCGGCGAGACGGAGCTAGATCGCGTTCTAGGCGGCGGGCTTGTGGCGGGTACTCTTGTGCTGATCGGCGGCGCTCCGGGCGTAGGCAAATCAACGTTGCTGCTTAAAATAGCGGGGAATATAAGCGGGCAAAAGCGGGTGCTTTATGTCAGCGCGGAGGAGAGCGCGGGGCAGATTCGCATGCGCGCGGAGCGGATTGGAGCGCTTAGGCCAAACCTGATGCTACTAAGCGAAATTAACCTTGAAGCAATCAAGGACGAGCTTGCCGTCGGCTATGAAGCGGCGGTGATCGACTCGATTCAAACCCTGTATTCGGGCGATCTTACCGCCGCGCCCGGCAGTGTTTCGCAGGTGAGGGAGATCACCTTTGAGCTTATGCGCGTCGCCAAAGAGCGCAACATCTCGATCTTTATCATCGGGCATATCACAAAGGAGGGTTCGATCGCCGGACCGCGAGTGCTAGAACACATGGTTGATACGGTACTCTACTTTGAAGGAGACAGCTCTGACGAACTGCGGATACTACGAGCGTTTAAGAACCGCTTCGGCTCTACGAGCGAAATTGGGATTTTTGAGATGACCGAAGGGGGGCTTAAAAGCGCGGGAAATGTCGGCGAGCGGTTTTTCAACCGCCGCGAAAATAAAGCGGGATCGGCGGCGACGGTGGTGATGGAAGGAACGCGCCCTTTGGTTTTGGAGGTGCAGGCGCTAGTCAGCGACGCTTTCGGCAATCCGCGCAGAAGCTCAATGGGCTTTGATTCGACACGACTTACAATGCTTCTTGCGCTGCTGGAAAAAAAGTTGGAACTGCCATTTAACCGCTACGACGTGTTTATCAATCTGGCAGGCGGCATCCGCGTGAATGAGACAGCGGCAGACCTGGCGGTGATCGCGGCAATTTTAAGTAGCTTCAAAAACCGTCCGATCGGCGAAAAGACGCTCTTTATCGGCGAGGTAAGCTTGATTGGCGACATTCGCGACGTGCCAAATCTGGATGTGCGGCTGAGCGAGGGCGCGAATCAGGGTTTTGAAAGGGCGGTGGTGCCGCGCAAGCCGATGTCAAAAGCCGCCCTTAAATGCTTTGTCGCTGAGGAGGTGGCAAAGGTGATCGACTGGATGTAGCCAATTATTCGAACGGCAAGCGGAGCGCTGAAAATGGCTGGCATATACGCCGCGTCCGCCTCTTGGAGCTTTGCTATGCTTTGCCAAAAAGGGCAAGAGGTGCTCAAACCCGATCGGGCGGCTTTTGTGGTCGGCTTTAACCGGCGTCTCCTTCAAACTTCGCGCTTTTGAGCTTTTGCCTCTCTAGCAGATTAGACGATATACCCCCCGCCCAAGAGTTTGTCATTTTCGTAAAAGACCGCCGCCTGTCCGGGCGCTATGGCAAACTCTTCGCTATCTAGCGTAACCAGCGCTTCGCCGCCGCTTAGAAACACCGTTCCGGGTGTTTTGTCGTTTCTGTAACGCACTTTGATCTGCGCCCTAAACTCGCTCTCCTTAGGCTCAAAAAACAGATTCAAGTCGCGAACGGCAAACTCTTTCTCATATATGCGCGCCTTGTCCGCAACGACGATCTGGTTGGTTGAAGGCAGTATCCGCTTGACGTAAAGCGGGTCTTTGGCTCCGTCCACGCGAAAGCCCTTGCGTTTGCCAATCGTATATTGCATATATCCCTTGTGCGATCCGATGACCGAGCCGTTATCGTCTAGCACATCGCCGACTTGCTCGATCGGGAAATACTGCTTCAGCACCTCCGTGTAATCCCCCTCTACAAAGCATATCTCCGCGCTCTCCCTCTGCGTCGCCAACTCGGCGATCTCCTCAAAACCGGACGCTATCCTCTTCACGTCGATCTTTTCCATCTCCGACAGAGGAAAGATCAGCCTTTTAAGAACCTCTTTCTTCACATTGAACAGAAAATAGCTCTGATCCTTAGTTTTGTCTTTCGCCTCGTAGAAGAACTGATTATCGGTGCGGACGTAATGCCCTGTCGCCATAAAATCGCACTCTCTTTTGTCCGCCTCTTCCAGCAGCGCGCCAAATTTGATGATGCGGTTGCACAGCGTGCAGGGGTTGGGTGTACGCCCCTCCTTGTATGTCTGGATAAAAGCGTCGAATACCTCTTTCTGAAACTCCGCCCGTTTGTCCAGCACGTCGAATTTGAAGCCGAAAAACGCCGCGACCTTGCTCGCCTTGCGAATGTTTTCCTTATGCTTCGCCTCAAACTCGTGCAGTTTCATATAGACGCCGTGTACGTCAAACCCGCGATCGAGCAGAATTTTTGAACTCATGCTCGAGTCAACGCCCCCGCTCATAGCCAGCAAAACCTTTTTCTTGTTTCCCATAAGGCGGTATCATAAGGGATAATAGCTTACAATACGCTTTAGAATCTCAAGTATTTGGATTGACAAGGAGGATTTGATGGTGTGTATTTCTTCAAAAGGGGCGTATTCGCTGTCGGCTATGCTCTATCTGGCGCGAAACAGCGACAGACTCGTGCAGATCAAGGAGATCGCGGAGGGCAGCAACATACCGCAAAACTATCTCGAACAACTTTTGGTACTTCTGAAAAAGGAGGGATTTATCGAGAGCATTCGCGGGGCAAAGGGCGGCTATAAGATAGCGATGCGGGCGGAAAATGTTACCGTTTTGCAGATTCTCAGCGCGATCGAAAATGAAATGTTCAGTCCCGATAAATACGGACTAAAATCGATCGTGCTTACCTCGTTCTGGGAGGAGGCGAGCAGACAGATCGAAGATGTTTTCTCCGTTCCGCTGCAAGAGCTTGTCGATCGGACGAGCCGCTACTCCCAGACTAGCATGTACTACATCTAATACAAAGGAGACTTTTTGGCAAAGATTGCAAACAACGTTACCGAGCTAATCGGCAATACACCGCTGGTGCATTTAAGGCATGTCGGCGAGGGTTTCAAGGTGATCGGCAAAGCCGAGTTTTTCAATCCGACGCACTCTGTGAAGGATCGGATCGGATTTAGCATGATCGACGACGCGATCAAGACGGGCAGGGTTGTTCCCGGCAAAAACGTGATTGTGGAGCCTACCAGCGGAAACACCGGTATCGCTCTCGCGTCGATCTGCGCCGGACTTGGCATATCGCTGATTCTAACTATGCCCGCCTCAATGAGCATTGAGCGCCGTCAGATTTTGGCAGCGTTTGGGGCAAAACTAGAACTCACCCCGCCGGAACAGGGAATGAGCGGCGCGGTACGCAGAGCCGAGGAGATCGTGAAGGAAAATCCCAACGCGATCATTCTCCAGCAGTTTAAGAATCTGGCCAATCCGGAGATTCACCGCAGAACAACCGCGGAGGAGATATGGCGCGATACGGACGGCGCGATCGATATATTTATCGCGGCTGTGGGAACCGGCGGAACGCTCACGGGCGTAGGCGAGGTACTCAAGCAGAAAAATCCAAACATAGAGGTGATCGCCGTTGAGCCGCAGGCCTCTCCCGTATTGAGCGGCGGCAAACCCGGACCGCATAAAATTCAGGGGATCGGACCCGGTTTCGTACCGGATGTCTTAAATACCACGGTCTATAAGGAAGTCATTCAGGTAAGCAACGAAGCGGCGGTTGCCACCGCGAAGAAGGTGGCGAAAGAGGAGGGGCTGCTTGTGGGCATCTCGTCGGGCGCGAACGTCTATGCCGCGCTTGAAGTGGCCAAACGACCCGGCAACGCGAATAAGACGATCGTAACCATCTTGTGCGATACGGGCGAACGCTACCTCAGCGGCGGGCTGTTTGAATAAAAATCGGCGGGCTTAGCGTCCCGCCGTTTACTTCTCCATCGATTGTATAAGCTGTTCAAACAGCTTTTCAAGCTCGCTTTCTTTTTCGCCTATATCCGGTTTGCAGCTTGTGAGGTTCTCTTCCAGAAGTTTGATGCGCTTGATCATATAGAAAAACATCTCCTTCTGAATATCCGGCAAAGAGTTATGATCAAACTTTGTCCCGCTCGCCGGCGTACCTACGATGCGCGCGGGGATGCCGACCGCCGTCGAATCTGGCGGCACGTCCTTAACTACCACCGAGTTTGCCCCGATTTTGGCGTTTTTGCCGATGGTGATATCGCCCAGAATTTTCGCCCCCGTACCCACGATCACGCCGTTCTCCAGCGTGGGATGGCGCTTTTTCGGCGTAAGCTCGACGCCGCCAAGCGTTACCTGCTGATATATAGTTACGTCGTCGCCCACCTCGCAGGTTTCGCCTATGACCACGCCCAAGCCGTGATCGATAAAAAAACGCCGTCCGATCGTGGCAGCGGGATTGATATCTATGCCCGTCAGCGCCTCCGCGAACCCGGCGATATAGCGCGCTAGAAGCCTCAAGCCGACGCGGTGTATCCGGTGCGCGAGACGGTACCAGACCAGCGCCCATACGCCGGGGTAGTTAAAAAGCAGCTCCCAGCGGCTTCGCATGGCGGGATCGCGGCTTTTGGGGACGCTTAAATCTTCCCAGATTTGCCTGAAAAATCCAATTTTCTCGCTCATCACACAAGCCTTGTCGTTTTTAAGTAGCTGTTCTCGCTCAAATACAGATAGAGTTCGGCAAGCACATCTTGACGTTTATCTTCCGGAATCAGCTCCGATCGCTCTATGCGCTTTTTGAGTTGCCTTTGCACGTCGGTAGTATCGTAATCTATATCGTCAAGTATGTCCAGAAGGCTCGCGGAAGGCTTGAGATCGCGGATATGATAGCCCTCGTCGTCTATCTCAACGACCGCTTCGGTGGGATGCGAAAAGAGATTGTGGCGCATTCCTAAAACCTCCTGATAGGCGCCGACAAGAAAAAACGCCAGAAAATAATTGCCGTCCATTAAGTTTATGTCGTGCAAAAACAGCGGGCGCTTGGTCTTAAAGGTGATCTCGCCGTCGCTGTCGCAGGTAATATCCCACAAGCTGGCGCTTCGCGTCGGCTTTGTCTCAAGCCGATCCAGCGGCATTACGGGAAACTCCTGTCCCAGCCCCCAGTAGTCCGGCAGACTTTGAAAGAGGCTGAAATTGACCAGATACTTCTCTTGAATCCTCTGTTGAAGCTGATTGCGCTCGCTGAGGTGCGCGGCGGTATCAAGCGCTTTTTTGATGATCAGGTGAACGAGAATCTCGGTATTGGAACGATCCTGCAAGTCGATATAGCCCAGATCAAAAAGCGTCAGCAGGGATTCCATGTGATCGAGGCTGTCGTGCAGATATTCGGCGGCGTTTTTTTCGTTGATCGTGCGATATAGATCGTAAAGCTCGCTAACCAACGGCGGGTTGCCTTTTTCTTTGAGATCGAGCGCTTTTTCGTTGTACTCTTGACTGAACAACTCCAGCACGGGCGCGATCAAAAGGGCGTGGCTCGCGGCGATAAACCGTCCCGATTCGGTGAAGATATCCGGCTCCTCCACGTTTTTGTTTTCGCAGATCGATTTGAGCAGGAACATCACATCGTTCGCCACCTCCTGCAAGGAGTAAGAGACGCTTTTGCTCCGCGCGTCCTGTGAATACTCCACCCCCAAACCGCCGCCAAGATTGATCGACTTGAGATTATCCGCGCCCATCTTCCTAAGCTCCGCGTAGATGTTGCCCGCCTCTCTTAAAGCTCGCTTGAGCGGCGCGATATCCTCCATTTGACTGCCGATATGGAAGTGAATCATCGTAAAGCTGGAGAGTTGCCCGCTCTCCTTCAGCAGACGCACGGCGCGCATAAGCTCGGTACTCGTAAGCCCGAACTTCGAGTTGATCCCGCCGCTCTTGCCCCAGATGCCCATTCCGGCGGTATGCAAACGGATACGGATGCCTATGTTCGGCATCGGATCGCCCGTTTTTTTCTGCATCTCCAAAATCGTGTCAAGCTCGCCAAGCCCCTCGATCGTAAGCGTAATATCGTGTCCCATCTCTTTGGCGATAAAGCCGAGCGAAATCATCTCTTCGTCCTTAAAGCCGTTAACCGTGATCGGCGCGCTGTCTTGATTGTACGCCATTGCCAAAATAAGCTCCGCCTTGCTACCGGCTTCTAAGCCGTAGCCGTAGCGCTGGCCTTTTTCGATCAGTATCTTAATAAAGCCCGGAAACTGATTGACTTTAAGCGGAAACACGGCGCGGAATTTACCGCTGTACTTATACTCTTTGCGCGCCTTATTAAAGGTAGAGTAGAGTTTTTCAATCTGCTTATCCACCAGATGAGGAAGGCGAATGAGAAGTGGGCCTCTGTATCCATCGCTTCTGATCTCTGTAACCATGTCCAAAATCGCCGGATGCGATCCTATGTTGACGCACACCCTGCCGTTTTCGATCGTGAAATTGTCGCCGCCCCATACGCTTAATCCGTAATCATTTGGCGTTTCTTTATGTCTCATCTTCGCTTCCGTTTGTGTATTTTTCCCGCTTTATCTATAGAAATCTTCGGTGGGCGTTACGATAATACGCGGTTTTTCTTCCTCTGGAGTAAAAATTACGCGCGTAATCACAATTTCGCGATCGCCGTCTAACCATAAATCGCGGTTGTCGTAGCCGTGGCAATCATCGACGAACACTCTATCATACAGAGTCGCGTTCGCTTTTGTAACCTTTGCCTGCGCTCCCATCCACGCCCCGCACCTTCCCAATATATTAAAATTGCCGGGATACGGCGCAAGCTCAATTTGATATGCGCCGTCGCTCAATTTGCACTCGGCTTTATGCGTCGTGGTATCGATGATACGAGTATGTTCTTCTGTATCTTCAATTGTTACGAGCGACCACGGATCGAATTGCGTATCTAGCTTATTCTCTACCATAATTTCGCCCTCTTCGTTATACGCGCCGTCATAGGTTAGCGTAAGCCGATCGTTTTCACACTCGTATCCGACTAGTACGTAAAACCAATCGGCGTTAGCGCAAAGCGGCGCCAACAGAGCGCCGATCGCTACAGCTTTTTTAATAAAATCGATCACCGTCTTCCTCCATATTTAATTAAAATCGCTTTCTAGCCACCGACTTAACGGCGGTCTGCTTTCGTCGCCGTTTGCTAAGTTTTTTAACCAGATCGCGCCGTTTGCTCTCTCTTCTTCGCCGATTACCGCGCATATTTCAGCGTTTAGGCGATCGGCGTTTTTTAGGTGAGCGGCTAATTTTTTTGGCTCGTATTCGATAAAAGTCTTAACCTTTTTGCGCAAAGCCGCCGCATAGCTAAATATATGTGCGATCTCTTCGTCGTCGATCGCGCCTATATATACTCCTTCGCGTTTGCTTTGAGGCGGATTAACCAGATCGTAAATCCTCTGAACGCCAAGCGCGAAACCGACTGCGTAAGTCGGCTTTCCGCCAAGCTGCTCAACTAATTTATCATATCTGCCGCCGCCGCCGATCGCGTTTTGCGATCCAATCTCTACGCTGATAAACTCAAAAGCGGTTTTGTTGTAATAATCAAGCCCGCGCACCAATTTCTTGTTATGCGAAAAAAGGACGCCGTTTTGATTCAAAATATCTTGCAGATCGTTAAAATCTTTCTTGCATTCGTCGCACAAAAAATCCGCGATCATAGGCGCATTTTCATATACGCTTTTACACGCGCTGTTTTTGCAGTCTAAAGCTCTAATTGGATTTGTCGCTTTGCGTCGCTTGCAATCCTCGCAGAGATCGTCTTGCATGTCGAGAAACGCGCTTAATTTTTCTTTATATTTGGGCATACAATTAACGCAGCCTAGCGAATTGATCTCCAGTTTATATTTTACCTCCAAAGCGTCAAATATGTCTTTTGCCAGCAGTATAACCGCCGCGTCTTCATAAACGCTCTTTTGCCCAAAACTTTCGACTCCGATCTGATGAAACTGCCGCAGCCTGCCCTTTTGCGGTCTTTCGTGGCGAAACATAGCTCCGCGGTAGAAAAATCTATACGTTCCGTTTGAGCGATCGAGCTTTTTTTCGATAAACGCGCGAACAACGCCCGCCGTCCCTTCGGGACGAAGGCAGACGCTTTCTGCGGATCTGTCGATAAACTCATACATCTCTTTGCCGACAATATCGGAGCTTTCGCCTACCGATCGCCGAAAAAGCGCCGTCGATTCTAAAATAGGCGTATCGATAAAACTAAATCCGTGCCGCTTTGCGCATGCGATCGCCGTATTTAATATATGCTCGTATTTTGGCGCGTCGTCGATAATATCTTTCATGCCCCTAAGCGCTGTAATCATCGATCAATTCCTTAATCCTTTCGGTTACGTCGCTTTGTGGGAGAGTCGCGTCGATCGTTTCACAGGGTATTTCCAGCAACGACGCGGCTTCTATGATTTCGTTTTGTACTTCCAAAAGGTACAATAACCCCTCTTTTTCGACCTCATCTGGTTTTTTTGTTATCATTCTTTTAAGTAGCGTCTGCTCGTCTTCTATCTTTAACACAATGCACAGATCGGGTTTTGTCTCATATACCGCCAGCCGATTCATCGCCGCCAAAAGCTGCCGATCGGCGCTCTTATAGGCGTACGCGATTCCGGATATCAGCGATCGATCGGATATGATCATCTTTTCTTTATTGCAAACTAGAACTTTGGCGGCATGCTCTGCACGATCGGCAAGAAAAAGAAACATCCTTGCTAGATTGTCCATCTTTTCGTAGAGAACGATCTCTCGAATCTTCTCTCCAATCTCCGTTCCGCCCGGTTCTATAGTGAAGATCGCTTCAGGATATATCTTTTTGAGCGCCTCTATCTGCGTGCTTTTGCCGACGTAATCGATACCTTCAATGACAATGTACATATCTAATCTGCCTTATCTGCATTTACTGATCGCGCATATTTTCGACCGAATAATATTAACGCAAACCTCGCTTTTCTTCGGTGATTTTAGCTATATATTCCTCCACGCCTTTTGGGACAAGTTTAGATACTGTTCCGTTGTGATAGAGAACCGATCTCACTACCGAAGAGCTTACGAACGCGAATTGCAGGCTCGGCATCAGATAGATCGTGTCGATATTGGGATCGAGGCTTTCGTTGGCGTAGCCCATCTGCAACTCGTATTCAAAGTCGCTTACGGCGCGTAGCCCGCGCACAAGCAGATTGACGCCGAGCTTTCCGGCAAATTCCACAAGCAGCGTTTCAAACGGCAGAACGCGCGCGTTTTTTATATCTTTTACGGCTAACTCCGCCATCTTTACCCGATCCTCCAACGAAAACATAGGTTTCTTGTCCGCGCTCTTGGAAACTGCCACAATCACCTCGTCGAAGATGGATGAGGCGCGTTTTACGATGTCCAAATGCCCGTTTGTGATCGGATCGAACGAACCCGGATATACCGCCTTTTTCAATGACAGCGCCTTTCAATACTAAAGATGGGAGTATATCAAAATCGCCATAGCCACGACGATCGATCGCGGCTGGAGAATGTGTCATTCATCGGCGGACAAAAACGGCGGTTCTTTAACGGCTCATCGGTAGTTTTTATATTCTAGCGGCGCGGGAAGCAACATCTCGGGTTCAATCGGTGCCGGTCAAAAATTGTAAATTCCCACCGCCTCCCGAACGTGCCTCATCTTTTCCGCGGCGATCAAACCCGCCTTCTTTGCCCCCGCCGATAGCAGATCGCTCACCTTTTGGGGATCGTTTCGCAACTTTTCTCTCGCGGCTCTAGCGGACGCAAAACGGCTCCAGATCAAGTCCAGCAGATACGCCTTGAAATGCCCGTGCCCTTCGCCCCCTCTTTCGTAGCGCCGCTTTAGCTCCTCCTGCCCATTCTCGTCAAGAAAGAGCGCGCATAGCCCAAAAACCGTGTCTCCCTTCCACTCCTTGGGAAGCTCCAGCGCGATCGGAGCGGTTACGATCTGCTTTATCCGCTTTTCCAGCGACTTTCGATCGAGAAATATATCGATCGTGTTAGAGTAGCTTTTGCTCATCTTTGCGCCATCTACGCCGGGTATCACCGCGACATCTTCCTCCACGCGAAATTCTGGTAGCGTCAGCAGACTGCCGCCGCACGCGTTGTTGAATTTTATCGCTATGTCGCGCGCTATCTCCACGTGCTGAATCTGATCTCTGCCTACCGGTACGACATCGGTATCGTATAGCAGTATATCCGCCGCCATCAGCACGGGATAGCTGAAGAGTCCGTGAGAAGGGGAAAGCCCCTTGGCAATCTTGTCTTTATAGCTGTGAGCGCGCTCTAGCAGTCCCATCGGAGCGTACTGGCTGAGTATCCAGTAAAGCTCCAGCACCTCTTTTACGTCTGACTGCGCCCAGAAACACGCACGGGTGGGATCGATCCCAAGCGCAATAAGGTCAATGGCGGCGTTTTTTGTCTGATCCGATAGTTTTTTGCCGTCAAAAACGCTGGTCAGGGCGTGGTAGTTTGCCAGAAAGATGAAAACATCTTCCTTCTCCTGCGCCCTGAGCATTTGGGAGATCATCCCAAAGTAGTTGCCAATATGAAACTCTCCGGAAGGCTGAATTCCCGAGAGTGTTCTCATCTTTTGGTTTTGACCGCCGAACCCAAAGACCACATCGGCAGGAATATACCCAACGCCATCACCAGCACCAAGCCGGCTATAAATACCATAAGGATCGGCTCTAGCAGCGCCGCAAAGTTATCGACCAGATTGTTAAACCGCATACGATAGTAATCTGCCACTCTGCTCAGCATTCCGTCCAACTCACCGCTTGACTCGCCGCTTCGTATCATCTGTAGAACCATCGGCTCAAAGAGCGTCGTCTCCTCCAAAGCGGTGGAAAGCTGTTTGCCCTGCTCTATGCCTCTGCTCGCCTCCGCGAGTTTGAGCTTCACATGTTCGTTGTCGATCGTACCCGCCGCTGTCGCCATCGCGTCTGTAAGCGGAATGCCGGAGGTGATAAGCTGGCTGAAGATCATCATAAACCGCTGGTAAAAGCCGAGGCTCATCAACGATCCGATCAGATATATCCTCAGAGTAATGCGGTCAAACCAGAGGCGGTAGTTCCTCCTGTTTCTCAGCATCCAGTTGTTGGCGAAATAGATCAGGAATATCCCCGCCACTATGGCGACACCGTAATTCCTAAACATGTACTCCGTGCCGATCAGAAACTGCGTCGGGGCGGGCAGATCCGCTCCTAGCTTAGTAAAGACGGACTGAAACTTAGGCACCACCATCATGATCAGCACCACGAAAGCGATCGCCATCGCCGTAAGCGTGATCTGCGGGGTTCTTACGGCTTTTTTGACCTTCATCTGATTCAACCGCAGCTCTTCAAGCATATCGGCAAGCTTGAGCAGCGATTCCGCGAGCGTACCCGTCTTTTCGCCGAGCGTAATCAGCGCCATCGTGATCGAGCCGAGCCCTTCCTTGCTTTTTTCAAACGAGGCAGTTAGGCTAAAACCCGCCTCCACGTCCTCAAGCGCTTTAAGCAGGATCGTCTTGCCCCGTTTATCCTGCGTGGCATTTGCCGATTCTCCAAGCGCCTCCGAAAGCGACATTCCGGCTTGCAGCATAACTCCCATCTGCCGCATAGCGACGATCCACTCCTGCGGACGCGGCGCCCCATGCGTGATCTTGTTGACCAGCATATCCTTGATCAGCACCAGCCGCTCGCTCAACGGCAGCCCCACTTCGCGCACCTGGATTACCATACCGCCGCTTTGCGCTATCGCCATAGCCTCCTTGCGGTCGGCAGCCATATAGTTATGCACTTCCCGTTTCCCCCGTGCAATAAGGGTGGCTTCATAGTATTTCATAAATAAAAGCATAGCGCGGATAAAATTATAAAAACGAGCAGAAGGCGGACGCGGATATTTTTGGCAGGCTGAATTCCATTCTTTCAAGGCGCGATCGGAGTTTTCTCTTCGCTCTTTTGCTACTCTCCATCTTATCCGCGATCGTCGAAACGGCGAGCATTACGGCGATTATGCCCTTTATCACGATTGCCACAAACCCCTCTTTGACAGAAACGAATCCATATTTCAGCGCAGTCTTCCGCGCCTTTGGCTTTGAGAGCGCTTCAAATTTTGTCATCGCCTTTGGAATCGCGCTGATCGCGTTTTACGTCTTCCGAGGCGCGCTCCTGCTCCTCCAAACCTATCTGATACAGCGTTTCTCCTACGGCAGGTTCCACATCATCGCCTACAATCTCTTCCGAAGCTATCTGCGCATGCCGTATAGCGAATTTACGCGGAAAAACTCCTCAAAATTCACCAGAACGATCTTCAACGAGGTGACTAACCTTATTACGATCATCGTCGCCTTTTTGAATTTCGCCACTGAAATATCCGTTGTTCTCATCCTATACGCGATTCTCCTTTTCGTCAATTGGAAGATCACCGCAGTTTTGACCGTTTTCCTACTTTTTCAGACGCTGCTGATGCTCCTCACCCTCTCAAAAACAATAAAAAAGCATGGCGAGGCGCGGATTCGCAGGCATAGCGCGCTCTATAGCATGCTCAACGATTCGCTGGGCAACTTCAAACTGATCAAACTGCTTGGCAACTATGAGGAGCTATTCTCCCGCTTCTCCAAGGCAAGTTATGGCTACGCCAAGTCAAACATCGTCAACTATACTTTGCAGGCAGTCCCTCGCCTTTTTCTTGAAACTCTTGGATTTTCTATACTGATCGCGCTGGTCGTCTATGTGATATACCGCTATCAGGACGCCACGTTTGTCATTCCTATCGTATCGATGTTCGCGCTGGCGCTCTATCGCCTTCTTCCCTCCGTTCAGCGGATCATGCAGGCGATCAATACCGTTCAGTTTTACATTGGCTCATTGCGGATCGTTCACGCCGATCTTCAAGGAGAAACGGAGAGCGGCGGCGGCGATACGGTTGAGTTTAACCGCGAGATTGCGCTTCATAATGTTTCGTTTTCCTACGAGAAGGAAAAATCCATTATAAGCGGCGTGGCATTCAAGATAAAGCGAGGCGAAAAGGTGGGATTTGTCGGCGAGAGCGGCAGCGGAAAATCGACGATCGTCGATCTCATCGCCGGCATCTACAAGCCCGAAAGCGGCGAAATCGCCATAGACGGAGTGCCGCTGTGCGGCGCAAACATAAAAAGCTGGCGGAGGAAGATTGGCTACATTCCGCAGGAAATATACCTATTTGACGGCACGGTGGGCGATAACGTCTCTTTTGGGTACACCTACGACGCAGATCGGGCGACCGCCGCGCTCAAAAAGGCGCATATTTGGCAGTTTTTGAGCAAACACGGCGGACTTGATGCCAAAGTGGGGGAGGGGGGCGTGCTGTTAAGCGGTGGACAGAAACAGCGTGTCGGCATCGCGCGGGCGCTCTATGGCGATCCTGAAATTCTGATTCTGGACGAAGCGACAAGCGCGCTTGATTCTGAGACGGAGGCGAAGATTATGGACGAGATTTACGGCGCCGCGGCGAGTATGACGCTGCTTATAATCGCTCACCGCGCCGGCACTCTAGCGCGGTGCGATCGCATCTACCGCGTTGAAAATGGTGCGGTTATGCCCGCGTAAAGACGCCGCCAAAGACAACCGCCGCGCCCTATCGGACTTAACCCGCCTCTTTCGCCGCCGCCATGAGGCAACATCAAGCGCGGTGCGGATCGAGGTTGAGAAAAGCGCGCGCGAAGGCGTACTCTTTTCCGCTGAAGTAACGCCACTTCCCCATCGGCAGGGCGTTCAGCGATATTTCGCCAAAACTCACCCTCTTGAGATCAAGAACGTTCAAGCCAAAGTGGGCGAAAAATCGTCTGATTTCGCGGTTTTTACCCTCTTTCAGCGCGACTTTTACTTTGGAAAAGCGCGAGTGGTTCTTGTCGATCCGGTAGCCGGCAAATCCCGCGATCTCCATCTCCTTAACCTCGCTCAACGGGTGCGCTCCCTCTTTTGAAACGATCCCTTCAAGCATCGCTTTTTCCGCCGCTGGTTTGATAAAGCCGTCCACCTTTACGTTATACACCCTCTCCAAACGGCTTTCCTCCAGCGTTCGCGCCATATCCGAGCTGTCCGTCAAGATCAGCAGCCCCTCGCTGGCGTAATCCAGCCTGCCCACCGACACAAAGCCCGCAAAGCGTTCGGGCAGCGCGTCAAAGATCAACCGCCGTCCAAAGCCATCCCGCCTCGTTACCAGCTCTCCTTTGGGCTTGTTATAGACGATCGCGGTGAAGCGGTCGCTCTTTTTGCCAAGAGGCTTGCCGTCAATAAAGATATCCTCGCCCTCATCGACGCTGATCGCGGGCGTCTGCGCCTTGTTTTCCCCAATTGATACCCGTCCGTCTAGGATCAGCCGATCCGCCTCGCGGCGCGAATAGCCGCTTCGATCGGCAATCGCCTTGTTCAGACGGACACGCGTCTTCTTTTCTCTGTTTTTCCCGTTCTTTTCGTCGATTCGCACCATCTTCCCGTTCTATTGCCGATATTGCGCGGCATTGTACGGCAGGCAAAACGGCTTGTCAAGCGCGGCGCGGCTTTTACTAAACTATTGCAGCTTTATGCCGAATTGCTATTTGGAAAATAGATGAAACAAATATGACAGAATGGAAGATATTATGAGACTTGTGGAAAAAATTGGCATAAAAGGCATACGCGCAAAGACGCTCTCGGCTGTACTCGCGCTCTGCATTCCCTGTGCGGCGGCGATGACCTATATCGTTCACCTAAAGGTATCGTCCGCCGAAAAAGAGATGACGATCAAAACAACTCAAAGCGCGGCGGCGCAGATTTCCGAGTGGGTTTCCAGCTATCGCCTGCTGGTATCGACGATCGCCAATACGCCGATCATACGCGATGGCTCCAACGATGAGATCGCGGCGTTTCTGGTCGAACTTGGCAAGAACCTCGATCCTACGGTTCAAAGCCTGATCTACATTGACGAAAAGGGCAACGGCTTCTATCAGACCGGAAACAGAGCCAACCTATCCGATCGAGACTACTTCAAAACCGTCGTCATAGACAAGACAAGCCAGTTTTTACTCACCGATCCGTTTCTGGCACGATCCACCGGAGACATAATTGTGGCGCTGGTGCAGGCGGTGCATGACAAAGAGGGCAGGCTACGCGGCGCGATCTTTGCCTCAGTCGCCACAAAGAGTCTCAACACCGCTGTGGCGCGGGTGAAGATTACGGAGCAATCCCAGTCGTGGCTGATCGACAGTGCGGGAACGATCTTTTCGCATCCAACGCCGGAAATGCAGCTGAAGCTGTCGCTGAAAAACAGCGGCGAATTCGGTTACGACGGCGTAAGCGAAGGGGCTGAGGCGGTTTTAAGCAAAACGGCGGGCGAATTGGAATATGTGGAACCAAACGGACAAAAGCGGCTGCTCTTTTACGCGCCGATCGCCGATACACACGGTTGGATTCTCGCCATAACGGTCGAATCCGACCGTTTTTACCAAACCTCCAAGCTGTTGGTGATCGTGCTTGCGGCGGGTTTTGCCGTGATTTTGGCGGGACTCTATTTCGCGATCAACGCTCTCGTGGCGCGATTTACGGCACTGAGCGCGACTGTGCGGAGCGCGGCGGACACGCTCGATCTGAAAACCAGAGTCGCGATTGACGCGAACGACGAACTAGGACTAATTGGGCGCGATCTCAACCTGCTGTTTGAAACCTTTGAAAAGGCAGTCGCAGCCACCTATAACAGCGTGGGCGAAAACGCCTCAGTAAGCGCGAAACTAAGCGAAACTGCCTCTGAAATCGACAAGGCTACGCTGACATCCAGCCAACTCGTCGGCTCTGCGGCGGAGCGCGTCTCGCAGATTGACGCGGGGGTGCGCGCGCTTTACCAGCTCTTTGCGGACACCAGCGAACAGGCAAGAACCTCCAACGAACGACTTCACACGGCGCGGCACGGGATAGAGAGCATGACCAGTTCCGCGCGGGAGCGCTCAAGGGAACAGGCGGATGTTGCGGATAAACTCTCAAAACTTACGCAGGAAACCGAGTCGGTGCGCAGCGTGCTTTTTATGATTGGAGACATCGCCGATCAGACCAATCTGTTAGCGCTCAACGCCGCCATTGAAGCGGCGCGGGCGGGTGAGCAGGGGCGGGGTTTTGCGGTAGTAGCGGACGAGGTGCGCAAACTTGCCGAAAGGACGCAGAAGGCTCTCTCCGAAATCAACGCCACGCTGCAAGCTATCACGCAATCGGTACTAGAAGCAAGCGACGACATGCAGAAAAGCGCGAAGGCAAGCGAAAGTTTAGTGGAGGCTTCCGATGAAAGCGCAAAGATGATCGATCTAGCGGTCGGCACGATGCAAAAGGCGGTCGAGTCGGTCGATCAGAGCGTAGCGCGGTTTAATCATCTGCAAAGCGCCGCGGAAACTGCGGATCAGAATATGCGCGAAATCTCCGAAAACACCCGCAAGAACTCTGCCAGCGTGGTGGAGATCGCGCAAGCTGCCAAGCGGCTTGACGAACTTACCGTCGAGCTGAAAAAGAGGCTTGAGGGCTTTAGATTTTAGCCTATCCGCTTAAATTAAGACGGGGAATAAAGGCGGCTTCCGCTTGTAAGCGGAGCTTAATAAAGTTTACGACAGAGGCTAACAGATGAAGCGTTTTCTTCTTCTCTTTTTTTGTGCGTTGGCATTTTTTGCCGGTGCAAACGAGATCAACTTGGACGGTTATTCGGTTAAAACGGTTCGCGGTAAAGACGGAAAATACAGCGGGATCAGAGTATATGACAGAGATGGCGCATTAAAACAGGAAGAGGTTGCAAATTATTTGGGTTGCGATCGCGATCCCATTCTTTTAAGCGGCTTTGACGGCGAAAAATTGAGTTTTGTTTTTATCTGCGGTTTGGGTCACGCTCCCGAAGTTTTTCATTTCGGAAGTGAGGAAAATAAGTTTTTTTCGGATGAGTTTGCCTTTGGGAACGCGGATGAACTCTTGGAAACAAAAGATCATATTCTGGTGTTCTCCCGCCCTTATTCAAACAATTTCGGCGAAATTGTTTGCTTTAACCGATTCTTGCTTTATGCATGACGAATGGAACGGGGAATATCTTGAATACAGATGCAGGGAGGACATCTATCTCTACTATCTGGCGTCTGTCGGCTTAAAAAATAACTTTGAGATTAGAATCAGTTCCACACTCTCGCTCTCGGATGAGAGGGATGTGTGGCGGGTGAAGTATAAAGGGCAAAAAGAGAGCATATCCCTTAAATTAAAAGAAACAACAACCAATGAAACCATAATCCTTGAAGAGGGGAGTAACGGCGCCGGCGGGGTTTACACTCTGGATATGCAAGACGGAATCGTTGTTTCGGGCTCCTATGTGCGCGGCGATGGCAAACGCTTTGAACTTGGCATACTACCCAGATAGCGAACGAGATCGCTTTATCGTGCTGTTTGAATCGCCTTTTATGACCTCTCTGCTTTTAGGGTTTCGTCAAACAACCCGATTGGGGGGCTAGACGCTATCGTCTTTGGGATCGAGGTGGACTGTGATAAACCACTTTGACGATCGATCGAGATTCGCGATCTCTTTTTCCACGTAGTCGGAGACGTCGTGCGCCTCTTTGAGGGAGCTTTCCTCGTTAAAAACTAGATGCACGTCAACGACGTAAGTGTGCGCACTCTTTCTTGTGCGTAAATTGTGATATCCAAGCATATTTGAAGTGCTTTTCAACACGTTTTCTATCCGATCTAGTAAAGGCTTATCAATTGCGCGATCGAGCAGCATAACAACCCCAACAGCAGCTACTTTTTTGGCGTTATAAACAATAAAGACGGCGATCACAATAGAAACGATAGAGTCAAGCGCGCTAAAATCGCTTAGCGCGATCAATATCAGCGATATTATAATGCCGATATTTGTAAATAGATCGCTCTTATAGTGTTGCAAATCAGAGTAAATAATCGTCGATTGAGTTTTGCGCCAACAGGAGAACAGAAAGCGTATCAGAAACGCGGTTATAACGGTTGAAAACAGCATCGCCCATATAGCGGCATCAACCATTTCCAGCCTTTTGCCTTCAACGATGTTTGATACACTTTGAACGATGATATATATTCCAGTAGCGCCGATTACAACCGCCTCCAACAGCGCCGAAAGCCCTTCGATCTTATCGCGTCCATAGTTAAAATGTCCGTCTTCGCCCATCTCGCTGATCTTGACAGCGTACAGATTAAAGAGGCTGATCGCCATATCTAAAAGAGAATCAATCGCGCTGCTCAATACTGCCATACTGCCGCTGGCAACACCTGCCGCAAATTTTATTAACGCTATAAATAAAGCGGTTATACTAGCTAATATAGTAGCCTTTTTCGGCAGGCTCAATTCCATATTATCTCTTTGGGCAAACACAGCGCCGATCTCATAATAGAGGAGAGATCGCCACTCTGAACAGCGGGAGAGAAAAGCCTAAAGGAGATCGCCGCCTGATTGATCAGCATTTCAAGCCCGTCTTGCGTCTTGAGACGGCATTTGCCCGCCAACGTCAAAAACGGCGTTTGCCTGCCGTAGATCACGTCAAACGCCGTTTGTGCGTTTAAGAAGTAATTTTTAAGCACCGCCTCATTCAGCGGTAGAAGATCGTCCTTTAGGCCCGCCGAAGTAGTATTGACAATCAGATCGAAATCGGCTTTGGGGCTTTTTGTAGAACAGGCGATCTTCTTTCGCAGAAAGTACGCTAGTTTTGCCTCGCTTCGGTTGAGTACAAAGATATCAGACCCGCTCTCGATCAGAGCGTGGGAGATCGCCCGCGCCGTACCGCCCGCGCCCAAAATCAGCACCTTTTTCGGCGCGTATCCCAGCGCCTCTATAAAACCGGGCGCGTCGCTGTTGTAACCGACGATCCTGCCGTTTTCTACAACCCACGTGTTTACCGCGCCGATCTCCCTCGCTATGCCGCGCACCTCATCGGCTTGATCGAAGGCAAACTCCTTAAACGGCACGGTGATATTCGCGCCTGAGAGCCCGCAGCGCTCAAAAGCGGTTCGCAGCGCCTCGCCGCGATCGAGCAAAACACGCGTATAAACCGCGTCCCGATCGAACGCCGCAAACGCCGCATTGTGAATCAGCGGAGAGAGAGAGTGGGCAATCGGATTGCCAAAAACCGCAAAGAGCCTCATATCGCGAGCAGATCTTCAAAGCTAGAGAGCATCGCCGCCATTTTGTTTTGAACCTCGCGGTACTCGTTTTCGGGTTTGCTGTCGGCGACGATGCCCGCGCCCGAGTGAAAGATCGCGCGATCCGCTTCTATCTGCGCGCTTCGGATCGTAATGGCGGTGTCCATATCTCCCGTAAAGCCAAAAAGCGCGATCGCGCCGCTGTAACAGCCGCGTTTTGTGCCTTCAAATTTAGCGATCAGCTCCATAGCGCGTATTTTCGGCGCGCCCGTCATGGTGCCGGCGGTAAACGCGGAGGCGAAAAGATCGAACATATCCTTATCGTCCGAAAGCTCGCCGTGGATATCGCTCACAATGTGCATCACGTGGCTGAAACGCTCGACGTGTAGCAGGTTGCGCGTGATTATGCTGCCCGCCTTCGCCACTCTGCCAATGTCGTTCCTGCCAAGGTCGATCAGCATAATATGCTCCGCAAGCTCCTTCTCGTCCGCAAGCAACTCCTTTTCCATCTCCAAATCGTGCGCAGGATCGCCGCCGCGCGGACGCGTTCCCGCAATAGGCTTCAATAGAATCTGCGAATTGCGCAGCCCCACGAGCAACTCTGGAGAACAGCCAACGATAGCGAAACGATCGTACGGAAGGAAGAACTGGTAGGGCGAAGGGTTTTTGCTACGCAAAATGCGGTAAAAGCTGAACGGATCGATCGAGGCCGGCTGAATAAAGCGGGAGGAGAGAAGCATCTGAAATACCTCGCCGTTTTCTATCTCCTTCTTTACATCCAGCACCTTCGACATAAACTCCTCTTTGCCGAATGAAAGAGTGCCCTCGCCCAGCTTTTTTGCCTTTATGAGCGGCAGATCGCCAAACGGCTCGCGGATCGCCTCCATAGCCCTATCAAGCAGAGCCTCGTCTTCTAGCCGCGGGCAGAGAGCGGTAAGCGTATGCTTTTTGTGGTTGATCGCAAAGATGAATTTCGGGCGGATCAGATCGATCTCCGGCGTATGGGTTTCATCGATCAGATTTTCGATCGAGCTTTTCAGCACAGGCTCAAAGAGGCTGATCGCATCGTAGCCCACATAGCCTACAAACCCATCGACAAAACCAATCTCCAGCCTTATGGCCATATCTCTATACAAACGCTCGTCGTGCTTTTTGAAGCGTTTTTTAAGAAAGGTAAGCGGGTTTTCGCCCAGCTCCTCCGTCCTGCCGCCGTTTTGATAGAAACTTCTGCCGTCTTCGTGCCATATCCTCTCCTCACAGCCGACAAACAGATAGCTGAAGTTGCCCTCAAGGTTGTTTACGCCGCTTTCAAAAAGCAACAGCCGATCGCCCGCGAAAAAGCTTCTCAGCCTGCTGTAGAGCGCGATCGGCGTGATGGTATCAAACAGTACCGTGCGGTGCGGAAACACGCTACTCCCGCACGATAAACGCGGCGGCGCTGTAATCGCGCTTGATGCCGGGCAACGCGGCGGCGGCGGCATCCCGCGTCCGATACGGACCGATGTACAGGCGGTAAACCCTTTTGCCATTGACCTCTTTGGCTTTGACGGAGATGCTGTATGCGCCGCGATCTCGCAGAATCTTCAGATACTCCTCTTTGGGCGCTGTCGTCAGCGACTCGATCTGCACATAAAAAGCGGCGGCTGGCGGAGTTTCGGGTCTGACCTCTGTCGTACGCGGCGGCACGGCGGCGGGAGGGGTAACGCTTGTACGCGGCGGCACGGCAGGAGTAACGCTTCCAGTTGTACGCGGCGGAGAGGCGGGAGGGGTAACGCTTGTACGCGGCGGCACGGCGGGGGCAGTGCTTGCGGACGCCAGCGCTTTTGGCGGTTCGGGCGTCGAAAGCGGCGGTTTTACGGCAGGAGGCGTCGTACTAGGCGCAGTGGCGGTAACGTTCTGTTCGCCTCCCCGCTGCTCTCTGTGGCGCGCAATAATCTCATCAAGAGCGCTACGCGGTTGCTCGTCCTGCACGATCGGGGGTGTAGCCCGATCGATAAAAGAGGAAGTCTCGGTTGACAAGGCGGGATCGCCCGCGACTTGGGAACTCCCTCCCTGCGGCGTCGTGCCATCAATGATCCTGTAAAGAAGTAGAGCGATTACAATGATCAAGAATAGCGCCGCCGAAAGCAAAAAGAGATTCTTTATGCGCGTCGTCGCCCCCTCGTCCTGCTTTATAAGGATGTCGTTGAGTCTGTTTTGATCGTTGTCTGCCATGTGCGTCCTTTCACATATGTTTTGACCAGTTTGTCCCGCGCTCTTTTGCGTAAACTTTGTACGGCAGCGCAAGAATGTTAAATTCCCGCGGCAGATCGGAGCTTGGAAAGACCCGCCACTGCAACGGTAATTTCTGAGAAAGCTTAGTCGATAGAGTCTTTGCTATGTTGTAGCCCTCAAGAAGCGGCGTATGCCCTTTGTGGACATAAACATGCAGATGCCCGATCGTGGCGCTTTCAAACGCCGTAAAGTTCAAAAAACCCTCTTCCCTCAGCATCAACTGCGCGCGATGGTAAAAGCGCACGGTGTCGATGCCGTTAAAATCAAAAACGATGTTCTCCACAAAGTCGCCATCAAGGATCAGATCATGCGCGACTATGGCTTTATTGGAGAAATGCTCGTTCATCACAGCGGTGTTCAACGCCCGATCGACGCGCACAAAGCGATCAAAAAGCGTCTTTCCGCGAAAACTTATCTGCCTTCTGTCGGGACTTTTCACAAAGTAGTGCGAGGTCGCCATCTTAATAAGCTGCATATCTTGGGCGATCACGCTGATAACTCCTTAAAAAGTCGCTTTGCCGTACGCCGGAAATTTGACGGAAAGCGCTTTAATCTCTTCATAAACCGCCCTCTGCCTCTTGGCGTCGGCAACGTCGTCTAACACGTCGGCAATCTTTTCGCCAATAAATTTAAACTCTTCCTCCTTAAACCCTCTGCTTGTGAGAGCGGGCGATCCCAGCCTGATCCCGCTGGTGATAAAGGGGCTTCTCGTTTCGCCCGGCACGGTATTTTTGTTTACGCAGATACCGCTGTTCAAGAGCGCGTTTTCAGCGTCCCGACCGGAAAGCTCCCTATCGAGGAAGCTCATCAGAATAAGGTGGTTTTCCGTCTGACCGCCGACCACCTTGTAGCCTCTTTTGCGCACCGCTTCGGTCAAAGCCCTAATGTTTGCCTTGACCTGCCTCGCGTAGATTTTCCACTCCGGCTTGAGGTTGTAGCCGAAGCCGACCGCTTTCGCCGCGATTACGTGCATGAGCGGACCTCCCTGCATGCCCGGAAAAACCGCCTTGTCGATCCGTTTGGCGATCTCTTCGTCATTGGTGAGAATCACGCCGCCGCGCGTTCCCCGAAGAGTTTTGTGCGTCGTGGTGGTAACGACATGGGCATGAGGAAAGGGGCTTGGGTACTCGTCCGCTACGATCAGCCCCGCCACATGCGCCACATCGGCGAATAAAAGCGCCTTCACCTCATCGGCGATCTCCCTGAACTTTGCAAAATCAAGCCGCTTAGAGTACGCGCTAAATCCCGCAACGATCACCTGCGGCTTCACGATACGCGCCGCTTTGGCAAGCTCTTCGTAATCGATCTCGCCGTCGCTGTTTACGCCGTAGGCAAAGCTGCGGTAGTTCTGACCGGTGAAACTTACCTTCGCGCCGTGGGTTAGATGCCCGCCGTGGCTGAGGTCCATACCCAAAATTTTGTCATACGGCTCGATCAGCGCGGCGTAAACGGCGGCGTTCGCGGAGCTGCCGGAGTGCGGCTGAACGTTGGCAAAAGCACAGCCAAAGAGCCTTTTGACGCGATCGATCGCTATCTGTTCCACCTCGTCCACATAACCGCAACCGCCGTAGTAGCGCCTCTTTGGATAGCCTTCGGCGTATTTGTTGGTAAGGACGCTGCCCGCCGCCTGCATCACCGCCGGAAAGGTGTAGTTTTCGCTCGCGATCAGCTCCAAATGCTCGTTCTGACGCGCCAGCTCCTTTTCAATCCAGCCGTATATCTCTCTATCTTCCGTTTCCAAATAGTTCAACTCTTCTCTCCTTCACCTATTGGACGCATCGCGGGGAAAAGCAGCACATCTCTGATCGTTTCGCTGCCGGTCAGGATCATGGCGAGTCGATCGATGCCGATCCCTTCCCCCGCCGTCGGCGGCATTCCATAGCTAAGCGCCGTAATATAATCCTCGTCCATAAACATCCCCTCTTCGTCGCCGCCCTCTTTCTTGCTTACCTGCTCCTTGAAGCGGCTGTACTGATCGATCGGATCGTTTAGTTCGCTAAATCCGTTTGCTATCTCGTAGCCGCCGATAAAAAGCTCAAAACGATCGGCAAGCGCTAAGTTGCGGTCGTTTCTGCGCGCTAGAGGGGATATTTCGATTGGAAATTGCGTAATAAATGTGGGCGCGATGAGATTTGGCTCCACCAAACGATCGAAGAGCGCCTCCTTGATCCTGCCGATCGTATCGTCCTCTTTTACCGCGATATGCAGATCAAGCGCAATCCGTTTGAGCGCCGCGGCATCGTTGAGGCTGCCTTCCGCTATGCCGCCGATCTCCACTAGAGCCTGATCGTAGCTAAGGCGCTTAAATGGAGAGCTAAGATCGATATCGCTGCCTCTGAAAGAGACGCTTTTCACGCCCAAAGCCTCCGTCAATTCGGCAAACAGCTTCTCGGTCAGCGCGATCAGATCGTCGTAAGTGTGATACGCCCAATAAAATTCAACCATCGTAAATTCGGGATTATGCGTCGAATCCATTCCCTCGTTTCTGAAACAGCGATTTATCTCGTAGATCGCCTCAAACCCGCCTACGATCAATCTTTTTAAGTACAGCTCAGGCGCAATTCGCAGAAATCTATCAACATTTAGCGCGTTGTGATGCGTAACGAAAGGCTTAGCGTTCGCGCCGCCGGGAATCGGGTGGAGCATAGGCGTCTCCACTTCAATAAAGCCGTTTTTCTCAAAAAAATTGCGTACGCTCGATATGATTCTGCTACGATAGATGAAGTTTTCCCTCACGCCTTCGTTCATTATAAGATCGAGATATCGCTGACGGCTTCTTAACTCAACATCCTGAATGCCATGAAATTTTTCCGGTAGCGGACGGATCGATTTGGTCAGTATTTTTAAGGTTTTTATATGCAGCGTTAGCTCGCCCGTTTTGGTTAAAAAACCGTAACCCGCCGCCTCAATAATGTCGCCAACTTCTATAATTTTTTTCAGATCGTCATAGCGGCTTCCAAGCTCCGTTTGGCTGATATAGAGTTGAAGAGAACCGCTCTGATCGGCTATCTGGGCGAAAGAGACTTTGCCCATCACGCGAAGCAGCTTCAGCCGCCCAGCTACGCTCACGACGCGCCCCTCGTCTTTTTCGGCGCCGCTTAGCAGATCGGCGTGTGTCTCGCGAAACCGCGCCAAGCTCATGTCGCGGCGCACGTCGTTGTTAAACGGATTTTCTCCTAGTTCCCTCAGCTTGTTGAGTTTGCCTATTCTGCCCTCTACATAGCTGTTTGAATCTGGTATCAATTCACGACCTTGGCGCACTCTTCGCATACTCCGTGAATTTGAAGTATATGCCATTTTATAAGGAATTTGTGGCTTTTTGCAATAGCCGCTTGCCGTTCTTCGATCTTGTCGTCGGTAAACTCGATCATCTTGCGGCATTTATCACATATCATATGATCGTGATGGTCTTTCATACCAAATTCGTACTTCTTGCCGTCCGCGCCAAAACTGATGCTTGTAATGATCTTTTCTACCTCCAGAAGAGCAAGCGTTCTATAAATGGTGGCGATACCGATTTTCGGCTCTTTGATCTTATTGCGCAGGTCTTCCGGCGTGAAATGATCTTTGCTGTTGTAGCAAAATCGCAAAATAGCTTCTCTCTGCGTTGTAAATTTAAGCGAATTATTTTTCAGTATCTCTTTGAATCGAGACAAAAGTTTAGGATATGTAACATTTTTCATTCTAAGCTCTCCTCACTGGTATTTTCTTCAATCACTTCAAGAATTTCCTGCGTTTTTTCGATTACTTTCGCGGCGCTTTCTTCTACCTTGTCTTTGATCTCCTGCGTCTTTTCGATCACCCGCTCCGTTTCCTTTTCCATCGTTTGAAGCGCCCTATGCGCATCGTATTTGAAAAGAAGCGATCCTACCTTTTTAAGCGCCGGATACATAAAGCTGTTGTCAAACTTTCTGTCCATCCAGCCACCGACGCTGCTGTTGAGGCTGAAGGCGTAAAAGATGACGGAAAAGATAAAAAACACCTTGAACGTTCCGATAAAAAACCCGACTAGACGATCGGCGATAAGCGCCTTTTTGCGCACTTCTCCGCTTTGTTTGGCGCGTATGAAGCGCGCTATTAGATAGCCCAGCAGAAAACAAACGCCCCAGCAAGCCGCGAAAATCAGGGCAAAGCCGGTAAGCTGCACAGCCCCCGCGGAAGAAGAGAAGTCAAAGTATTCCGCCGCCCATCTACCGGCGGAGACTCCGAGTCTTGAACCCAAAACGATGCCCAAGACGACGCCTATGAGAGAAAAAACCTCCCTGATCGCCCCTCGTAAAAAACCTCGTATTCCCAAAACGGCGATCAGAACAAGAACGATTATATCCAGCGCGCTCAATTGTCAGTCCTCAATCACATGAATCGCGTTTGTGCCGAGTTTCGGTAGCAGGCCAAGCGCGCTCTCCGCCCTTCTGCACAACAGATCAACCGTGTCGGCGGCGCGGTGCGGGACGATAACGGCGCTGATCGTTACGTTGATCACCTGATCGGCATAGACCAGCTTGCTCGCCTCTACGCGGCTTCTGACTCTGCCCGAAGCCACGTAAGCGCCCTGCTTGTCCATCCTGTTGAACACCACGCAGAAGATCGACTCGTGGTTCTGATTGTCGTTGTAGCGGTAGATGCGGTTGTCGCTTCTGATCGTCGCCTGAAGGCTTTTTGCCATAAAGAGCAGAACCTTCTCCATAACGACATAGCCGAACTGATCTTTAAGCTCGTCGTAGCCGTCTATCGCAAACATGGCGATCCACAGATCGAGGTTGCGGTTGTGCCCCACCTCCAGAATCTGCTCTAGGTGCCGTTTCAGAAATGTTGACGTACGCAGCCTCGTGAGGGGATCGACAAAGCTGTTCATCTCGATCTTTTCAAGATCGTTCTCCAGCTTCAAAATTGTGCTTTCCGCCTTCTTTATCTCGCTCGTAAGACCTATGTACTGCGCCCTAAGCTCATCGACGATCGAAACCGGCACCAACTGATCCGATTCAAGCGTCGCAAGATCCAAAGTGGCGCTCTGATTGCTCACGATCTCCCTTAACTTTGTCGTTGTTTCAGAGTACTCGCGCAGCGAGCTATGGGCGAAGTATATAGATTCTTCCAGACTCTTGTTGATGGTTAAGATTTCCAATTGCTCAGCCCGCTTGCTAATCTCTTCCGCGACCTCTTTATCACACCTCTTTACCAGATCGGCAAACGCCTTTGAGTAGTAGCATGGCAGCGCCGGCGTGTTGGTTTTTTCCAGAAGATCGAGCGTTTCTCTTGCTATCCTTTTGATATTCTCCTCAAGATCGCTTAGCACCATTGTCGCCCCAATCAGTTGAATATAGTGAAGGCAATTATACTCTTCAAAGCCCTTAGTCTCTATAATTGATCGATGAGTAAACGAATTGGCAATCAAGAGGCGCTGGAGCTTTTAGAGGGCGGCGAGCTTCTGGAGATAGGCTCAATGGCGCTGGAGAGGAAGCGCGAAAAGCACGGCGCGCGCGAAACGACGTTCGTGATTGACCGCAACATCAACTATACCAATATATGTCATATCGGCTGTAAATTCTGCGCCTTTCACAAAAACGTCAACGAAGAGGGAGGCTACATCCTACCCTACGAGACGATCGATCAAAAGATCGAAGAGCTGCTTGCGATCGGCGGGACGCAGATACTTTTTCAAGGCGGCGTTCATCCGCATCTGGGTATCGACTATTACACCGATCTGGTAAGCCACATACGCACAAAATTTCCCGCAATCGACATTCACGGCTTTTCGGCGGTGGAAGTCGCCTATATCGCCAAAAAAAGCGGCATCTCCACGATCGACGTGTTAAGGCGGCTCAACGAATGCGGAATGGAGTCGATGCCCGGCGCGGGGGCGGAAATTTTGAGCGATCGGGTACGCTCCTTTGTCAGTCCGGGCAAGGTGGACAAAGAGGAGTGGCTGCGTATCCACAAAGAGGCGCACTCGCTTGGAATGACCACGAGCGCGACGATGGTATTTGGGCTGGGAGAGAGCGATTTGGAGATCGTTGAGCATTTGGAGTGCCTGCGCGCTCTACAGGATGAAACGGGCGGATTCACCGCCTTTATACCCTGGAGCTATCAGCCTGACTTCACCCCGCTACAAAAAATTCGTCCCGATCTGGGCAAGCAAAGTCCCAATCGCTATCTGCGCATTCTGGCGTTTTCGCGCCTCTATCTGGACAATTTTCAGAACATTCAATCAAGCTGGGTTACGCAGGGAAGCTATATTGGACAGCTTGCGCTCCGCTTCGGCGCGAACGATCTGGGCAGCACGATGATGGAAGAAAACGTTGTAGCGGCGACAGGCTGCTCACACTCGATGGCAACGGACGAGATGATTGCGCTGATCAAGGGGGCGGGTGAGATACCTGTCCAACGAAATACCCGCTATAAGCACATAAGGAGATTTGCGTGATGCGCGTTCTTTTCGCGGCACTTTTACTACAAGGAATATCAATGGCGATCACAATCGATTCTATTCAGGACAGACCGCTTCTTCTCGAAAGCGATCACAAGCTGCCGATCGTATATATGCAGATCGTTTTTCTCGGCAGCGGCTCCATAAGCGACGACGGCCTCGCCGGACTCGCCTCTTTGAGCGCCGATCTGCTGGAGGAAGGAACAAAAAAGCTCGGCGCCACCGCTTTTGCCGAAAAGCTGGAGGAGCGGGCGATCCGTTTTGGCGTCAATGTCGGGCAAGAGACGCTCAACATCAACCTAAGCTCTCTGAAGGCGCAATTTGGCGAGGGCTTCAACCTGCTCAACAGCCTCTTGTCCGATCCCAACCTCACCGAAAAAACCCTCGTCAAGATAAAAGAGCAGGCGATCGGCGAACTGAGCCGCAAACAGAGCGATTTTGACTACGTGGCAGAGGACGGGCTAAGAGAGATTCTCTTTGAAGGAAGCGCTCTGGCGCTGCCGCCGGCGGGGACGGTGGAGAGCATAGCCCGTATCAAGCTGGACGACATCAGGCAGTTTTTGAAAACGGCGATCACGCGCGATCGCGCCGTTGTGCTTTTTGGCGGCGACATCACTCAGCAGGAGGCAAAGACATACGCCGATGCCATACTGAAGGCGCTTCCACGCGGTAGCGTCAAGGAGATAAAGTTTATCGCCGCGAGCGATGCGGGCAAAGTAAAAACCGTCGTCAAAAACAGCGAGCAGGCGTACATCTACTTCGGCGCGCCCTTTGATATGCCATCTGATAGCGAAGAATCCTACAAGGCAGGGGTCGCGTCGTTCATTTTGGGCGGAAGCGGGTTTGGATCGCGGTTGATGGAGGAGATCAGGGTTAAAAGAGGGCTTGCCTACAGCGCCTATTCTTACATCTCGCTTGGGCAGACAAGTAGCACATTCAAAGGGTATTTACAGACCAAGCTGGAGTCGCAGGAGGAGGCAAAAGAGATCGTCTTGGCGGTGATAAAGGAGTTTGTGCAAAAGGGCGCGACACAAAAGGAACTAGACGAAGCGAAGCGGTTTCTGCTCGGCTCCGAGCCGCTGCGCAACGAAACGATGAACGGACGGCTAAACCGCGCCTTTGGAGACTTTTACCGCAAGAAACCGGTGGGCTGGAGCGCAGATCAGCTTCAAAAGATCGACAGACTTACGCTAAAAGAACTCAACGATTTTATCGCCGCGCATTCGGAAATTTTGCGCCTAAGCATCTTCATCGTTACAAACGGGGCATCCGACCGCTAGATGTCAGACGCGATATCCGCCGCGCTCCTAATTCCCCGTGCGTGGCGCGATCTGCGCCTGAAGCAATCCCCCACGATCGACGCTCCGTGCGCGACAAAAGCGCGAGTTATTCGGTGCAGGCAGTTGCCCAAAACCTTTAATGTTCATCTCTTTTCGCTTACGTGGGGCGTTGATGTAAACGCCGTCTATTTTCACGCGAAAGGGTGGCAGAAAGCGCAGTTTTCCACAGATCGGGAGCTGGCTCTTTTTGGTTTGACACGGCGCGGCATAAGCGGGCTGGAGATGATTCATCCGGTCATCGTCTCTCAAACGGGTGTAATCTCCCCCGTATATAAACGCAAAATGCCGCTAGAAACACGCTCTTTGATCTCTGTTGATAGGCTTGAGAGAGAGGGGCTGCCGCGCGATGTCGCCGAAACGCTCTATAGTCTGCACTTTCCTCAGGATATGCCAGATTTAAACAGCCGCCCCATCTCATACGCGCTGAAATTTGCCGAGATATTCAACTTTTTAAGGCAGCTAAGCGCCAAAAAACGCGATCTGCCGTCGTTGGCGCGGATAGAAGCCGATCCCGCGCCGTTTATCAGAAGTCTGCCGTTTTCCCTGACAGCCGATCAGCTTGGCGCGATCGAGGATTGCAGGAACGATCTCGCGCAACCCGTGCAGGCGCGGCGGCTGATCGTGGGCGACGTGGGCTGTGGCAAAACGGCGGTGATGCTCGCGGTGGCGTTTATGGCGAAAAAGGCGGTCATAATGGCGCCTACGACGCTACTTGCCGCGCAGATATACGAGGAGGCAAAAAGGCTGCTGAAAGACACCCTATCGATCGCGCTGATAACGGCGGGCGCGGAAGACAAAAACGAAAGCTCAATCGCCGCCGATCTGCTGATCGGAACGCACGCGCTCTTGTATCGCGATCTGCCGCAAACGCCTTGCGTGATGATCGACGAGCAGCACCGTTTTGGCACAAATCAACGTAAGCTACTCGGCGATCTAACCGGCGGTAGAGGAAAAAAACCGCACCTCTTTCAATTCTCCGCAACGCCAATTCCGCGCACGCTGGCGATGATTGAAAGCGCGCTTCTTAACATTTCAACGATCAAAACGGTGCCGTTTATAAAGCGGACGGCGACAAGGGTGATCGACAAAACGAGCTTCAAAGAGCTGATCAAAACGATCAGGGACGAGATCGCGTCGGGCAATCAGGTGCTGATCGTCTATCCGCTGATCGAGGCGAGTGAGGCGAGCGAGTATCAGAGTCTGGAAGAGGCGCAGGGCTTCTGGCTGAAAAACTTTGAAAACGTCTATGTAACGCACGGAAAAGACAGAGAAAAGGAGCAGGTGCTTCTGGCTTTTCGCGACAATGGCAGCATATTGCTTGCGACGACGGTGATCGAGGTGGGGATCAACCTGCCGCGCCTCACGATCGTTGTGGTGGTGGGGGCAGAAAGGCTTGGTCTTGCCACGCTCCATCAGCTTCGCGGCAGAGTCGGGCGTATGGGGCAGAACAGCCAATGTTTTTTTTACACGAACCATATTCAAAACGAACGCCTGCGCGCCCTCGCGGAGACGACGGACGGCTTTGAGGTGGCGGAATTGGATCTCAAAAACAGAATGTGCGGCGATCTTTTGAGCGGCGAAATGCAAAGCGGCGCGGCGTTTAACCACTTCGATCTGGCTGAAGACGAGGAAATTTTGGCTGCGGCGAAAGAGAGGATCTAGCTTCGCCATACACCGGAGCGTATGGCGTAAGCGGTTACTGCACGGAAATTTGTTTCGCGCCTTTTGGCTGAACCTTCGGCAGCGTGAGCGTTAATACGCCGTTTTTGTAAGCGGCTTCGATCTTTTCGGGATCGGTGTTGTCGGGTAGGCTAAAGCGCCGCTCAAACCGTCCGTAGCGGCTTTCAAGGCGGTAAAAGTCTTCCTCCTTGACCTCCTCTTCAAATTTTCTCTCGCCGCTTATGGAGAGAACCTTTTCCTTGAGGTCTACCGTGATAGCGTCCTTATCCACTCCCGGCAGATCGATCTGGATGAGGTACGCGTCGTTGTTTTCGCGGGTGTTGACCGCGGGACTGAACGACGAAAGGTTTGGAGCGGAATCGCTCCTTTCGCTGAGCGCCTCGATCTGGCGGCGCAGCTCCAAAAATGGATCGAATCTTTGCAGTGTCATCTGAGACTCCTTATGTCTGTATTTAGCACTCAATAGTCTCAAGTGCTAAAGTGAGTATATAACATTGAGCCTATGCTTGTCAAGTCTTTTGCAGAAAATTTTTCATTGTTTGTCTGAATAAGGAACGCGGCGCTTCCCCGCCGCTGTTGCGGCGCGGCGCGGGCGGCGTGGTAGCGTGCGGCGCGAAGCGTTGAAAAAACGCCGATCGCGAAACAAACGGCGGCGCCTATGCCGCCATTTGCGCAAGCTACCGATTCTCCCAGTAGAGGTAAGGGTAGCCGTCGTTTTTGTTTGCGTCGATCTTCCAAGGATTCAAAACGTCGTTTCCAAACTTCCAGCCAAGACCTGTCTCATAGGTCGATCGCGTTTTAAAATCAGCGTCGGATTTAGCGGCTCCAGCATTACCGCTGACTGTTCCGATTACTGTCATTGTGCTTAACGCGAAATTGTTGCTAGTGGTGCCGCTGCTGCCACCGACTATTTTATTGACACCACTAGTGCTTGCGGATACCGTCTGGTTAATAGCGGCGTTGTTGGTTACATCGCCGTAAGCGT
>JAIRKM010000001.1 GCA_031260125.1 Helicobacteraceae bacterium | reverse complement strand
TTTGACAGAGCGCCGGAGCGGATCGCATCGACTCCCTTTGCTTTCACAAAGCAGAATACATCGCCGACGGTGTGATTGGTCAGCACGTTGCCCGCCGCGTCGCGCATCTCCTCGCAATTGCCATGGTCAGAGACGATCACATAGTTGTAATCGGCTTTGTCCGCCGCGTCGATAATCCTGCCGATATTGCGGTCAACCGCCTCCACCGCCTTCAGCGCCGCTTCGTAGTTGCCCGTATGCCCGACCATATCGCCGTTGGCAAAATTGACGACGATAAAGTCAAATCCGTGTCCGATCGCCTTGACAACCTCGCCGCCTACGGGATCGGCGCTCATCTCCGGCTGCATATCGTACGTCGCCACTTGAGGCGATGGGATCAGCACCCGCTTTTCTCCCTTGAGCGCGTCTTCCGTGCCGCCGTTGAAGAAGAAAGTTACGTGCGCGTATTTTTCGGTTTCCGCCGTGTGAAACTGCTTTAGCCCCGCTTTTGCTATCACCTCGCACAGCGTGTGTTTGAGCGTCTCCTTTGGAAAGAGAATGGGAAAGGTAAAGGCGTGGTTGTATTCGGTCATTGTCGCCACAAACAGCTCCCTCTTCTCCACCTCGATCGGCATAAATTCCCGATCCCCGATCAACTGCGCGATCTCACGCATACGATCGTTTCTGAAATTCAAGAACAGCACCGCATCGCCATCGCGCATTCCTTCGTAGTGCGGCGAGCTTGCAGGCTCGATAAACTCGTCGGTAATGCCCTTTTCGCGCTGCTGCTCAATGTACTGCTCCACAAAAGGCGCGTCCGACTTAGGAGTGCCAAGCACAATCGCGTCATAGGCGCGTTTTACCCTCTCCCAGCGGTTGTCGCGATCCATTCCGTAGTAGCGTCCGCCTATGCTCGCCAAGACCGCGTGTTCGCTCAAAATCGGCTTGAGATCGTTAAAGTACAGAGGCGAAGAGACGGGCGAAACGTCGCGCCCATCGGTTAGCATATGCAAAAACACCGTCTTGCCCGCCTCCTCCACGAGCCGCGCCGCGCCCAAAATATGATCGATGTGCGAATGCACGCCGCCATCGCTTAGCAGCCCTATCAGGTGAATGCGATCGCTCTTTTCCAGCAGCTCGCCAAAAGCCTTGTTGCGCGCAAGCGCCCCCTCGTTTATCGATTTGGAGATTCGCGCCAAGTCCTGATAGATCACGCGCCCGCTTCCTAGCGTCAGATGCCCCACTTCGCTGTTGCCCATCTGTCCCTGCGGTAGCCCTACCGCCAGTCCGTGCGTGGCTAGAAGCGAGTAGGGCAGTTTGGCAAAAAGCCTGTCGTACGTCGGCTTTTTCGCGTTAAAAAAGGCGTTAAACTCCTGTTTTGGCTTATAGCCAACACCATCGGTGATTACCAAGATACATTTTTTTGTTTTGTTTGCCATTGATAATGTCCTCTATTACAGGTTGATAATGATCAACATATTATAATCCGCACCTTAAACCAAAATGAGGAAGCGATGCTCTCATATCTGGCAGGCGTTCTGCATTTCAATCTTTTTACCTACATCACGGTGCGCGCGGGCGCGGCGTTTTGCTTTGCGTTCTTTCTGGCGCTCTGGTTTTTCCCGCGTTTTATCGTTTGGGCAAAACGCCAAGGCGCTACGCAACCGATATTGTCTTTCGCGCCAAGCGCCCACAAGGACAAGCAGAACACGCCCACAATGGGCGGCGTGATCTTTGTCTCTAGCGCGCTGATCGCCTCACTTCTCAGCGCCGATCTGACGAACTCGCTGGTGTGGATTGGGCTTCTCACGCTTTTTATGTTTGCCACTATCGGTATGATAGACGATCTAAACAAAATTTTTCGCCGCAAAAACGACGAGGGGCTTTCGGCTAAGCGCAAGTTTATTTTTCAATTGCTGGCATCGACGATCGTCTGTGTTCTGCTTCTGCTTGAGGCGAAGTTCAGCACCCGCCTCTATCTGCCGTTTCTCAAAGAGCCAATCTCCGATCCGGGCTGGTATATGGCATTTTTCTGGATTTTGGTGATCGTAAGCGCCTCCAACGCGGTCAATCTCACGGACGGACTTGACGGGCTGGCGGTGGTGCCGACCATCTTTGCCGTTTCGACCCTAGCGGTTTTTATGTATCTTTCAGGACACGCGATTTTAAGCGCCTCACTGCTGCTGCCAAAGCTGATCGGCGTGGGCGAGGTGGTGATCATAGCCTCCGCGTTGCTAGGCGGACTGCTTGGGTTTTTGTGGTACAACGCCAACCCCGCCGAAGTTTTTATGGGCGACAGCGGCAGCTTGTCGATCGGGGCGTTTGTGGCGTATTCGGCGATACTATCCAAAAATGAAATCCTGCTTCTGCTCATCTGCTTTATATTTGTCGTGGAGACCATATCGGTTATTTTGCAGGTGGGAAGCTACAAGCTGAGGCGCAGAAGGGTGTTTCTGATGGCGCCGCTACACCACCACTTCGAGCTTAAACGCTGGGCGGAGAACAAAATCATCGTCCGCTTCTGGATCATCGCGCTGCTTTCCAACGTGCTGGCGCTCATCACCATTAAAATCAGGTAAAACTTAAATGCGAATGACACTTTTTGGCTACGGCAAAACCGCCGCCGCGATCGCCGAGCGGTTTGGACAAAGCGACATTTTTGACGACAAGTTTGAGAAAGAGGAGAGCTTTGGCACAAACAGGCTTCTGCCGATGGAGAGTTTCGATCCCGAACGCTCGGCCGTCGAGATCGCCTCCCCCGGCATACCTCCAAGCCACCCGCAGATAAAAAGGGCAAAAAATCTGATAAGCGAGTACGATCTCTTTGCCGAATGCTCGCCCTTTACGATATGGATCAGCGGCACAAACGGCAAGACAACGACGACGGAGATGATAGGTCGCCTACTTAAAACTCGCGGCGCGATCGTGGGCGGCAACATAGGTTCGCCGCTTGCCAAGTTGAATATGGAGGCGGCGATATGGGCGCTGGAAACCAGCAGTTTTACGCTCCACTACACGAAAAGAGCGCGCCCAAACATCTACGCGCTTTTGCCGATCACGCCCGATCATATAAGCTGGCACGGCGATTTTGAGGCGTATGAGGCGGCAAAGCTCAAACCGCTGAAGCTACTTGCCGAAGGAGAGCTTGCGATTATCCCCGCAAAATATGCGGATATACCGACGAAAGCCTTTGCCTGCTATTACGAAACCAGCGAGGATATAGCTGGATTTTTCGATCTGGACATCGCGAAGATCAAGTTCAAGGGCTGCTTTTTGCAAGACGCGCTGATCGCGCTTGCAATCTCCAAGGCGCTCTTTGACGAAGCCGATTACGATCTGCTAAACGGCTTTATTCTCGATCCGCACAAGATCGAGGAGTTCAAAGACGCGCGCGGCAGGCTTTGGATAGACGATTCCAAGGCGACCAATTACGACGCTACGTTGCGGGCTTTGGACATATACGGCGATCGGCGCATTCATTTGATTCTCGGCGGCGACGACAAGGGCGCGGATTTGACGCCGCTTTTCGCGCGCTTAAAAGAGCTGAACGTTACGATCTACGCGATCGGCTCCAACCGCGATCGGCTGATGAAAATGGCGGAAGATAGCGGAATTGACGCGGTTTTGTGCGGTTTTTTGGATGTAGCCGTTTCAAAAATCTCCGAAAAATTAGACGATCGGGCTATTGGGCTTCTCTCGCCCGCCGCCGCTAGTTTGGATCAGTTTAGCGGCTACAAAGAGCGTGGCGAAACCTTCAAGTCCCTCGTTGACACATCCTAACGCGCCATCTCATCACGAGCCGATAACCCCTGCCGCGGTAGAGAGCGGTATATCAATTCGTTAAGACGCCTCCGTTTCCACCGGCGCTAAATCCCCCAGAACCACACAAGCCCGCCCTGCGCGGTAACTTTATCGTGCTCGTAATAGTCCAGCGACGACAGATTTTTGGCGTAACCAACCCGTGTCGTCAGCATTAGAGAGGACGCGAGTGAATAGTTGGCGAACGCTTCGGCGCTTATCAGATCGTCTTCGCGCTTTTTGTTTTCAAAAATAACGAAGCGGTTGTCGTAATCCGATCGCTTATATCGCGCCTGCACGCCGAATATCCACGGGTTTTTCGAAAAGCTGACCGAGCCGTTTACGGCAATATAATTTAACTCGCTGTTGGCGTTATGCCCTTTTTTTGAGGATTGATCGCCGTAAGCGGCGCCCAAGGCAAAGGACATATCGCTTTGCGAAACCGTCGTATGCCAATCCAAACCTACCTCAAAGCCTCGCAGATCCAGCAGCGCATCGTCGATCAGATTTTCGCGCCCTTTCCGCTCGTCGCTTCGTTCGTAGAACTTCAAATGCGCCCTTGCGACGCCCGTTTCGGTGATTTGGCGGTCGTAGCTTGCCTCCGCCGCAATCATATCAATATACTTTTCAGAGTCGATCAGCGCGCGATCGTATCCGATTTGCAGCGTCGCGCGGGAGTTTTCCAGACTAAGCGTTGGTCCCGTCGCCGCGCCTATTAGCAGCAGATCGTTTTCGCTCAGATCGGAATACTTGTTGGCGTAACCGACAAAGGTTGTCAGCCACGCAAAACCGCCGAACTCGCCAAAATCGTAGATATGGGAGTTGAAGCTGCCCAGCGTCAGCAGCGTATCGGACTCAGCCTTTGGCATGTCGATTTCAAACGTTATCGTGCCGATAGAAGCGGTTACCGTCTTGTCGCCGCCTTGATTTACGTTGCTGTCGTAACCGGCGTTTGCCATTATCTGCCCGTTAAAGCGGCTGCGCTTTTGGCGTTTTTCCATCGCGAAAAGGTAGAGATCGATGTTGCGCGACACTTCAAGAGGCGGCGCAGGCGTTGCGCTTTTTACCTCTTCAAACAGCGCCTTCGCCTCTTGCGGGCGATTGGTTAAAAAGTATGTTCGGGCAAGCTCCAGTTTTGCGCGGCTGTGATTGGGCTCCAGCAAAATGGTCTGCCTAAACGCGTCCGCGGCAATCTCGTAGCGCCCTGTTTCAAGCGCGGCGCGTCCGGTATAGAAGGCGGCTGGCGCGACGTTTTCGTCCTCGGCGTAGAGTTTGGCAAAGCGCTCGTAAGCGCCTTCGTAATCCCGCTGTTCAAACAGCTCCAGCGCTTCGTCAAAAGCGCGTTTGTACGCCAGTGGCACAACAGCTGGCTGCCGATCGGCGGTTTGAGGCGATTGCGGCGCAGCGATCTCTTCGTCCGCCCGATCGGCGTTGAGAGTTTCCTTCGCGTTTTCGTCTGCCGGCGCTTGCGGATCGCAAAACGCCGCGATCGGCAAAACAAGTAAGCCAACCGCGAGCGCTTTTCTTATATCGTTTTTCATAGCCGCGCCGTTAAAAACGGCACTCATCTCTTTGCCTTAAATACGCCGCTGGCGGTTCCATAGTCTTGGCCATCTAAGAAGAAATACCCACCTGTCGCCGCGGCGTTAGCGCCAAAATATACCCCTTTAACCTCGCCGCTTTCGATGGTTACCGTACCTTTAGTAGCATTGCCGCTTACGGTTCCGCTTATGTCGGTCGAGCTGTAACTGGTCGCCGTAACGGAGCCGTTGCCGATCGCAGCCTCCCAGCTGGTGCCTTTTTGGGTGTTGAATTTGATCGAGCCGTCTAAGCTGTGAGCGCCAAAGTTGATATTGAGCTTTACAGCGTTATCGCTATCGAGCAAAATCGCGTCATTATCGGTTGAGCCAATGCCGCCGATTGCCTGTCCGTTATAGGTGTACGATTTGTTTTCGTTGGCGAGCTTTAAAATATCGCTTGAAGGCGTTTGATCGCCGGCGATCCATACCTGATGCTCATACTCAAGACCTTCGTCAGCATAGTACCAATATCCCCAATATGCATAGCTGTCCCCGTCCTCTATTTTGGAATATCGTCCAAACAAATCAAAATCGACGGCCGCGTCTCCGCCGATTTGATAGCCAACCGGATGATCAAAACCCAGCTTGTCTATCCCCTCGTCGCCAAGATAATCACAATAGGTGTTGCCACTGGCGATTATCTTATTCCACAGCTTATACGATCCGTCGTTTGAATCTGGAGTCACCGGAGAATCGCCAGTCACAGTGTAATCAGTTAAATCTGGCCACACGCTGGTAAACCAGACGCTATTCCAGTCGTTTGGAATGCCTATTTGCGTTGTTGCCGAGTGCTGGATGTTCTCGCTTACGATATTTTGGATTTTGTCGCTTTCGATCGTATCTGCCAGCGCGGTTACGGCGGCAATATCGCTTTCGCTTTCGTCCTCGCTTTCCTCGTCTGCCGGCGGCGGAGCCAGCCCTATAAGTTCGCCGTTGGTTTCCACACGGCGGTTTTGACGCCAGCAGTTGGAGTCGCTTTGCGTGCAGGCGGAATTGGATTCGCCGTAGCTGACCAGCGCGAGCCGATCGGCGCCTACGCCCGTTTTGATAAGCGCGTCCCGTATGCTTTTAGCTCTGCGAAGACCCAGAGCGTAGTTGTATTCGTCGGTACCCCACTCGTCGCAGTTGCCTTCGACTGTAAACGTTCCGCTGCCGTAGTGAACGATCGCATGCCCAATGGCGTCTATAGCTTCGATTTGATCGGCGTGGATTTCGTATTTGTCAAAGTCGAAGTAGATAACCGGCAACTTATCGCCGCCGTAAGCGGTTTCTTCAATGGCTGTTTCACTATTGACTTCCGCTGCTTTGTCTAAGGCTTCGTCCGCCGCTTGCTGGTTGCTCGGCTCAACTGCCAGCTTGTCGCCGCAGCCTGTAAGAGCGGCTAAAGCCGCCGCTAAAACACTCGTGAAGATGAGCTTTTTCATCTCCTAACTCCTTGTGTGGATTTAACGATAAGAACTGATTCGCGGTTTGACTTGTTGATATAACGAAATGGAGTAATTTGTTTGTCAGACGAAATAAGAGTGTTTGCGCGCGAGATTGCGCTTGGAACTGCCGGCGGGAGAAATGAAGCGGGATTGTTTGTTTTGAATGGGGAGGGGGGGGCGAGCGAGCAGCGCGCGCCGTTTAGCGGCTTGCGCCTAAGCCGCGCCTCTTTTATGGCAAAAAACACAGGCAAAAAATTTACCCCAGAATTTCCCATGACCATAAATTGTAACGCAGCGCCGCTTAATTAATACGCTGCCGCTTTGTCAATGATTCGCCCGTACGTTTGTCGCTCCGGCGCTTTTGGGCTTTCAGGCGGCTTTGTTGGCAGCTCCACCGTTAACAACAATTTCGCGTTAGACGAAATGACAGTAAGCGGAACAGTCGGCGGTGGCAATGCTGGAACCGATAGACTAGGTTTTCAGTATAATCGTCGCGTGTGAACGATAAGAATCAACGAAAGACCAAAAGCGTCAAAACGATAACGAGCGTAAAGGAGCGATTATGCAAGCCATAAGAGAGATTGTGCGGGCGGAACAGATTGCGCCGTTTATCAAATTGCCAAAAGATATGCTAAACAAGCGACTAGAGATTATAGTCGTCCCAATCTACGATAAAGAGATCGATAGCGTCCAAAACGAGCAAGCCGTCAATAGAACGCTGGAGTTTATGGATAGTCGTCCTCGCGTCAATGTGGACATAAAAACGCTAATCGAAGAGGGACGCGACTGAATGATAGTCCTAGATAATTCCATTGCGATGCGTTGGGTTCTACCGCCGCAAGTTGAAGCGGACGCAAAAAAAGCGAGAGAGACTTTAACCGCGCTAAAAGACGAGCGAGCGATTGTGCCGTCGCTTTTCTTTCTTGAAGCGGCGAATGTTCTTACGCGCGCGGAAAAAAGAGGGTTAATAACGACAGACTCCTCTTTGAGCTTTACGGAACTTATCAAAAGTTTGCCTATTGAGACGGACGAACGCGCTACTATCGACCTCCTTGATCTCGTAGTTCCCATCGCGCGAGACTATGCTTTGAGCGCTTACGACGCGGCATATCTTGAGCTTGCTATTCATCTCAATCTGCCTTTGGCAACCCTCGACGAAGACCTTATAAAGGCGGCAAGAAAGGCGAAAGTAACGATTTTCTTAGCCGAGACGCTATAGAGGCAAGACTAAAGACAATGCAGTCAAGTAAGAGAGAGTGTCAGCTCGTATAAACCCAAAGACCTAATTGCCCCACTGCCTAGAGCCGCAGCCAACAGAACCTTTTTGCAAGCGAAATGAGGCTTTTAAGCGCCCGTTAAACTTCAAACTTTTGCGCCAAACGGCGCGCGCCTTTTCTTTCGATCGCCCGTTTCTCTTGATGTTGCTGTAAGAAGGTATGAAATATCGGTTAAAGCTATGCTATGATCGCAACTTAAACGCCAACAAAAGGATCGTCAATGCCGTCTTTTTTAACCAACGCAAACGCTTCAAGCCAAACTCCACAGCCGATCGGCGCTGACGCGCTCAATCCAACAACCGACATCGCTCAACTGGGAAAGCGTAGGAGGAAGACATTTATCGCAATCGTCTCAGGCATCTGTTCAATGATCTTCTTTGTCTGCTCACAAAGCGCAATCTATGCCGCGGAAAGTACATCCGACGGACAAGAAAACCTCAAAAACACGCTGTATATTGAGTTCGTATATCAAAGCACAGGAAAAACTGTAAATGTCAACGGGGTAAATATACAAACATCTAAGCTAAGCGGATTCGTATTGAAAGACGCGGCGACAAACGAGGAGATAACATATAAAAAACTTGTTGTTGGCGGCAATACGGTCATTGGCTCTCGAGTTTATTCCGAACCCGGGATAAACGGGCTGAATACGGTAGAGTTTTCGTTTGAAGGAGGAAAATACACAAGTTTTGGCGCCGCGCTAAAAAATACCATATCAAAAAAATATAAACTCGAAAATGGAACTTTAACTTTGTTGGATTGACACACCCGCAAGAACGCCCCGGATCGCGGCGGTGTGGGCTGGAAATTTGGAAAGCGGCAATCCTTTTGATCGTCTAACTCTCTCGATATTTCTGTGAAAACGATGAAATAGTGGTTAAAGCTATGCTATGATCGCTGATTCTAACGCCATCAAAAAGGATCGTCAATGTCGTTTGCTAACGCCTTAACGCGCAGGGATCGTGCGGACTTTGGTTTCGCTCAAGCAAAATCCGCCTTCGCCCCCCCCCGTTTTTTCACTAAATAGATCGCTGATAGGCTTAGTTTCCTCTGTTTTGTTTGTTTCGCTGCTAATGATCGGTTGTGATGTTAGCCTGAGTGAGAACGACAAGCACTATTTCACCGTCTCTTTCTACGACGCCAATCTCGATCTTGAAGGACAGACCAAAGTTGATGTGCGTAATCCAACGATCGACATCGCCCAGCTAAAGACCGATCTTGGTCTAAGCGCAACGAAACTATATAGAGCGAGTAGTTCAGACGACGTAATTAACCAGATTTCCTATTCCTTAACGGGCGATACCAACTTCTACGCCATCCCTAACGTGGTAGAGATAACCGATCAAGCGGGATTAGCCGATATCAATGCAACCGCCGCTACGCTTGGCGGCAAATATATGCTGCTAAAGGATATCGCGTTAGATGACACTAAAGAAGGATTTGACGCGAACGGTTGGAAACCGATAGGAGATAATTCCAATGCCTTTACCGGTATCTTTAACGGCAACGGACATAAGATAACGGGCTTATGGATCAACCGCCCTTCAATGTATTACGTCGGTCTTTTTGGCTTTACCAATGGCGCTATGATCAAAAACATAGGCGTTGAGATAAACGGAAAAGAGGTAAAAGGGGACGAGTTCGTCGGCGGCATTGTGGGAGGTGCCAATTACGGCACCATAACCAACAGCTACTCTACAGGAAATATCAGCGGAACGAGCGAAGTCGGCGGCATTGTGGGAGGCGCTACTTACGGCGATATAACCAACAGCTACGCCACAGGAGATATTAGCGGAACGGACGACTATATCGGCGGCATTGTGGGATTCACTACTGGCGATATAACCAACAGCTACACCACAGGAGATATCAGCGGAACGGACGAAAATGTCGGCGGCATTGTGGGATACGCTGCTGGCGATGTAACCAACAGTTACGCCACGGGAGATGTCAGCGGATCAGAAAGTGTCGGCGGCATTGTGGGATACGCTGCTGGCGATGTAACCAACAACGCCGCTATTAACCAGACGGTATCCGCAAGCACTAGTGGTGTCAATAAAATAGTCGGTGGCAGCAGCGGCACCACTAGCAACAATTTCGCGTTAGACGAAAT
>JAIRKM010000087.1 GCA_031260125.1 Helicobacteraceae bacterium | reverse complement strand
GTCTCTAGCCTTTCTGCGTAAACAGCCCTTCTATAGCAAAACCCGCTGCCGTAAAGAAGCAAGACCCAATATTGCCCGTCGTGTCCTGTACGATTCAATACAATGTGCTCACGATGACCAAAGATAGTCATGCCAAGAGCAACTTCAGCAGTTCTGAAAAAACGCATGCCAAACGCGAATGGCGATAATCTTAGCTTTGCGACTTACTCGCATAAAGCACCAATCGATTTCAATTGCGAAAGTATGAAAAAAGAACGGTTATGAAAAAGTTTTTTATCTTTTTTACTATAGGTTTTACAATATCTATAGCCATCTACAGGAAACTTAATCACTATCAAGCGATAATAAAACAACAAATGGATGTAACAAAAGTTGGAGAATCTGCCGAATTTAATCTAAATCTTAAAAAATCAGGCTGTTACGAAGTGGGATTTGGCAATTATGAATGTGACTTAACCCCTACAGAAAGAGAAAATATGAAAATGACGGATAGTTTGAGATTCAGTATTTAACTAAAGACAATAAGCTTATAGAGAAAAAGGTAGAATCTGAACTGCATGGCGGCGGGGCATTGTGAAAATGTTAATCAATAGAACGCCTTTGCATTATGCGACTCATTTTAACGATGCAAAAACCGCAAAGTATCTAATATCCTTAAACGCCTCCTTGAATCCTATAGACTTAAAAGAGTTTACGCCTCTTTATTATGCCATTGAGAGCAACTCATTAGATATTGTAAAAATGCTTGTTGAGAATGGAGCTGATATAAGTACATCGAAACACAACGGATATATCTATACTTTTTCAAGCTGCTCGCGATGAAAAATATGAAACGCTTGAATATTTTTTGCAGTCTCCTTGCGCATCAATGGCGCTGAATATCGGTGGTAATTATGCCGCATTTTGTTATTTCTGCAAGGCGCGAATGAGCGCGGGATCGTCTTTGCGCTGCTTGATCAGCGCCTCGATCGCCGCCGCGAAACGATCGCGGCGTTCGCGTCCGAGGGCGAACGAGCCAATATGCCCGCCGTTAAAGACGATTAGCAACTCTTTAGGCTCTTTTGCCGCATCAAAGAGATCGCGCGCGTGATGAACGGCTACGATTGGATCGCGATCGCCGTGAATGATCAATATCGGCAAACCTTCCAAATCGGCGATATTTGCGATCGGATCGAGTTTTTTGTCCGCCACGCCGCCCAAAAACGGCAGCGCGAGATAGCCGATCCAGCTTCGTTTGGCGATCTCTTTGGCTACGACCTCGTAGCTTGAAAACGCGCCTTCGGTAATCAGCGCGGCGATCTTTTCTTTATACGGCTTGAGCGCGCTTATCGCCGCCGCGCCGCCAAGCGACTGCCCAAAAACGACGATTGGCAAGCCCTTAAACTCGCTAAGCGCGTATTCGATCGACGAGCGCGCGTCGGTTATAACGCCTTCAACCGATGGCTCGCCGCTTGAAGCGCCGTAACCGCGATAATCGACGCTCAACACGCTAAAGCCTCTTTGCGGCAACCAATAGACGCTTGGCAGGTGTTCGCTGATATTGCCTGCGTTGCCGTGAAGAAAGACGATCACGGCTTTTGGATTTTCGGCTTTTAACAGCCAAGCGAAAAGTTTCTCTCCGTCGTCTGTGGCAATCGTCCTCGTTTCGTAATCAACCTCAAAAAACTCCGGCGTAAAACGAACCTCTTTGTCGGGGTGAAAAAAGAACGAGGCGCACCCGCACAGGCCAAAAACAGCAATCGCCATCGCGCAAAGCGGCAAAAGGCGGCGCGGATTAAAAGAAGTAATCAATAAAGATAAAAGCCTCATTACGCTCCGATCGGTCTAGTTTTTCGCCCGCGAATTCAAGCCTCAGCGCCAGATTGGTTTCAAGCGCGTAGCCCGCCTCCAGCTTCATCTGCGTTCGCGGCTTGTTGCTATTGGCTAGATCGTAGTCGCGTTTAGCTTCAAAACGCGCCCTAACCCGCTCAAACGGCGCGGCGATCAGCCCGATAGAGCCGCCCGCATAGAAGGCGCGCTCTTTATACAGCCGCTTACCCGCTTGCGTTTCCGCGTCCGCGCACACGTAATAGATCAGGCTTTCATCGCCCCAGCCAAGCCCCGCGCCGCCCTTAAAATAGCCGTAACCGCCGCGTTCAAAAGAGGGCGGATTATCCTGCCAGCCCAGCGCGAAACGCCACGAGATCGGACTGAAAAAGCGGTTTCTCGGCGCAAAGCTCTCCATATTCAGCAGCGTAAATCTACGAACGCGCGTGGCGTCCTCCGCGCTTTGAATCCACAGATCGGCGGCGTTGATCGAGCTTCCCGCCGCGAAACCCATCGGCGGATCGACCATATCGTGATAGCTGACGCGGATTCTGAAATTCGCGCTCGGATTGTCGTGATTGTCATAGCCCGCTCCTAGCGCGGCGCGTGAGATCAGATGCCCTTGATCGGGGCGGACGCTCGGCTGTTTTAGCGCGATCGGCTCCGCGCTTAAACCCAGCGAGCTTCGCGCGCTCATAGAGCTAAAGAGGCGTTTTTTGTACAGATCGAAATCAATTTCATCTTCGGCGCTGAGATACTCGATAAACTCCATCGCAAGTTCCAGCGCGGCGATCGCCTCCTCCCTGCCAAGCGCCGCAGCCGCCTCGCGCGGAGCAATTTTGCCGTAGGCTATCTCGCCAGCAAGGCGCGATATATCATCGCCGCCGCGCCGCGCTAAAGCCGCGATACGCGAGTTGCGCGAGGGGCGAAACCGCGCGCTTTTAAGCATATCCGGCTCGTTTAGCAGCGCCCTGATCGTGTCCACCGGCGCGGCAAAGCCCGTAAAACGCGAAGTGAGATCGATCCCGCCTTTGGCGTACTCCAAAAGCTCCAGCAGGACAAAAGAGCAGTTTTCCTTAAAAAAGTAATAATCCCGCGAAAAGTTGTGAAACTCCCACGCGCTGTGCAGTAGCAAGTCGATCTCCTCGCGCGTGAAGTTTAGCTCGTATTCCCATATATCGCGGTTTTCCAGATCGCCGTAATCTTTGGCTTTTTGCGCGTAGGGTAGCGCGGAAAAGTAGCCGTCGTAGCCGCCGGATAGCCCTTTGAAAACGAACGCCAGATCGCTCTCTCCGGGCGGAATGTAGGCTTCGTAGTTGATCGCGTAGCTCGTTAGCGCGTTTGACGAGTCGTTTTTGTCGATCCGCAAAAAGGTGTGTCCAAACGTGGAGGCGGGGTTGTTCATATACGCCGCGGGGAAAATTAAGAACAGCCGATCGCCGCGTACGCTGTTATACCAGTGTTCAAACGCTTCGCACGTTGTGGGCGTTAAGCGGCTTTCGTCTATTTCAAGCGCCTCTTTCAGAAACCGCCAGCGCGCCGTAAAAATACAGCGCGTATCAAGGCTGGCGTTGCCATCGAACGATCCCGCGAAGAAGGAGTCGATCGTAGCCAAAAGCTCGCTTTGCGGATCTGTCGCGCCGTTTTTTGCGAGAAAAAAGCGCCTGTCGTCGATCGCGCTTTGAACGCCGCCAAAGATCGCCGTCTTATATCCAACCATGCCGCGCCAACGCGGATGATCGCTTAGGTTTAGATCGATCGCTTTGGTTTTAAGCTCTTGCGCATAGCTCGCAAACAAAACGATCGGAAGCGCTAGGATTAAGAGAAATTTCAAATTCATTCGGAGGGGATTGCCCCCTCCTAAGACTTGGGCGATTATAAAACCGCGTCCATATTTGTGAGAACTTCGCCGGCGCTGATATCCGCGCTGGTGAAAATCTTGTCGAAATTGGCTTGCGCCGCCGCGAAGAAAGCCGGTTTGTCGCTTACGCCGGCAAGATCGGCAAAAGCGTCAAGCGTTTCGCCGCTGCCTTTGGACATATCCGAAGCAAGCTTGTTGAGGTTTTGTCCCGTGAAGTTGTTCAGCTCCTCGTTGCTTGCGAAAACGCCGCTGGGGTTGCAGCCGCTGGTGCCGGTAGTGATGGCGAAGATTTGGCTACCCGTGCCGTTTACGGTCGCGCCGAGAATCTGAGAAGCAAGATCGTTACTCTTGTCTTTTTCATTGGCAAAGAGCATATTGCCAAGACCGCAGCCCGATGCCGAATAACGATTGCCGCCGTATTGCCCGTCGAATAAGGCGAACGAGCTGGTTGCCAAAGCGCCCGCTATCGCAACGCTAAGAAAGACTTTTTTCATTGAGACTCCTTGAAAGGTTATGCCTGCTTTCAGCAAGCTAAACGCAAATCTACCAGAAAAACCCTTTGAAGGATCGACCAAAAAATAACCAAGCGCTTAGCGTTTTTGCTAGTTTCCTCCAAAAGACGCTAACGCGGGATGATCCTTTAACAGATCGCCGATATATTGGGCGCCGGCTTCGGTTAAATGAGAGCCGTCGTAGGAGATTAGCGCCCCTTGCGGAGTAAAGATCGGGCAGGAAACAGAGTTTTCACCGCAAATAATTTTATGCAGATCAACAAAATCAACCCTCGTTTGATTGGCAAACGCCCCGCGCATTATCGCGTTGGTTTCTAAATAATCTTTCGCGACTTCGTTTCGTAGATCGGATCGTCTTTCGATTGGAATGTCAAGATAGTTTTTTGTGTTAATCGCGCCGAAACTTTTGCTCCCGATTACGATAATGCGCGTCGCTGGCGCGATATGTAGATTGTCGATAGTTTGTCTTAGGCGTTCGGCAGACCATCTTCGCCAAGCTGCCGCTATGATGATTATGTCCGCTTTAGCGATCAACATATCCTGCAAAGAGATAAACGAATCGTTATAAACGCTTTTACATATTGGTATATTTTCGTCGCTAATAAAATCGAACGGATCTTCTTCGCCTCTATATACTTGACAAACCCTTCCGACAAAACTTGAGCGAAATTCGGCGCCGCGAAAAAATCCCGCTTCCAAAATCACGTTATAAAAATCCTGCGAAAAACTATCGCCAATAATTAAAACTTTTCTCCGATCGCCGCCGCTAAAACCTATGCGTTTATATAGCGCGTCATAGCGGCTGACAACATAATTTGTTCTAGCCGTATGGGTCGTTAATAGATCAATTTCATTCTCGTTAAAGCGCCAAGGCGCGCCTTTGGTTATTACCCCTCCCACCCCTCCGATAGTGACAAATACAGCCGCGCAAAGCGAGAGGGAAAAAATTTGCTTGCGACTTAAAAAAGCGCGGTTTCTAAAGGGTTTTTCCACATACCGCCACGAAAGATAAGCGATCAAAAAAGCAAACGCTATCAACGGCAAAAAAGCATATTTAGATTCAACGCCGCACACCCTTGCAAACGCAAATATAACCCAATGCCACAAGTAGAGGCTGTAGCTTATCAGCCCGATACCTACAAGCGGTTTTAAGCTAAGCGTCTTTGCAACCATAGTATTAGACGAGGCGAATAGGACGATCAGCGCCGCGCCGATCGCCGCAAACGGCGCAAAACGGCTTGGAAAAGGCGATTCGTCAATGGTAATGATAGAGTAAATGATCAGCGCCAGACCCAAAAAAGCGCAGGTTTCAGAGATCGATCGAGAGGGTTTATCTGCGCGGTAACGCAGCAGATAGATCGCGCACAGCGAACCTAGCGACAACTCCCAAACGCGCCCTATGGTATCGTAAAATAGCCGCGGACTTCCGCTTAAAGCTATCCATACTTCCGAGTAAGTTAGACTCAACAGAACAGCCGTTAAAATTAACGCGATAAATAGCGCGTGTCTTAGATGATATAGAGCGCCGTTTTTGAAGCAGACGCACAATTTCCACACCACAATAGCCGCTAACGGAAACAGCAGATAGTACTGCTCTTCCACCGCCAAACTCCACGTATGCAAAAGCGGCTCTTGATCGGATTGGGGCGCGAAATAACCTGTGTGTTTCCAAAAAAAATAATTGGATACGAATAACGACGCGCTAATCGCGCTTTTGCTTAAGCGTTCAAGCTGATCGGGCAATAGCAAAAAATACGCAAACGGCGCTATACATAGCAACATAAAAAACAGCGCGGGCAGAATGCGTCTTGCTCTGCGCTCGTAAAAGCCAGCGATCGTAAAGGTTTTATTATCAAGCTCTTTTATGACGATCGTTGTAATCAAATAACCGCTTATAACAAAGAAAATATCCACGCCGATAAAACCGCCTTTGATCTGCTCAAAACCCGCGTGAAATAAAACTACCGACATAACGGCGATGGCGCGAAGCCCGTCGATCTCTTTGCGATAAACCAAAAACGCCTCCAATTAAATAGGCGCAATCTTATCCAAAACGACGCTTAACCTTTTTAAGCTATGATCGTCGTTTTTGGAGAGGCGTTATGAAAAACATACTAATCACCAACGACGATGGATACGAAGCGGACGGGCTCAAAGCGCTGATCGAGGCGCTTAGACCGTTAGGCAGGCTGACGATCGTCGCGCCCGCCGCTGAAAAATCCTCGTGCGGACACAGCCTGACGCTCACCCGCCCGCTGAAATTCGTTAGCGTGGGCGATGATTTTTATAAACTCGACGACGGCACGCCGTCCGATTGCGTCTATCTCGCGCTGCACTCGCTTTTTGCCGATAGCAAGGTCGATCTGGTCGTAAGCGGGATCAACCGCGGCGCTAATCTCGGCGAGGATATGACCTACTCTGGCACCGTCGCGGGCGCGATGGAGGCGGCGCTAAACGGCGCAAGCGCGATTGCGATCAGCCAATATATGAGTAAAAAAGAGGACGGCGGCTACGACTACGATTACGACTACGATCTGGCGGCGAAAACGGCGCGGGAGATCGTAACTAAGGTGTTTGACGGCGGGTTTCCGCTTCCGCCGCGCCAACTGCTCAATATCAATATCCCGCACGTAAGCGCCGATCGTTGTAAGGGGTGGAAGATCACGCAAGGCGGCGGCAGGATATACCGCAACGAGGCGCTAAGGCGGACAAACCCGCGGGGCGAAGAGTATTTTTGGCTTGGCGCTCACCCGCTGGATTTTATTCCGACAGAGAACGGCGACTACGAGGCGGTTGTGGACGGTTTTGTGTCCATTACGCCCGTTATGTGCGATCTAACCGCCCGCGCGTCGATCGCGAGGCTTCAAAGCTGGATAAACGGCGAGGATAAACGATAACGCTTTTTACAAGCGCCGTGTGTCGGCGCTTTTTGTTGCCAAAAACGCGAGGCTTTTCACAGCGCGGTTGCGGCAATTTGCGGGCTACGCGCCTAGATACTGCTGGAGATACTTCGCGACGCCTTTTGGGTCTGTCTTGCCCAAAAATCCGTCGGCGTTGAGCGATTTGGCAAGTTCTATGTTGGATTCACCCGTCATTGAGCTGTTTACTATAATAGGTATCCGCGCCGTTTTGGGGTTTGCTTTGATCTCCTTGATCACGGTAAAGCCGCTCGCCTCCGGCATCTCAAGGTCTGTGATGATCATTCCCACATTCTCCGCGCCGTGCTGCTCAATATGCTCTAGCAACCTGCGCCCGTTATCAAAGGTCAAGTAATCCACTTGGAAGCGTTCTAGCACATTCGTCAAAGCTCTAAGGGCGCTTCTTGAGTCTTCGGCGACTAGCACCTGCTTATGGAGGAGCTTTGTCGGTACCAGCAAGACGGTCTCCTCCTTTTTCTGCTCGGCGACCATTGGAAACAGCTCGCTTAGCATGCCCTCCACATCCACGATATAGACGATCTCTCCCTCTTCGTTTTTTGTATAGTTATTTGTCTTGTTGCCAAAATCGCTGGAGACTGGCACTTTGATCTCATCCCAGTTTTTGCGCAATATATAATCCGCCCTATAGACCCACAGCCCAATCGTTACATTGTTGAACTCGCAAATAATGATCTGCGTGTCCGCCGGATCGATGCCGCTCATGGAAAATACCGATTCCTCCATACTGTGCGGTTTTACTCCGCGATAAAGCCATACCTTCAGATCAACAACGGGGATAATCTCTTTGCGTAGCGTCAGCAATCCGCATATCGCCTTATCGGTTTCGGGAAGCTCGGTAAGTGCGTGATACTTAACAGTCTCGCGCACCTTGAACACGTTGATCGAAAAGCGCGTGGTCGTTGGAAGCACGCGAAAACACAGAAGTTCCACTTGATTGCGGACGGTCAGCTTTGTCCTATCGTCAACAGATTTCAATGCCATACTTTATTCTTTCTATGGTTTTTTGCCGATCTTACGCATTTTACCTTTATTCCGCAACTTTTTTACGCCGCGCGCCGATCCTCTAGCGGCTACTCCATCTCCATGCGCTCGCCGACACGCATAATTTTTACCGTCTTTGAAAGGTTTTCATCATCTTTGATCCGCGATGAAATCTCGTAGGGCGGATATAGATACGGCTCGTCGCCTAGCCGTACGATGCCAAAATGCATCGGTATTGCCGTTTTCGCGCCAAGCTCCCTCACGGCGTGAAAAAACTCATCGACATTGAGGTGCTGATAGTGCATAAACCATCGAGGCTCGTAAGCCCCCGCGCCGATCAGGGCGTAATCGATCGAGTAGCGCCTGCCGAACTCCTCAAAGCCTCTGAAATATCCGGTGTCGCCCGAAAAGTAGATCGTTTTGCTTCCCTCTATCATAAATCCGCCCCACAGCGTGGAATTATGAGCCTGCCACAGCCTCCTAGACCAGTGCTGCGCGGGCAGGAACGTGTATGTAACCGCGCCGATCGTTACGCTCTGCCACCAGTCAAGCTCGTAAACTTCCTTCGCGCCCAAATCCTTAAAATACTCGCCCAGACCCAGCCCCGCGATAAATATGGAATCTTTTTTGATCAACGCGGCGATCGACTGATGGTCGAGATGATCGTAGTGGTTGTGGCTGATCAGCGTTATGGGATTCGGCGGAACGCACTTGAAATCAAAGGGAATCTTTACATCTTTAGACATTGCGCCCACCCGATCCGACAACAGGGGGTCTAAGAAGATGACCGCGCCATCGAGTTTTATAATAAACGACGCGTGTCCAACGAAAGTAATAGAGTTTTCCGCGTCGAAAAGATAGCTGTAATCGTTCTGCACACTCTCCAGCTCCTCCTTTGGAAAATCAGGAAAGTCGGCGCGCCTTGAGATGATCTTGCGAAACATAAGAGAGTAGAGCGATGGCATTTTCAGCCACGGATTAAAAAAAGCGCCCTTTTCGTCTCTGTGATCGGCATAGAGCAGAGAGATGTCGTACGATTTAGTCTCGCTATACCACGCGGCTTCGTCAAACTGCGGCGCTTTGACGCATCCATTGACGCACAAGAGCGTTCCGCTCAGCGCCGCGCCTATGCCCAAAAACAGCGGAACTCTCTTGCCACGCCGCATAGCCCGCGCCACCCAGCTCAAATGCGAACAACGCAGGTGGAAGAAAGGATATCGTGGAGCGCTCTTTTATCCTCTCTTAAAGCCGGCATCAACAGCCCAACGACGGAAACAATAGACACAAAAATACATAAAAAACGCAAAATTGCCTGCGGCAGGGAGATCGTCTTCATCGTGTCTCGATCCAGCACCAGAAGGCGCATAGCCTTTTTACCGGGCGTATATCCCTTCTTGACCCAGAAAGCGACCGTGATCGCGCCGTACATAAACATCTGAATTGCCCCAGCCGCAGCAAAGCTCTCGGTCTTCATTTTTTCCGATCCGACGACCACCATCAGTACAGCCGTGATCGGAATAAGGATCATAAAGGTGTCCACTAGAAGCGCGCTGACACGCTCCCAAAACCCCGCCGCTCTTGGCTTCATCGCGCTATGTCCGTAACGTACCGCCTATGGCGCATCTCTATCGACCTTTTATCAAAATGTTTGGTCTAAGCTGGCGATTTTATCAAACCTTTTCCATAGCGCTTTGCCGCCGCTGCTAAAGCGGGGGGCGGTTACAATAATTGGCCAAGGAGAGATTGATGATCGATAAAGAGCCGATGACACCGAATGGATTCGCGAAGATCGCAAAAGAGCTGGAGCAGCTTAAAAATGTCAAGCGAAGCGAAGTGGCGCATGAGATTCAGATCGCCGCGCAGCTTGGCGATCTGAAAGAAAACGCCGAATACCACGCGGCAAAGGAGAAGATGGATCATCTCGAAAAGCGCATCGCCCTGCTAGAACAGTTTGTCGCCAAAGCGCAGGTGATCGATCCTAAAACCCTCCAGCATAAGCGCGTTAGTTTCGGCTCTACCGTGAGGCTGCTCGACCTAGAAAGCGGACAGGAGGCGCGCTACACGATCGTAGGCAGCGTTGAAAGCGATGCCTCCAAAGGGCTGATCTCCATCGGCTCGCCGCTTGCCCGCGTCCTGATCGGCAAAGAGTCCGGAGCGGACGTAGTCGCCGATCTGCCCAGCGGTATCAAAGAGTTCGAGATACTTGAGGTGGGCTTTGACGAAAAACCCTTCTCTACAGAGGTTCGTTAAAAAGGAGCAAAGATGAAAAAACTGCTGTCCATCGCGCTGATCTGCGCGTTTTGCGCCCTCTGCGCGCAGGCTGTAGATGTCGTAAAACCTCAGCCGCCCAAAACGAATCGTGTCGATGTGGTTTTTGTGCTTGACACGACAGGCTCTATGACGGGGCTGATCGAGGGAGCCAAACGTAAAATTTGGTCGATTGCGAACGCGATCGTCGATCAAAATCCAAACGCGCTGATTCGCGTAGGGTTGATCGGCTACCGCGATCTAGGCGATGAATATGTGGCGCGCTACTATCCGCTGACGACCGATATACAGGATATTTACGCAAAACTGCTATTGTTTACGGCAAGCGGCGGCGGGGACACGCCGGAGTCGGTAAACGAAGCGTTGGATATAGCCATCACAAAGATGGAGTGGACGGATGCGCGAACGCGGGCAAACCGTATCGTCTTTCTAGTAGGCGACGCGCCGCCGCACATGGATTACGATCAGGATCGCAAATATCCGGAGATCATCGCGGAAGCAAAACAGCGCGGAATCATCGTCAACGCCGTTCAAGCGGGCGATATGGATTCAACAAAAAAGGCGTGGAAGGAGATAGCGCGGCTCGGCGGCGGCAACTATATTGCCATACCGCAGGATGGCGGGCGGGTGATTGTGATCGACACGCCGTATGATGAGGAGATCATCATTATCCAACGCAAGCTCAACAGTACGGTAGTCCCGTACGGGGCGTCCACGCAGCAAAAAGAGGTAAAAGGCAAGCTGCAAAGCTACGAAACGGCACCCGCTCCAGCCGCCGCCGATATGTCCGGATTTATCAACAAATCAAGCAGAGGCAAAGAGGTGATTACGGGTGAAGGCGATCTGGTGGGGGATGTAGCAAATAACCTTAAAAAGATCGGCGACATACCCACAAAGGAGCTACCAAAAGATATGCAGTCAATGTCGGTTAAAGAACGGGAGGCGTACATAGCCAAACAGATAGAAGAGCGAAATACCCTCTCAAGACAACTCGCGGAAATAGTTACAAAACGCGATGAGTTTATCAAAACGGCAGAAACCAAGCAAGACAAAAAAGTAGACAGCTTCGATCAGGCGATCTCACGTATATTAGAAAAGCAGGTAAAAGAGTGATTGCACTGTATATAAAAAAACTCGATTCAAATGCGAGAATACCGAAATATCAGACGGAAGAAGCGGCTGGTTTCGATCTTCACGCTCTGGAGGACGCGGAGATCGCGGCGGGAGAACGGGCGCTGGTACGCACGGGGTTGGCGGTAGCCGTGCCGCGCGGATATGAGCTTCAGGTGCGTCCGCGAAGCTCTTTGGCGCTCAAATACGGGGTAACGGTACTCAACACGCCCGGCACGGTTGACAGCGATTACCGCGGCGAACTGCTGGTAATTTTGATAAACCTTGGGCGCGAAACTTACAAGATCAACGGAGGCGATCGCATCGCGCAGGCGATCGTAAAAACGGTGGAAAAAGTCGATCTGATCGAGGCGCGGGAGTTAAGCGACACAATGCGTGGAGATGGCGGCTTTGGGAGTACGGGCGTATGAGCAAAATTCCCGCCGCCATCATCGGCGCCAGCGGCTTCACCGGTTTGGAGTTAATTAAAATTTTACTCAACCACCCGCGTTTTGAGATAGCTTTTCTGGGCGGATCGCAAGAGAGAGGCGCTATCGCGTCCATCTATCCGCAACTAACGTCGATCTCTTCCGCAAAGGTGGAAGAGACGGACGTTGACGCTATCGCCTCCAGATGCGAACTGGCGTTTCTGGCCGTGCCGCACAAGCAGGCCGCCGCGATTGTCAAGCCGCTGCTTGAGCGCGGCGTAAAGGTGGTCGATCTCTCGGCGGATTACCGCCTCAAAAGCGAAACCTACAAGGCGGCTTATGGAGCGGAGCATGGCGACGTGGAGAATCTTGCGCAGGCCGTATATGGCTTGCCGGAGATGGTAGGCAAAGAGGCGATCGCCTCCTCGCGGCTGATCGCCAACCCCGGATGCTATCCCACCGCCTCTTTGCTGGCGATTTTGCCCTTTGCGGAACTTATAGATGTCAGTTCGCCGATCATCATCGACGCCAAAAGCGGCGTCTCCGGCGCCGGCAGGCAGTGCGTTGAGCGCACACACTTCGTAACGGTGAATGAAAACTGCTTCGCCTACTCGCCGATCACGCACAGACATGCGCCGGAGATTCAAGAAAAAGCCTCCGCAGCGCTCAAAAAAGAGGCGGCTATAATCTTTGTTCCACATCTGCTGCCGATCACGCGGGGAATGCTCGCAAGCGTTTATATCAAACTTACAAAACCAACTGGCGGCGCATACGATCATCTGCGCAATTTTTATTCCGGAAATTCGTTTATAAGAGTGCGTGAAACGGCGGTACAGATCAAGTCGGTAGCGGGAACACACTACGCCGATATTTTCGCGATCGAGCAGGGGGATACGATCTTTGTCCAAACGGCGATCGATAATCTGCTGCGCGGCGCTTCGAGCGCGGCGATCGCAAACGCCAATCTGATGTTTGGTCTGCCATACGAAACGGCGCTTCCCACGATCGCCTATGCGCCGTGATCTCTCGTCCGCGCCGCGCTCTATAAAAGATGGCGCCATCTTTCTTGCGGACGCCCACTTCAACCCGCTCGGACGGCGCGAAGCGCTGACGTTTCTGCGGGCGCTTTCAGAGGGAGAAATTACCTCCGATCAGCTGTTTCTATTGGGTGATATAAGCGATCTGCTGATCGGAAAATTCAAATTTTGCCGTGATGAAAATAGAGAGTTGATATCTTTAATAAATCTTGTGGCAAAAAACGGCACGACTGTTTATTATTTTGAGGGCAATCATGACTTTTTCCTAGATGAAGTTTTTGATCAAGATGTTATCGTAATTCCCAAGAAGGATCAGCCGGCTGAATTCTTTCTAAACGATCGCAAAGTTCTTTTACTGCACGGGGATTTCAGAGTAGAGTTCCGATATGCCGTTTACGCCAAGGCGATCCGCAATCCTGTTGGGCTGTTTCTCTTCCATCTGCTTTCGCTCAATTTCGTCAACTTTTGGCTGCTAAAATATATGCAGAAGAGACTGATGGCAAAGCGGCTCGCGTACAATATAGAGAATTTTCAGAAAAAACGAGCGCGCGCCCTTTGCGATCTGGGGGAAAAATCCGATATGATTGTAGAAGGACATTTTCATCAAGGCTGTGATTTTGACTGCGGCGGCGCTAGATACATCAATATCGCGGCGTTTGCGCTGGAACAAAGTTTCGTTCGGATAGAATTTGATCGTATAAGCGAAGGGATTGTTAATGGCTGGAGAATCAAAAACATCAAAGATATTAAAAGCCGGCTCCAACGAAATGGAGTTAGTTGATTTTAGAATTTTTAAGCAGGTGGGGGAGAAGGTTTACGAAGGCATTTATGGAGTTAATGTCGCCAAAGTACGCGAAATAATCAAGATTCCAAAACTTACGGAACTCCCCGGATCGCCCGAATATATAGAGGGTATCTTCGATCTGCGCGGCGTGGTTATCCCCGTGGTGAATCTGGCAAAATGGATGAAGATCAAGGTTCCGGAAAAAAACAAGCAGAAATCCCGCGTGGTGATCGCCGAGTTTAGCCGCATTCTTGTCGGCTTTATCGTCAGCGAAGCCAAACGGATTCGGCGCATAAGCTGGTCTGACATAGAACCGGCGACCTTCTCCTCCGGCGTAGACGACAACGGGCTTGACCATTCAAAGGTTACCGGCGTAACGAAGATAGAAAACGACGACGTACTGCTAATCTTGGATTTTGAAAATATCGTCAAGGATTTGGGACTCTATCAGCCAACGCTGGACGTTGACAGCGTTGTCGAGCAGTTCAACGGCATGTCGATGGTGATCGACGACAGCACCACCGCCCGCAAAATCGTTAGAAAGACGCTTGAAAAGATGGGATTTCGCGTGGTTGAGGCGGTGGATGGCGCGGACGCGCTTGAACGGCTTGAGGAGCTACATAAGACGTACGGCGATCTTCTGCCGTCCGAATTGAAGGTGATCATATCCGATGTCGAAATGCCAAAGATGGACGGATTTCACCTTGCCGCGCACATCAAAGACGATCCGCGCTTCAAGGCGGTGCCTGTCATCTTCAACTCCTCGATCAGCGATACATTTAGCAGCGCGAGAGGCAAAGAGGCGGGCGGCGAGAGCTATCTCGTAAAATTCGACGCGAATCGATTCGTATCGGAAGTTACCAGAGTGATCAAGAGTCATATCAAAAGCTAAGGAAATATAATGGACGAACTTCAAGAACTTACACAGGACTTTCTTTTAGAGGCGTTTGAGTTGATCGAACAGCTCGATCAAGACCTCGTTGAATTAGAGACGCGCCCCGACGACCTTGAGCTGCTCAACGGCATTTTCCGTGTAGCGCACACCATCAAGGGATCGTCTTCGTTTCTCAACTTTGACGTTCTCACTCACCTCACGCACCACATGGAGGACGTGCTGAATCTGGCGCGCAAGGGCGAGCTGAAGATCGACGCGGGCATTATGGACGTGGTGCTGGAATCGATCGACGCGATGAAATCGCTTCTCGTCAAAATACGCGACAGCGGTTCCGATCAGGATCACGGTCTTGACATTCCGGGCATTGTCGCACGGCTGGAAGCGGTGAGCAAAGGGGATACCCCCGCGCCCGCGCCCGTCGCCCCGCCGCCGGTAGCGCCCGTGCAGGAAGAAAGCAAACAGGAAGAGAGCGAAACGGACTACTCAAAGTTGAGCGATCGGGAGGTGGAGGCGGAGATAGCGCGACTGCTGGCTCTTCGTCAAGAAGAGGACAAAAAACGCAGGGAGTCCAAAGCCGCCGCGCCGCAGCCAGCGGCGGTAACGCCGCCCGCTCCTCCCGCCGCAAAACCCGCGCCCGCGCCTACTGCGTCTGCCGCGCCTGCCGCCGCCGCCAAACCTGCGCCTGCTGCCAAAAAGGACGATAGAGGCGGCGAAACGATGATGGAGCAGACGATCCGCGTCGATGTCAACCGCCTCGATCACCTGATGAATCTGATCGGCGAGCTTGTGTTGAACAAAAACCGCCTGTTAAAAATATACGACGACGTTGAAGAGCGCTACGAGGGCGAAAAGTTTTTAGAGGAGCTCAATCAGGTCGTCAGCTCCATCTCAATGGTAACAACCGATCTACAGACAGCGGTGATGAAAACCAGAATGCTGGCGATCGGCAAGGTCTTCAACAAGTTTCCGCGCATGATCCGCGATCTAGCGCGCGAACTCGGCAAGAAGATCGATCTACAGATCACCGGCGAGGAGACGGAGCTTGACAAGTCAATCGTGGAGGTGATTGGCGATCCGCTTGTACATATTATCCGCAACTCCGCCGATCACGGCATAGAGATGCCGCAGGAGCGCGCCAAGGCCGGCAAGCCCGAAGCCGGCAGTGTGGAACTAAAGGCGTACAACGAAGGCAACAGCATCGTCATTGAGATTACGGACGACGGAAAGGGACTAGACGCCGATCTGCTGAAAAACAAGGCGCTTGAAAAGGGCATTATCAACGAAAAAGAGGCGGACAATCTCAGCCTCAAGGAATCCTTCGCGCTGATCTTCAAAGCGGGGCTTTCCACCGCCGTAAAGGTAACGAACGTCTCCGGACGCGGCGTAGGCATGGACGTTGTGAAAACCAACATCGAAAAACTAAACGGCATCATAGAGGTGGACAGCGAGCTTGGCAAAGGCACGGTTATTAAACTGAAAATCCCGCTGACGCTGGCGATCATTCAGTCGCTGATGGTGGGCGCGCAGGAGGAAAACTACGCGATCCCGCTCAGCTCGGTGCTTGAAACGGTACGCATCAGCGAAGATGAAATTTTCAGCGTTGAGGGGCGCTCGGTGATGCGCCTGCGCGACGATGTGCTTTCTCTCGTCAAGCTGTCCGACATCTTTGGCGTCGAACAGGTGATCGACAGCAGCGAACACACCTACGTGGTGGTGCTGGGACTTGCCGAAAGCAAACTTGGGCTAATCGTAGACTCGCTTATCGGGCAGGAGGAGATCGTGATCAAATCTCTCGGCGAATACCTACAGGGGATCGAGGGAATTGCGGGAGCGACGATGCGCGGCGATGGCGGAGTAACGCTGATCGCGGACGTGGCGGCGCTGATGCAGATGGCAAAAAAAACGCGCCACAGCGTCCCGAAAGCGACCAAAACAGTCAAGGTGAAGACAAAGGAAAAATCCACCGACTACAAGGTGCTTGTCGTTGACGACTCCAGAACCGATCGCACGTTTATGCGCCAGTCTATGCACCCGCTCGGCGTCAGCATCGTTGAGGCGGCGGACGGCGTAGAGGCGCTGAGCATCATCAAAAGCGGCGAACACGAGTTTGACGCCTGCCTTATAGACATCGAAATGCCCAAAATGGACGGCTATACGCTCGCGAGCGAGATTCGCAAGTACAGCCGCTTTAAGCAGCTTCCGCTTATAGCCGTAACGTCGCGTACCAGCAAAACCGATCGGATGCGCGGCGTAGAGGTGGGAATGACTGAATATATTACAAAACCATATACGCCGGAGTATCTCATGAACGTAGTTAAGCGAAGCGTCAATTTTAATTTGGAGATAACGGCATGAGCGATCAATTACAAGAGGTGTTGGCAAAACAGCAAAGTCAGAAAAAAGCGGCGAGCGAGCCGGATAAAAGCAACGACGACGTAATTCAGCTTGTATGTTTTCTGGTGGACGACGAGGAGTACGCGGTGCCGATCTTGTCCATTCAGGAGATCATAAAGCCCATCGAAGCGACACGGGTTCCCTCTACGCCCGATTATGTGCTGGGGGTATTCAACCTGCGCGGCAACGTTCTTCCGCTCATCGATCTAAGGCGCAAATTTGGTCGTCCAAAATCCGCCTATACCGATGAAACACGTTTCATCGTGATTAAAAACAGAAATCAAGTAAGCGGATTCGTCATTGACAAACTCACCGAAGCCATACGGCTTAAAGAGTCCGATATTGACCCCGCGCCGGAAAGTATGGACAGCGATGAAAATCATATATACGGCGTGGGTAAACGCTCCGACAGCATTATTACTATACTGCGCATAGAGTCTATGCTGAAACGAACATTTTAGAAACGCCGCCTGGCGGCTTGATGTTTTCAAGGGCGCGCGGTTATAATGCGCGCGTATCTTTAGTTTATATCTGAGGAGTGTATTTATGTTCAGACATATCAGCGTGGCGGTCGCCCTCTCGACCGCAGTATGGGCGGGCGGCTTTTTAACTCCCGGCGCGACAAGCGTAAACGAGCTAGATCGGGCTTTTACGCAGGGTAAACACGGCGGCGATCTTGCCGCACTGGGGCAGTTTAGTTCGGAAGACGATTCTTTTATCTACGGATACGCGAATCTCTACTTCACCACCGCGAACTATCTGGGTTTTCGCGGCGATGTCGGCTTTAGCGGCGTGGGCGTGTGGTGGAAGGACGATGATGCGTATTTCACCAAAGATACCTCTAGTATGCATACGGCAAATCTCGGATTTTTCTCCAATCAGTTCTCTGTGGCGGCTGGGCGCGGCGGACTCGATCTGGTATTGGCGTCCCTATTCTATCAAGGAGCGATAGCCGAATTCAAACCTAGCAACAAGTTAAGCCTTCAAGCGGCCTATATTACATCGATGGCAGGCACCAATTACGGCATGTGGGAGAGATTTTTTGACTATCAAAAAATCAACGACGATGGCGCGCTCGTGCTTAACGTCTCCTTCAAAGACGATTCCTTAAATGTCAATCCGTACCTCTTCTTTATTCCCGATATTGGCACATGGCTTGGCGGCAAAATAACGATCGATCAGCTAAAGAGAGACGGTGGTTTTACCGTAACGGCGCAGGGGTTTTTGACCTTTGAGGACGACGACACGAACGAGGACGACGGTCTTTTCATCGAGCTTCAAGGAGATTTTAACATCCAGCCGGAGATTGGCATATTCGGCGGTTTCGCTTTTGCTGGCAGTGATGGCACAGGATCGGCGGGCAAACTCGGCAAGGAGTGGCACAAGACAGGCGCACAAAACGCGGCGAACAAGATCAACCCATTCTGGGATGGGGGCTGCCAGATATTTTTACCTGAAGCGCTGACCTTCTACGGAGGCGCGGAGTTCGCGCGGGATAAGCTGTGGGCAGGAGCGATGTTGGGTATCACCACCGGCGGCGA
>JAIRKM010000086.1 GCA_031260125.1 Helicobacteraceae bacterium | reverse complement strand
CAAAAGCTGATTGTGAATCGGGCTTTTTTCCAGTCTTTATTTTGATACAATAGCCGCGACATATTGTGATAGGAGGTTTCAATGCGTAAGATAGCGGTTATTATTGGAGGCGCGGCGGTTATCGCGGTTGCCGTGGCGCTTCTGCTGATGTATGGGGTTTTCTCGGGCGAGGGCAATCGACCGGACGGTTTCGTTGAAAACGCCGCCAAGCCCACAAAAACATACGTATATTCCGCGGAGGATTTTGCGGACAAGCCCTTTGAAATTCTTGATGTCTCCGAGATGGAAGTTGATGGAGCGGCATCGATCGTTATTACATTTTCGACGCCTCTGCTGGAGAATCAGAAGTTTGACGATTTTATCAAGGCTGACTATCACAATAAAAAGGAGTCCGTGTCGTCGTGGGAACTTTCGCCAAACAAGAAAGAGCTACGTTTAAGATACGTTGAGCCAGAAACCGAGTATTACATAGAGCTACAAGGTTCCAAGATAAAAAACATCGCGCAGAAAGTCCTTGACAAACGGGGCGATCCCCTTAAATTCAATGTCGTTACGCGCGAAGTCCGCCCTTCTGTTAGTTTCGCCTCCACAGCCTCCCTGCTGCCATCGGATCTTTCGGAGGGACTGCCGGTCAGCGCCGTAAACGTCAATAAGATAAATGTGGATTTTTTCCGCGTCGATCGACAGAATCTGCCGCTGTTTATCCGCACGATGTACGGAAAAGGCAAAATGGAAAGCTACTATTTAGACGACAGAAGCGTGAAATCGGAGCTTGTCTATACGGGCGGGTTCGATTTGGGAATCAAGAAAAACGCGCGCGAAACCGTAACGTTGCCGATCAAAAACATATCACAGCTTAGCAAACCGGGCATCTATTACGCGGTACTGACCAAATCGGGGCGTTACTACGACTATATGATTCCCATTACTCTCTTTTCCATAACCGATATAGGAGTGATCGCTCATGCCGCGCGCGGCGGCGAAAAGATGGAGATATTTACGCAGAGCCTGTTGGACGGCAAGGCTATCGGTGGCGTGAAGATAGAGATTATCGACATATACGGCGACGTAGCCAGCGAAGGAGAAACCGACAAAAACGGACACCTCACGCTTGCGTACAGCTCCGGCATCGCGCTACTAGCGGAGAAAGACGGCAAGACGAGTTTTATCGTGCTAGACAGGGCAGCGCTCGATCTTGGCGAGTTTGCCATTGGTGGAAAGCCCGCGCTGGAGAGAACGCTTTTCGCTTTTGGGCCCCGCGATCTATACCGATCGGGCGAGAAGGTATACGTAAACGCGCTTTTGCGGGACGCGGATGGCAAGCCTATTGACAATCGCCCGATCAGGGTAACGATCGTTCAGGGCGACAACAAGACCGCGAAGACCTTTACATGGCAGGGGGTTGATGGCTTCTATCAATACGAGTACCAGCTTGCCAGCGACGCGCCGACGGGCAATTGGTTCTTTCAGTTTGACTTAGGAGACGGCGCTGAACAGACCTATCGATTCAAAGTGGAAGACTTTATGCCGGAGAAGATGGCGCTTGAGATCAACACGCAAGAGACCCCAATCACAGGCGGCGAAGACGCGGTATTTGATCTGTACGGCAAATATCTATACGGCGCGCCCGCGGCGGGCAATAGTCTTGTCGGCGAGATTGTGAAGCGCCCGCTGAGAGAGGCGGTGAAGAATCTGCCGGGTTTTTACTTTGGGTCTGTCAGAAACAAAGAGCTTTCCGGCAGTTTAGACTACGTGGAAACCGCGCTGAACAAAGAGGGAAAGGCGCGGATTTTTGTTGATAACACTTGGGAGTCTGCCGATTCGCCGCTGAATATCGTCTTTACCGCGAGCCTGACGGAATCGGGCGGAAGACCGGTAACAAGAACCGCGGTTCAGTCGTTTTGGCCTAGCAAGGAGCTACCCGCGATCAAGCCCAATTTCGGCAAAAGACACATATACAACTACCGCTACAACAACTACGAAGAGACCTTTGCCATTGATTATGACGGCAGCGCGGAGTTTGAGATCATATACACCAACAAAGATGGCGAACGGCTGGAGAATAAGGAACTTCAGGTCAATCTGATACGACAGCGGCGCGACTACTACTGGTACAGCAACGACAGCGGATGGACGTACGACTACCGCGAAAGGGATATTGCGTTAGACAGCCGCACGATCTCAATCGAGAAAGGTTCCAGCGCGAAGGTGAGCTTTGACGCAGAATGGGGACCCTATGTCGTCGAGGTGATCGACAAGGAGAACAGCACGGTAAGCAGCGTCCGGTTCTGGGCTGGCTGGAGCTGGCAAGAGAGCGGCGGCATCAGCGGAGCGAGACCGGAGCAGATCAAACTGCGCATCGACAAACCCTCGTATAAGGCGGGCGATGTCGCTAAGGTAACGGTCGAATCGCCAGAGAGCGGTAGCGGCTATCTCTTTATGGAATCCGGCGGCGGGTTGCTGTGGTGGCAGGAGATCGAGGTCGAAAAGGAAGGTTCGGTTTTTGACATTCCCGTGCCGGCGGAGTGGAGTACGCATGACATATACATAGGCGCGGCGGTGATTAGAGGCGGCAGCAAAAAGACCCACGCCACGCCCAAACGCACGCTTGGGCTGCTGCACCTGCCGCTCGATCGAAGCGACAGAAAACTTGACTTTGCGCTTAATCTCCCCTCAAACATTCCGCCTAAGGGCAAGGCGCGGGTTGGGCTGAAGATCAACCTGAGCGAGGCGCAGAAGGGCAAAGAGATATACGCGATCGTTTCGGCGGTTGACAGCGGGATACTCAATATCACAAACTTCATAACCCCCGATCCGTTTGAAGGCTTTTTTGCCAAGCGCGCCCTTGACGTTGATATGTTCGACGTCTATGGCACCTTGATCGAATCACAGGGACGCAACGCGCGGCTACGCTTCGGCGGCGACGTGGCGCTGGAGAAAGCCGGTAAAGCGCCGCTGACGAAGATTCAGATGGTCGCCTTGCAGTCCAAGCCGATCAAGTTAAACGAGAACGGCGAGGCGGAGGTGGTCTTTGACATTCCCGACTTCAACGGCGAACTGCGGTTTATGGCGCAGGCGTGGAGCGGCGAAGATTTTGCCTCCTTTGAGCAAAAAGCGGTCGTAGCCGCGCCGTTTGTGGTAGAGCTGAACCATCCGCGCTTCTTGGCGGGCGGCGACAACAGCATGTTTGCGCTGGATCTGAGCAATCTCTCCGGCGCCAATCAAAACGTACAGGTACACGTAGAAACGGAGGGGCTGCTTACGCTCGCGGGTAAAGCGGTGCAGTCCGTTCAGGTTTCCGATAAGCAAAAGCGCGTCATATATATCCCCATTACCGCCAAACGCGGCTATGGCGAGGGTGGAGTGATCATAAAGGTAACGGGCGCGAAGGATCGAGACGGCAGAGAGCTGGAGATAGAACGCAAATGGGTCATAGGCGTCCGCCACCCGTATCCCGCGGAGACCTTTAAGCTTGTCAAGCAGTTAAAAAAGGGCGAAACGCTCAGCAAGAGCGACATCAACAATACGCTTAACAGGCTGGAGCCGAGTACGGTTCAGACTGTGCTGAGCGTTACCTCGTTTCCGCCGCTTCACGTAGCCTATGTGATCCGCGAACTGTTTGCGTACCCCTATGGTTGCTTGGAACAGACGACGAGCGGTATCTTTCCCTCTATCTATTACACGACCGAACAGCTCACCGAGCTTGGCATACGAACCTCGACGAACGAACAACGCAAGGAGAGCGTAAACAAGGGGATCGCGCGACTGCTCAATATGCAAAAGAACAACGGATCGTTTGGTTACTGGAGCGCGGACGCTTCGGAGGCGTACTGGGCGAGTGTCTATGCGACCGATTTTCTATTGCGGGCGAAGGAGCAGGGCTTTGAAGTGCCGCAAGCCGCTTTGACAAAGGCGATCGGGCGGCTGCAAGCCTATCTCTCGTATTCCTCTTTTGACGAGTATTCGGATGACAAAGTCTATCTCTCGTTCTCCGTCAAGAGCTACGCGGCGTTTGTACTTGCGCGGGAGCAGAAGGCGAGTCTTACCGAACTGCGGCGGCTTTACGAAAACGCGGACAGCAAGCAACCCCTGCTCGGCAGAGTACAGCTTGCGATCGCGCTTAAATTGATGGGAGACAACGCCAAAGCGAACGATCTTCTTTCCAAATTGTCATTTAGCGACGCACAGAGAAACACCGACGGCTACTACTGGTATGGCGATTACAGCACGCCGTTCAGGGACAGGAGCTACGCCTTGTCGCTTCTGTACGAATACGATCTGCTTGAGGATCAGCGCGCGGAGATGCTTATGTTTGTCTCGGACGAAGTGAGGGCAAAGGATTACTTCTCCACGCAGGAGAGAAACGCGATCGCGCTCTTAGGCAGGCACTTTTTGGGCGAGGAGCCGGAGTGGAGCGCTCAGATAAACTCGACAAACGGGCAAGAAAATCTCCAAAACACCCAGAAAGCAGTGAGCAGGCTGTACGACTTTAACTCAACGAGCGCGTGGCAAAACGTTTTAAACAGCTCAAACCGCTTGATATTCGCGACGATCGAGATCGTCGGCTATCCGGTTGTCGCGCCCAAAGAGGTAGATGACAGAGGCTTTCGGATTAGCAGGGAGTACTACACAACCGATGGCGAAAAAATGACGCTCGGTAGCATAAAGAGCGGCGAGATCGTGGTTGTGGTGCTGCGGGTTACAACCAGCTTGAGCAGAGTAAACGACGCTCTTGTCGTCGATCTGCTACCGGCGGGGCTGGAGTTGGAAAACCAGAATCTTGGAACCAGCAGCGTCAGTTTGGAAAATACAGGGGTGCTGAAGAACAGAGACCTTGCGCGCGCGGTTGGGGCAACGAGGATCGTTCATCAGGAGTTCAGAGACGATCGCTATGTCGCCGCTTTGGATTTGGATAGAAGCAACGGGGCGACAATCGTCTATCTAGCGAGGGCGGTCAGTCCGGGTAGCTATACGGTGCCGCCGCCTTTTGTTGAATCGATGTATTTGCCGCAGTTTTACGCAATCGGCGCCAGCGGAGATACGCTGATCGTTAAGTAGCTAGGCGACTCTCCCCCAAGGGGAGAAGCGCCGATCGACGATGCAAAAAGTTAAGAACGTTCTGCTTGTTGTCTGCGTTATTCTGCCCGCCCTGCTGATAACGCTGGACAACCTCTTTCCATTGCCTCTTAAAGAAGCGCGGATGGCGCGGGTAGTTCTATCGGACGATGGAACCCCGCTGTGGCGCTTTGCAGATGGCAACGGAGTTTGGCGCTTCCCCGTCTCTATAGACGAGGTTTCGCCTTACTATATTGACGCGCTTCTTGCTTACGAGGATCGCTATTTTTACCACCATTTCGGCATCAATCCCGTCTCTGTTGTCCGCGCTTTTTTCCAAAACCTTTACAGCGGCAAAATCGTCTCCGGCGCCAGCACGCTTACGATGCAGACGGCGCGGCTGATCGAACCGCACAGAAGAACGCTTCTTGGCAAGACGCGCCAGTTGTGGCGGGCTTTGCAGTTGGAGTGGCATCTGAGCAAAGACGAGATATTGACGATCTATTTGAACCGCGCGCCTTTTGGCGGGACGATCGAGGGGATTCGAGCGGCTGCGTGGTCATATCTGGGCAAAGAACCGGCGGAACTAAGCCGTGCGGAGGCGGCGTTGATGGTTGCCCTGCCGCAGGCGCCCAGCAGACTGCGCCCCGATCGCTTCCCCAAGGAGGCGCAAAACGCGCGCGATAAGGTGCTGGATCGGCTTTTGAAGTTTGGCGTTTTCAGCGAGGAGCAGGTTAAAGACGCCAAGGAGGAGGATATATATCTGCCGCCGCGCTTTGTACCGCAGCTTGCCCCACTCTTCGCGCGGCGGACGCTTGCGATGACGGACGATCTGGTGATCGAAACCAATATCGACGCGGCTATGCAGGAGAATCTTGAAGATATAGCGCGAAACGCCAAATCAGCGCTTCGTCCCGCGACCTCTCTTGCTTTTCTGGTGGTTGATCACACCGATATGTCCGTTAAGGCGTATGTGGGATCGGCGGACATAAACGACGAAAGCCGTTTTGGGCATGTCGATATGGTAAGCGCCATCCGCTCTCCCGGCTCTACGCTTAAACCGTTTATATACACGCTCGCTATTGACGAGGGGCTGATCCATTCCGAATCGCTACTGCTTGATACGCCGCGCATCGCCAGCTATCGGCCGGCGAACTTCAGCACCGCCTTCAGCGGCGCGGCAAGCGCCTCTCAAGCGCTGGAAAAGTCGTTGAATCTGCCCGCCGTGCAGCTTATGGAGGCGTATGGTCCAAAGCGATTTACCGCCAAACTCTCAAACGCCGGCATCAAGCTGGCGCTTCCCAGACACGGCGAGCCAAATCTCTCGATCATACTAGGCGGCGTCGGAATCAGCCTCGATCGGCTGGTAAGCGCCTATAGCGCTTTTGCGCGGGGAGGCAGCATATCGCCGCTGCGCTATTTGAAAGGCGACGATCTTGCCTCCTATGACTTTGTGGGGGCGGGGGCGGCGTGGGTAACGAGGCGCATGCTCTCCGGCGAAGCCGATCCGGCGTTTTATCGGCACGGCTTTGTGTCTATGGCGTACAAGACAGGCACCAGCTATGGATACCGAGACGCATGGGCGGTGGGAATAAGCTCCCGCTACATTATTGGCGTATGGGTGGGCAGACCGGATGGCACTCCAGTGGCGGAACAGTTCGGCGCCGCTGTCGCCGTCCCTTTTTTGCTTCGCATAAACAACTATTTACATTCGCGGGCGATCAGCTCCTTTATCATCAACTACTCTCTTGACGAGATGCCCGCTTCTGTCGGCAGCGCGTCTATATGCTGGCCTAGCGGGCAGCCGCTGCCAAAGGGCGATCCAAACTGCCGCGTGGAAAAACGGGCGTGGATCGTAAACGGCGTTACGCCGCCTACGCTGCTGTCAAACACGCAAGACTTTCTAATGGGCGGCTGGTACACCTATTACGAGGACGATCGGCACGAGCGCGTTGCGTTTGACTGCAAGAACGCGGTGAAAAAAAGGCTTGCGCTGTGGCCTGTCGCTTTGAGCCCGTGGCTGAGCGCGGGCGAGCAGATCAGCCGCCGTCTGCCGAAAAAAAGCAAGATATGCCCGCCATCGGAAGAGAGCGAGCTGGTACGACCGCTGTTTATCAAAGAGGTCAAGGACGGCGACATCTTCACAAAGCACAAATCGGAGACTCTTTTAATTCCGGCGATAAGCTCTCAAGGCGGCAGCGGCACGCGCTGGTGGTTTCTCAACGGCGATCTAATCGCCCAGAACGGCGAGAACGACTTTCTCAGCTACACCTTCACCAAAAACGGCGGCTATCAGCTTGTCGTGATGGACGAAAGCGGACAGAGTTACAAGGTGGAGTTTGGGGTTGAGGGCATTGAGTAGGATCGCTTTAGCGGCGCCGATTTTATAAGTTGGTTAAAATGTTCGTTTAAGTTGGAGGTTTGGGCGTGTCCGCGAAACAATCTTTATCGCCGGAGTTTAAGCACCGCGTACGCTGGCTGAGCGAGACATTTATCGTCGCCGCGATCTTCTGCGTTTTTGCCTATCTGCTCTATTTGCAGGAGCTAGATCGAATACGCAGCGTGCAGGAGAGGCTGATCTCGGTTTATACGGTCTACGCCGAGCTGATGATTGCCGATGTTGACGATATGACATACCGCGCCGCCGATTCCTACTTTGGAGAGGGCATGCCTGGCACGGCGATTCTGCGCAGGGTGTGGGAGGGCAGACAAAGCAGCGACGCGCTGATACATAACGCTTTGATACTCGATCGCGACAAAAAAGTGCTTCTTCAAACGAGAGATGTCGATGTCAACTTGGAAAGATTTGGCTATATCACCGCCATGCCTCGCTCCGAAAGCGGCGCCTATATGACTCCGCCGTTGAGATGCGCAAGCCACGACCAATGGATTATCGGTCTGACCCGCGTTTTTTATGAAACGAACGGCAGCGTGATCGGCTATGCGTTTACGGCGTTTAACCTCAATGTGATTTCGCAGCGGTTCTCTAAACTCACGAGTGTAGGTAAAAACACGGTTTCGCTTGTGTCGAGAAGGGGAGGCGCCGTGATCGCGCGGGCGCCTGAAAACGAGGCGGTTTACGGAAAGGTCTCTTTGGCGTACGACGCCTTTTTGAAGGTCGGTGAAAACGTAGACGGCGCGCTGATGACCGTTATGACGGCGGAGGGCGAGAAGAGTCTGGCTTCTTTTATGCCGCTTGATAACTACAGTATGGTAGTAATCTGTACCACGCCCCTTTCAGCGCTCTACGATCGCCTCGGACCATTCTATATATGTCTTTTTGCCATATGGCTGATCATAGGCGGAGTTATTGTGCGTATTTCGCGAATCATACTGACAAAGGAGAAGGACGCCGCATTGGAAAAACGCGAGCTGCGAAGCAAGGCGGAGAAAGCGCTGCGCAAACAGCTTGCGGCGGAGAAAAGCAAAAATGAACAAGAGAGGCTTTTAATCCAGCAGTCAAAGATGGCCGCGATGGGCGAAATGATAGGGGCAATCGCCCACCAGTGGCGGCAGCCGCTCAACTCCATAGGGCTGTATGTACAGGATATTTTGGACGCCTACCGCTACGGCACGCTTGATATGGCGTATCTGGAGAGCGCCGTTGACAACACGGTGAAGCAGTTGAAGTTTATGAGTTCCACGATCAACGATTTTAATTCTTTTTTCAAGCCCGACAAAGAGAAGACGGTTTTTGATATTTCAAAAGTTACGCGCAACGCGCTCACACTGATGTCGGCGCAGATGCGAAAAAACAACATCGACGTTATATTTGAAGCGCCAGATGAGTCTCTTTTTTGCGATGGCTATGAGAATGAGCTTGGGCAGGCGATTTTGAACCTGATCGGCAACGCCAAGGACGCGGTGGCTGGAAATAGAAAAAAAGAGCGGCGGATTATCGTGCGCCTTTCGCGGATAGAGCGCAGGGCGCGTCTGGAGGTTGAAGACAATGGCGGCGGCGTTCCCGACGAGATTCTCAGCCGTGTTTTCGAGCCGTACTTCACCACAAAAGAGCCTACAAAGGGAACGGGAATCGGGCTTTATATGAGCAAGATGATCGTGGAAGATAATATGGGAGGCAAGATCGGCGTCTATAACGTCCGTTACGGGGTATGCTTTTTTATCGATCTTCCGATTGCGGAGCAGAAGAGGTAGGGCGGCTTCCCGGCTTAATTGGCTTGCCATGCGCCGCGCAGAGCGGGCATCGATCGGGAGCATAGACGGGAAACGCGAAGTCAGCGAGGGCAAAGAGGGGGACATTTGCATCCAGTTTGCAGGACGCATCCGCGTTAATCCCCCCTTCGCGGCGGCAAAAACCGCGGTTTGCCAGCGCCGCGAACGCCGCTACCACGCCTCCATGCGCCTCTATCAGATCGGCCGTTTCCATTGCCGATCCTCCTGTGGTGATGATATCCTCGCAGACGATCACCCTTTGACCTTTTGCCACCGCAAAACCGCGCCGCAGCGTCATAACGCCGTTTTCGCGCTCGGCGAAAATAGAACGCGCGCCCAGCGCCCGCGCAAGCTCGTAGCCCGCTATAACGCCGCCTAGCGCAGGGGCGCAGACCAGCGACGCCTCTATGTTGGCGGCGCGGATCATGTCGGCTAAAGCCTTGGAGAGCTTTTCGCACGTTTTGGGATTTTCCAGCACTTTTGCCGATTGCAGATAAAAACCGCTGTGATTACCGCTGCTAAGCAGAAAATGCCCCTTTAGCAACGCGCCCGCCTCTTCGTAGATCGCCTCTATATTCATAATCAAATCCGCTAAATCTTGAGAATATCCGCCTCTTTATCCGCCAGATATTTGTCGATATGCCCGATCGTTTCGTCGGTGAGCTTTTGAACCGTCTCGTGCGCCTTTTTGCTTTCGTCTTCGGTGATCTGTTTTTCTTTTTCGAGCTTTTTGATCTTATTGTTCGCCTCCTGACGTACGTTACGGGCGGCGACCTTTGCCTTTTCCGCCATCGCTTTGGCGTGCTTGGCGCTCTCTTTGCGCTGCTCCTGCGTCATCGGCGGGAATGAGAGGATCACCCCCGCGCCGTTGTTGGACGGGTTTACCCCGATATTGGCGAGGTTGATCGCCTTCTCGATCTCTTTGAGCGTGCTTTTATCCCACGGCGTAATGACGATCGTGTTGGCATCAGGCGTGGTGAGAGACCCCAGCGCGTTGATCGGCGTGGACGCGCCAAAGTAGTCGATCTTGATGCTTTCGATGATTTTAGCGGAGACCCTGCCTGTGCGCAGAGTGGAAAAATCGTGCTTTAGCGCTTCGACGCACCTTTGCATATGCTCTTTGGCGGCAGAGTAAATTGGTTGAAGCATCGGTTACTCCTGCGGAACTTCCGGCAACGCCGGCACGGTGGGAACGCTATCGTCCTCCTGCGAGACTGCGCTGTCAACGACAGAGGCGTTGCGATCCGCGTAGTAGAGATAGGTCAGCGCGATGGTGTTGAGCGCGAATAGCACTCCCAGCACGGCGGTGGTCTTCGCGAGAAAGGCGTTTGGTCCCTTTGAGCCGAAAAACGACTCGTTGCTCCCGCTGTACGCGCCTAGTCCAATGCTGGAACTTTTTTGCAACAAAACGACAATGATGATCAGGATTGCCAACCCGAACTGGGCAAATAAAAGCGGTGTGATCATGGATACGAACTCCGATCATTAGGAAGATATTAAAATACGTGTGGATTTTTAGCGCATTTTCTCTTATAAGGCTGTTTTTGAACTCAGTTTTTCGCCATTTCAACGATCGCGCGCACGGTTACGCCGAATTAAACGGGTTGCAAAGAAGCGTGGCGCGGGAATTGATCGCGCATATACCTTTCAAACCTAGGCGGATTTTGGACATAGGCTGCGGAAACGGGATGGTGCATTCACTGATCGACTGGGAATACGATCTGTTTATCGCGGCGGACTTTGCCCCAAAGATGTGCGAGCTTCACCCAAAAAACGAAAAAACAACCGTTGTGCAGATCGATTTTAACGTGCCTGAACAGGTGTCCAAACTAGGAGAATACGCGCCGTTTGATCTGATCGTCTCATCGTCCGCGCTGCAATGGGCGGGCGATCTGGATAGGACGCTTGAGGCGGTTTGCGCTCTTGGGAGGCAGGCGGCTTTTGCCATCTTCACGGACGGCACCTTCAAAGAGCTTCGCAAGGGGAAAAGAGGCGTGTTGCGCTCTTTTGAGGAGGTAAAAGGCATGGTTTTGCGGGTGTTTAACGCCAGAATTTGGCGCGGCGAGTTTACGCTTACGTTCGATTCGCGCCAAGACCTGTTTGGCTATATCAGAAAATGCGGCATTGGAGGAGGGGTCAAAACGTTTTCGTTCAAGGAGGCGCGGGAGACGATCAACTCCTATCCCGACCTCTATCTAAAATGTGAAGTTCTGTTTGCCGTAAGCCAAGACGCCGCTCGGCTGTAAAAACGCCAGAGATGGCGACTGCGCGGCGA
>JAIRKM010000007.1 GCA_031260125.1 Helicobacteraceae bacterium | reverse complement strand
CGCCGCCTATCGATTGTCGATCTAACCGAGGCGGGAAAACAGCCGATGGTCAGCGCAAATAACCGCTTTATTATCGTTTATAACGGCGAGATATACAACCATTTGGAACTTCGCGCCGCGCTGAAGGTAAACTGGCGCGGACACAGCGACACCGAAACGCTGATCGAGGCGATCGCCGCTTGGGGCGCGGAGGAGACGCTGAAAAAATGCGTTGGCATGTTCGCCTTCGCGTTGTGGGATAAAGCGCAAAAGACGTTGTTTTTGGCGCGGGATCGTTTCGGCGAAAAACCGCTTTATTACGGCTTTGCGGGCAAAACGTTTCTGTTTGCTTCAGAGCTAAAGGCTTTGCGGGCGCATCCCGATTTTGACGACGAGATCGACCGCGACGCGCTGGCGCTGTTTGTTCGGCGCGGCTATATCAACGCGCCGCATTCGATCTACAAGCGGATCAAAAAACTGCGTCCGGGTTATTATTTGACGCTGAAAAACGGCGAATTGCGCGAGAACGAGTATTGGAACGTTCTTGACGCGGCGTTGAAACCGCCCGAAAACAATCTAAGCGACGCGGAAGCGATAGACGAGCTGGATTTTTTGCTTCGTCGCTCGGTCAAATCGCAAATGATCGCCGACGTGCCTTTGGGCGCGTTTCTTAGCGGCGGAATCGATAGCTCTACGATCGCGGCGTTAATGCAAGCGCAAAGCCCGCGTCCGGTTAAAACCTTTACGATCGGCTTCGAGGCGGAAGAGTACAACGAAGCGCCGCACGCGCTTGCCGTAGCCAAACATCTTCAAACCGATCACACGGAGCTTTACCTGAGCGGCGCGGACGCTCTCGCCGTTGTTGAGAAACTGCCCGCGCTATACGACGAGCCGTTTGGAGACAGCTCGCAAATACCGACCTTTCTGGTGGCGCAAATGACGCGACGACACGTTACAGTCGCATTAAGCGGCGATGGCGGCGACGAGCTTTTTTTTGGCTACGACCGCTATCTTTTGACGGAGCGCATACGCAAAAAAGTCGGCTGGATTCCGCCGTTGTTGCGCCTCGCTATGGCAAAGCCGTTTTTGGCTTTGGGGCGCTTTGGCAAAACCGGCGATCGCTTGGCGAAACTTGCCGAAATCGCCCCGTTCAAGAACGAAGAGGATCTTTATCTGCGTTTGGTTAGCTGTTCTACGCATCCAAACGAGATTGTATTGGGCGCGAACGAGCCGCCGCCGATTAGCGCGGAAGCGATCGGCGATCTAGACCGCAAAATGCGCTATCTCGATCAGGTCGATTATCTAAGCGGCGATATTCTCGTCAAAGTCGATCGCGCCGCGATGGGCGTCAGCCTGGAGACCCGCGCCCCTATGCTGGATCATCGCCTCGCGGAGTTTGCGTGGAGTCTGCCGCGCAGGTTTTTGACGCGCGAGGGCAAAAGCAAATGGCTACTAAGACAGGTTTTATACCGCTATGTTCCAAAGGAGATTGTCGATCGTCCCAAAATGGGCTTTGGCGCGCCGATCGGTCGCTGGTTAAGAGAGGAACTTAAAGATTGGACGGACGATCTCTTGAGCGTCCGCCGCCTAAAACGCGAAGGTTTTTTTAACCCCGATGAGATCGCGCAAAAATGGGAAGAACACAACGATGGGAGATATTCCTGGCATTCATATTTATGGCCAATTTTAATGTTTCAATCGTGGCTTGATCATCTTGAAAAACCAAACGAAAAGGAGTTAGACGCATGAAAGCAAAGCCAGCCAGCGAGAGAGAGAGAGAGAGAGAGACGGGAGGCGCGAGCGAGGAGATCGCGCGCGGCGAACGATTTGCTTTTGGCGATAATTGGGCTAAGTTTTTAGCCGTTCTGAACGAAGAGCGCATTATAGAGGCGCAAAACGATCTAAAAAAGACGCTAGAGATCGATTCGCTAACCAATACGCGCTTTTTGGACGCGGGTTGCGGAAGCGGGATTCATTCGCTTGCGGCTAGGCGTTTAGGCGCGAAGGTCGTTAGCTTTGATTACGATCCCAAAAGCGTAGCTTGCGCGTTGGAACTAAAACGGCGCTATTACGCGGACGATCCCGATTGGACGATCGAGGAGGGCAGCGTTTTGGATCGCGGTTATCTAGGCGGATTGGGCGAGTTTGACGTTGTTTATTCGTGGGGCGTTTTGCATCATACGGGCGCTATGTTTGAGGCGCTCGCCAATGTTGCGCCGCTTGTCGCGCCGGAGGGCAGGCTGTTTATATCCATATACAACGATCAAGGCGGCGCTTCGCGTCGGTGGCGGCTGATCAAAAGAGCCTACAACGCCTCGCCGAAAATCATTCGCGCGTTAATCGTGGCGCTATGCTATCCGCGTCTTTGGGGACCGTCGACGATTAGGGATTTTCTGCGTCTCAAGCCGTTTGAAACGTGGCGCAACTACGCCAAACGCAGGGGCATGTCGCCGCACAGAGACGTTGTGGATTGGGTTGGAGGCTATCCGTTTGAAGTGGCTAAACCTGAAGTTATCTTTGAGTTTTATCGCGACAGAGGCTTTGCGCTTCGCAAACTATTTACCTGCGGCGGTCGTCACGGCTGCAATCAATACGTGTTCAACAGGCTGTAGGCGCGTCCATACGCCAAAGATCGCGGCGCCACGCCTCACCCGCAATAGTGGGAAAAGCCGCGGCAACGAGCGGAGTTAATCAAGATGCCGCCTCCGCCGCGCCGCGCCCAGAAACAAAATAACCGCCGCGTATGCGAACGCGAGATCAGTTTACAGGCTGAATCCCCGCATTGTCGCCTTCAGAGCGCTCCAAAAAAGTCCATAACCGATCGGCGGCAATCAAATAGCGTTTTGCCGTCTCAGAGCTTGGCTGATCGTATATGATCGGTCTGCCGCTGTCGCCCCCTTTGCGGATCGCGGGTTCAATCGGGATCTGCGCTAACATCTCTGTGCCATATTCCCGCGCCAGCGCTTCGCACGCGCCTTTGCCAAAAATATCGTGTTCCGTATGGCAGTTTGGGCAGATAAAGCCGTTCATATTTTCCACGATCCCCGCGATTGGAATACGCATTTTGACAAACATATCCAGCCCGCGTTTCGCGTCGTCCAGCGCCACCGACTGCGGCGTGGTAACGACAATTCCCGCGCTGACAGGCACGCATTGCGCCAGACTTAGCTGCGCGTCTCCTGTTCCGGGCGGCATATCCATAAACAGCGCGTCCAATTCGCCCCATGCCACATCGGTGAAAAACTGCTCGATCGCCTTCATTATCATCGGCCCGCGCCAGATAAGCGCCTGCGACGGCTCCAAAATCATGCCCATGCTCATCGCTTTCACGCCGTAAGCCAGCGGCGGCGTTACCTTGTCCGCACGTGTGTCTAGCCGCGCGTTTTCCAGCCCCAGCATTCGTGGAACATTGGGCCCGTAAACGTCCGCGTCCAACAGCCCGACCTGTTTGCCCCGCATAGCCGCCGCGACCGCGAGATTCACCGCCGCCGTGCTTTTGCCCACGCCGCCCTTACCGGAGCTTATCATCACAAAGCGCTTGATGTGGGGCGCTAGATTTTTGCCGCGTGAGCTTGTCTGCGCTTGAGGCTGGGCGATATTCAGGACGGCGTTTTTATGCCCCGCGGCGGTAAGCGCCCGCGCCGTATCCTCTCTAAGCGCCCGCGCGATCTCGGCGGACGAAGCGGGAATCTCCAGATCGACTACGATCCGATCTCCCTCAATAGCAACCCTTTGAACAAACCCCAGTTCAACGACACTGCGGCTAAAGCCCGGATATTTAACGCCGCTTAAAATGGCATATATTTCGTTTTCAGTCATATTTTTCCTTGATAGTTATATTGAAAGCGGGGATTTTAATAGAGGTTAGCTTGAGAACGCACATTCGATCCGCCGCCCTGCAATCGCGGCAGGCGTTTAAGAGATCATCAGTTACTCTCTTCGTGGATTTTTATTTTCCAGTTCCTGAAAGTTTTAGTTTATTTGTCTATCGTATTCCGTACGATTCGATGCAGGCGAATGATTGAATCATTGTGGATGGGAAGCGTACCGAATGTTCATGGCGTCCAGAGGGGTTTTGCCATTGAGGGCGGTTTGAAGCAGGGGTTCGTTGTAGAGCGAGGCGTATCGGAGCAGGGTTTGCTGCAGGTCTTCGCCGCTCATGAAGCTGTTTATCGTCGTTTGCAGATGATGCGCCGTATGCGGGCGATCCAGCGCATCCTCCCGCCACTTCCATTTGTAGGTGACGCAGCATCCAACACCGTACCGCTGCGCCGGGGCGCTGATGTTTTAAACAACGGTCATCGTGAGCACATTGTATTGAATCGTACAGGACACGACGGGCAATATTGGGTCTTGCTTCTTTACGGCAGCGGGTTTTGCTATAGAAGGGCTGTTTACGCAGAAAGGCTAGAGAC
>JAIRKM010000023.1 GCA_031260125.1 Helicobacteraceae bacterium | reverse complement strand
TTGCGCCCTTTGGCGGCTCGCTTTCTTGCAAAGTTATTCGCGCGGATATCGACGAAGCCGAGTTTTCCAGAAAGGTTACGAGCGGCGAAACAATCGATCTTTTTTGCGATTTAGCCGATCTTTTCGAGCCAAACGCCCCGAAGCCGCCAACGCGCGTCGTCGTCTCCGACGTTGGGCAAAATATGTGGCGCGTGGGGCGCGAACTGGCGATCAAAAACGGCGATCGCGTTCTTTTTAGCGCGGGGCTTGGCGCAATGGGTTTTTCTCTGCCCGCCGCGATTGGCGCGTATTACGCCGCGCCAAACGCGGAGATTATCGCTTTTTGCGGCGACGGAGGTTTGCAGATGAGCGCGGAAGAGCTGCATTTTATCGCCGCCAATCGCGTTCCGATTGCGCTAATCGTCTTAAACAACAACGCGCTGGGGCTAATTCGCGCTTTTCAAGAGCGCAATTTTAACGGCGAGTATTTCTGCGTAACGGCGGAATCCGGCTACGTTTCGCCCGACTGGGAAGCGCTGGCAAAGGCCTACGGCGTAACTTACCATCTCTTTGACGCGGCTATGTCGTCTGGAGAGGGGGGGGGGGGCTACGTGCGCTTATAGAGCTTGCCTCGCGCCTGAGAAAAACATCTTCTTTGCCTTTTATAATCGAGGCGAAAGTCAAACCCGTCTATCCCTAAAACCTCTCGCTTGCCTCAATAACCTCGCCGATCGCCTCTTAATCCAAGAAGCATTCGCCAATCGATCTTCATCGGACGCATTGCGCCGCCGATCGCGCCGTTTGACAAACCGCGGCAAAGGAGCGCGTTATGCTTAATTCGATTGAGCTTGCCCGCAAAATCCGCCTCCACGCGCTGGAAATGTGCTTTGTATCAAAAGGATCGCATATCGGCGGTATATTCTCCTGCGCGGATATATTGGCGGTTTTGTATTCGGACGTTTTGAACATTTCGCCTAAAACGCAAAACGATCCAAATCGCGATCGGCTAATCTTGAGCAAAGGTCATAGCGCGCCCGCACTCTACGCCGCGCTTGCCGAAAAGGGATTTTTCGAGCTAAGCGAGCTTTTGACGCTGCGCCAAAACGGATCGCGTCTTTCGGGACATGTCTATATGCAAGTTCCGGGCGTGGAATTCTCCACAGGCTCTTTAGGGCAGGGAATTGGCGTGGCGTGCGGCATGGCGCTTGCGGCGAAGATGGACAATCGCGCTAGTCGAGCTTACGCCGTAGTCGGCGATGGCGAATGCGACGAGGGATCGGTATGGGAAGCGGCGCGTTTTGCGGTGGAGAACGAGCTGGACAATTTTGCGGTTATCATCGACGACAACAAGATGAAAGGCGGCGAGCTTTACGCGCCGAAGGTTGATTTGGCGGATATTTGGCGCGGCTTTGGGTGGAACGCAATCGTCATTGACGGACACAGCCACGACGCGCTGTTTAACGCATTTGATCGCGCCAAAGCGTTCAAAGGCGCTCCAACGGCGATTGTAGCGCGAACGATAAAGGGCAAGGGAGTTAGCTTTATGGAACAAAAGGCGTTGTGGCACTATCGCAATCCCGACGAGCAGATTTTCAAAGCGGCGTGGAGAGAGCTTGGCGGCAAAATAGACGATCTATTAAGCGCGGAAAATCGGAGTTTGCTATGAGAAGCGCGTTCATCAAAAAGCTAACGGCGCTTATCAAAGACGACGAAAACGCGGTATTTTTGAGCGCCAATTGCGGCTGGGGCGTGCTGGACGATCTGGCAAGCGAACTTGGCGAAATCGGCGCTAAGGCGAGAAACGGCAAAAACGGACGCTATCTCGACGTTGGGATCGCCGAGCAGAATATGATCGCGTTGGCGGCGGGATTGGCGGCGGACGGCAAACGGGCGTTTGTCTATTCGATCTCCAATTTTCCCACGCTGCGAGCGCTGGAGCATATTCGCAATCTGATCTTGTATCCTAAGCTAAACGTCAAAATTATCAGTATCGGCGCGGGCTTTATCTATGGAGCGCAGGGCATGACGCACCACATGACGGAAGATATGGGCGTTATGAGATCGCTGCCCAATATCAAGATTTTCACTCCGTGCGATCCGATCGAAGCGCTGGCAATCGCGCGGCTTTGCGCCGCGAGCGACAATGCGGCGTACATCAGAATCCAGCGCGGAGGCGAAACAACGCTGCATAGCGCCGAGCTAAGCGATTGCGAGATTGAGAGTTTGGCAAACGGAGCGCCTATCGCGATCGGCGAAGAGTCGCCAAACGCCTCGATCGTTATTATCGCTTCTGGCGCGATCGCTTGCGAAGCAATAGAGGCACAACGCAATCTAGCTGAGCGCGGCGTTATCGCTAACGTTTATTCCGCTTGCACTCTGCCGTTAGATTGCGGCGCGATCGCGCGATTAGCTAAGAGGGCAGATCGTATAATCACGCTTGAAGAGCATAATGCGCAAGGCGCGTTGGGATCGGCTGTTGGCGAGGTTTTAACTCATTTGCAAAGTTCCGTTAAACTTGTTAGGTTGGGATTACAGAATACATTCGCCGTAGCTGTGGGCGATCAGCCTTACCTACGCGAGGTTTACGGTTTGAATGCGCAAACGATCGTGGAAGCCGTTAAACACGTTAAGCCGCTAAAGTTATAATCGCCGTTATGAAAGTAGTAATTTTAGCGGGCGGGTTTGGCACAAGGTTAAGCGAAGAGACGGATATTCTGCCAAAACCGATGGTAGAGATTGGCGGACGACCGATCTTGTGGCATATTATGAAAATCTATTCCCATTGGGGCTTCAACGAATTTATTGTTCTTACGGGTTACAAAAGCCATATTATTAAAGAGTTTTTTATCGATTACTACGCCAGATACAGCGACATTACCGTCGATCTTAACGCAAACACGGTGGAGATACACAAGCACAGAACAGAGCCGTGGCGGGTTACTATGCTATATACGGGGCAAGAGACTATGACTGGCAGCAGGCTGGCGGCGGCGAAAGATACGATCGGAAGCGAGCGGTTTATGCTCACCTACGGCGACGGGGTAAGCGACATAAGCATACGCGATCTGCTCGCGGCGCACGAACGATCGGGCAAAACCGCCACGCTTACCGCCGTTCAGCCAAGCGGCAGATACGGCGCGATCATAATCGACGAGAATAACGCCGTTAAAAGATTCGACGAAAAACCCGATGGCGACAACGCATGGATCAACGGCGGATTTTTTGTGATGGAGCCGCAGATTTTTGACTATATTCCAAGCGGCGGACAGACGATCCTAGAGCGCGAGCCGTTGGAGGGGCTGGCAAAAGCGGGCAAACTCGGCGCTTATAGGCATTACGGATTCTGGAAATCGATGGACACGTTGCGCGACAAAAACGAGCTGACGCAGATTTGGGCAAACGGCAAAGCGCCATGGGCGTTGTGGGAACGGCAATGAGCGCGGTTTTGCGGGCAAAAACCGACGGGCTGATACAGACGCGCGCGTTAAGCGCCGAGCGGATCGCCAACACAATCGCAAGTCAAGAGGCGATGAAAAACGGCGCGAGCGCGCTGACGAGCAAACCGCAGCGTTTTGTTTTTGAGATGACGAGCGCTTGCAACCTAAATTGCGCTATGTGCGGCAGAAACTCCGCCGATTTCAAACCGACACGCTTTGATCCCGCGTGGCTGGCAAAGTTTAACGACGTTGCGAGCGAGGTTGAAGAGGTTACGCTGATGGGCTGGGGCGAGCCGACGGTACATCCAAACTTTGTCGAGTTTTTGAGGTGGGCGAACAAAAACGGATTGCGCAAATACTTTTGCACCAACGGAATGAAGCTAGGCGATCTGGCGCGACATATTTTTGAGGAGCAAGTCGATGTGATCGCCGTGTCGATCGACGCGGCAGACGAAGCGCTCAACAACGAGATTCGGCGCGGCTCAAAAATGGATCGCATCTTAGGCGGAATTAGGGCGATCGTCGAACAAAAACAACGGCTAAATACGCCGTTTCCATATATGAACTTTGTAACGACGCTGATGCGAAAAAATCTGCGAGAGTTTCCCAAGATCGCGCGGCTTGCCGCCGATCTAGGCTTGCAGGAGATCAAGGGCGTTTTTCTAACGGCGTTTGACGATACGCTTGCAAAAGAGTCTTTATGGGACGATATGGACGAGGTTAGGGCGGTATTCGACGAGACGATCGAGATTGCCGATAAACTTGGAATTAAAGTCAAAATCCCCCATTTGCGCGGCGAAGATCCGTCGATGGAACTGCCCCACAAGCCTTGTTTTACCGCTTGGCGCGATTTTTTTCTGGGTTCGGACGGATTTGTGCGCCCCTGTATGAGCACGCCGATCAAGCTGTTTCATATAGATAAATACGACAATTTTGAGGCGATGTGGAATAGCGAAGAGATAAAACGCTTTCGATCGCTGGTTAATAACGAGGAGAAAATGCCCGATAGTTGCCGCTACTGCTATCAGTCTAGTTTTGCCAACTGGAACAAGCGATCGTCGTGGTTTCAGACGGGATTAAACTTTTCTCCCGAATGGGAGCGATAGTTATGCGGCTGAAAACAGACGAAAAAGAGGCGATTATTCAAGCCGTTTTAGCCGTTGATCCACACGCGAAAATATGGCTGTTTGGTTCTCGCGTCGATGATAGCAAAAAAGGAGGCGACATCGATATAGCGATCTTATCTCACGCTATCGCGGGCGACATAATGCAAAAAATTAAAGTTAGGCGCGGTATATGCGACAAAATTGGCGAGCAAAAAATTGATATATTGGTATCAAAAAGCGGCGAAGAAGCGTTTTTCAAATTGGCTCAAGCAAGCGGAACGGCGTTAAATGAGTAGCTTAACGATCGACGTTCTG
>JAIRKM010000045.1 GCA_031260125.1 Helicobacteraceae bacterium | reverse complement strand
TTAACTTGCTTAGTTGTCAAGGAACCGCCAATATCGGGAGCGTTCTTACACTCCCAGAATTTGGTAGGGCGGAATTGTATACTTTTTTGCTTAAAGTGTCAAACGGGGAGGGATTTGGGGCAGCCGTTTTGACCGACAAAATGCGTCGCCGCCGCGTAAATTCGCACGGAGGCTACTCAACAATGTAGTTTTTCAGCATTCTCCCCACTTTAGGGTGTTTGAGTTTTTTGATGGCGCTCGCCTCGATCTGACGCACCCTCTCTCTGGTTACATTCAGTTCCTTGCCGATCTCCTCTAGCGTCCGATCGCTCTCGTCGTCGGAAAGCCCAAAGCGCATAACGATCACCTGCCGCTCGCGATCGTTGAGCTGATCGAGAACTTCGGCGATCTGCGTCTTCAAATCGGTCTTCATAACGAAGTCAACGGGATTCGCCGACTGGCTGTCTTCCACAAAATCGCCGTATTTGCCATCTTCATCGTTGCCAACGGGCGCTTCCAAACTAATCGGCTCTTTGGTGATCTTGTCAACGATCCTGTACTTTTCAATACTAAGCCCGATCTCGTTGGCAACCGTCTCTTCATCCGGCTCCCTGCCGTGATCCTGCACGTATTTGCGCGTTACCTTGTTTATGCGGTTGATCGTCTCGATCATATGAATAGGAATACGGATCGTGCGTGCCTGATCGGCGATAGCGCGACTGATCGCCTGTCGAATCCACCATGTGGCGTATGTGGAAAACTTGAAGCCGCGCTTGTATTCAAATTTATCGACCGCTTTCATCAACCCTATGTTGCCCTCTTGAATTAGATCTAAAAACGGCAGACCGCGATTGGTGTAGCGCTTGGCGATCGAAACGACAAGCCGAAGGTTGGATCGCGCCATTCTGACCTTTGCGGTATCGCTGATCCGCTTGCCGCGCTTGATCTGCTCCAGCACGCCGTGCATCGTCTCCTCGTCCAGCCCAAACTGCGTCTTACCCGCCTCTCTTGTCTTGAAGAGTTTTTTTATGTCCATATACGTGGCAACCATAGTCGTTTCGGGTACAAAATTCGTAATTTCCTCTTTGCTCATAGCGGCTATGTTCTTCAGTATCTTCTTGTGCATAATTTTCAAGTTGTCGCTGAAAAGCTGAAGGCGATACTCAAGTTTTTTCAGCTCCCGCTCAAAATGCGATTCGCTTTTGATGCTAGTTTCGATCGCACGGACGAGTTCGCCGATAAGCTTACTGGTAGGACCAAGTTCCAGCAGGCGCTTCTTGACGGCGTTTTTCTTATAGGCATTTAGCAGGAGCGCGAGCGTTCTAGCAAAACGATCCTCCTGCGTGAGTAGCTCTTTGCGATTTGTCTTCTCCCACTCCTTCTTGGCTTTGTCCAGTGCCTCAAAACTTCCCAACACCTTTTCAACCCGTTTGTTGTCGGCTTTGCTGGCCATCTCGCTTAGATCTTCTGCGTCGGCATCGGCGCCGACATCAACATCAAGCGTTTCATCGTCATCTTCGCCTTCAAAACTCTTGAACAGCTCTTTTACCCTGCGCTCCCTATTGATCAGCGAGTCCTTGTAGTCCAGAATAAAATCAAGCAGGTAAGAGACGGAGCAAACCGCGTCAATAATCATATCCTCGCCGCTTTTAATCTGTTTGCTGATTTCAATCTCCTCGTCTTTCGTCAGCAAAGGAATCTGCCCCATCTCTCGTAAATACATTCGCACGGGCGAATCGCTTCTTGACCACTCTAAAAGCTCCCGCTCCTTCAGTACGTCGATATCGTCGTCTGAACCAGCGCGAAGCCTTTTGAGCTTCTCCTGGCGGCGCTTGGCATCCTGTAGGTTCTTCTGTCCCACCATTTCGGCGTTTGTGAGCAGGGTTACGTTGAACCTATCGGCATATTCAAGCATCTTTTTCGTAAAAACAGCTCCGGGCGCTTTAGCCGCCAGCGCAGCGACTTTTTCGTACGTAATCATTGAGCCTTTGGAACTCTCAAACAGCTCTTTTAGCGGATCTTTCACAGATTTTTTTTCAGCCATAATTGAAGACTCCTTTAGAGGCGCGGATTATATCCAACTATACTTCACCTATATATTAACGCTTGTTGATGCTTTTATTATACGATTATCCGTATTAACGCGCCGCGCCTGTCATATCCGCCGCAGCAGATGATTTGCCTTTTTGATCCACATAACTTCAACATTCCCGCAGTCGATAAAAAAATCTCTCGCCTTATCCGCGTCGATCACCCGATCCTCCCCGCCAAGCACCACCCTGATCTCTGCGTTTTTAATGGCGGCGACCCTTTCCTTCTGCCATACGTAATTCAGCAGAAATTCCAAATCCTTTCTTTTTGGATCGCGATCGTAAAACTTTGGATCGCACTCGCCGCACAACGCGTAAAAATTACGCATATAGCTTGCGCTGTCTTTGATAAAACCGAGCGTCTGAACACGCCTAAACCTGTCGTCCCTATCCTGAAAAAAAGCGGGCGAAAGCAGCGTTAGGCGCTCCACCCTTTCGCCGTGGAGCAGTGCGCGTTCAAACGCTCCGATCGCGCCCAAGCTAAAGCCCGCCGCTTCAAACTCGATCTTATCGATCCACTCGTCAAAAAGAGCGCTTTCGTTCGCAAATCCAAAGCCGCTAAAGAATATCATCAAAGGCTACGCTTTCTTTTTCAAGCAGCAGCTTTGCCGTCCTTTGAATGCTCTCTTTATCGACGATCTCCTCTGCCCTTTTCAAAGCCTTGTCCATAAGGCTCAACTTCGTGCCTTCCGGATTGAAAGCGCTCTCATACCTCGCTATAAAGCCTTTCGCCTCTGCGATATCCGCCTCTGAAAAGCTCACGCCCTGCTCGCCGCTCATTCGCCAATATGCCAGACCGGCGACAAAAGCCGTGATCGTGGCAAAAAGCTCCTCCTGAGTGATAATACTTTTCGGGCGCGGCAGAAAATCCGACGACAGTTTGACCGCGTCAAATTTGAGTCCCGCCCTCTTGGCGGCGATCGCCTTTGCCGTCTGATATACCGCAAGTTTTTCCTTGATCCCATTCTCCAGAAGCTCACTCGATCTCTTCAGGCTGATCACCTTCTCTTTGACCGCATCCACGTCGCTTTGCTCTATTAAGTCCGCCTCTCTCTTGATCGCGTTCAGCGCGCTCTCGTTGACAAGCGTCGCCAGCGCCGCTCCGCTGAATCCCACCGTTTGCAACGCCAGCCTATCCAGATCGACGTTGTGTTCCCTATCTTTGAAATATATCTTCAGAATATCCAGCCGATCGTAGTGGTTGGGCAGCGAAATTTCGATCCTGCGATCGAATCTGCCCGATCGCAAAAGCGCGGCGTCAAGCATTTCAATGCGATTCGTAGCCGCGATCACGATTAGCTGTGCCGAAGAGCTTTCAAAACCATCCATCTCTGTTAAAAGCTGATTGAGCGTATTTTCCCTTTCGCCGCTCTGCATGCCGCCGCGGGCTTTGCCAACGGCGTCGATCTCGTCAATGAAGATGATGGACGGGGCATTTTTACGCGCCGTAGCAAAAAGCTCCTGCACTCTTTTGGGACCCACGCCTACGTAAAGGTGGGCGAAGCTTGAGCCGCTCGCGTAAAAAAACGGCACTTTCGTCTCCCCGGCAATCACTTTCGCCAAGAGCGTTTTCCCAACTCCCGGCGGACCTGATAGCAACACTCCTTGCGGCGGCTTGACCCCAAAACGGCGGTACTTTGATGGATTTTTAAAGTAATCGACAATTTCTTCGATCTCCTCGCGCGCCACTCTCAGTCCCGCCACGTCCTTAAACGAAAGCAGGCTTTTTACGGGGGTAAACGCGCTCTCGCCGCTCTGTGGCTGCGGTTTCAAAACGGCGGCAGATGCGGCAAAATCCGCCCCGCGCAGCAGCAGATAGCCCGCCGCCGAAACGGCGGCAACGGCAAAAAACGGCGCAAACCACGGGTCGGACAACGCAAAGCTCACAATCAGCAGCAGTAGCGAAACCGCAAAAACGGCGATTTGAAAACTTCCAAACTTACGCACTCTCGCCTCTTTCTCTCATATATGCGCCCGCCAATTCGCTCAAAGTCTGCACGAAACGGTCGGAATCATTTGGGCAGCTTGAGATAAGTAGCTCTTCATAACCCAGCTTCCTAGCGCGCGCGGCGTAATCGATTGACAACTCGTAGTCAGTCTCCAAATTGTCGATCGCAAAACTGATCGGCACAATAACCGCCCTCTTCACCCCCTCTTTCGCAAGGGAGGCAAGCGTCTGATCTAGCGATGGAGTAAGCCATTTCATCACGCCGATCTTGGATTGATAGGCGAGATGATATGAGGCAAATTCCAGATTTTCGCAAACTAGATATTTTCGCAAAATTTCGCTGTGTTTTTCGCACTCCTCCTGATACGGATCGCCTCTGTTTACGATCGACTGCGGCAGGGCGTGAGCTGAAAATATCAGCGCGTACGCAGATGGATCCCGTTTGCCAAGCGCCACTTTCAGCCGCTCGATCACGCTGACGTTATATGTCGGGTGGTCAAAGAAGCGCGTAACAGCCCTGCTTTCAACCTCGATTCCAGCGCTTTTGATTTCTGCCGCGAACTCCTCAAGCGACGAAAGCGTCGTGGTGGTGGAGTATTGCGGGTAGAGCGGGATAACGATCAGCCTTTGCGCGCCAATCTCCTCGATCTGCCTGATCGCTTCCGAACTAAATGGCGGGGTATAGCGCATAGCGATAAAAACGGGAAGCCGCGTTTTCAGGTGAAGTTTTTTGGCTAATTTTTTTGTGTGGCGTAATAGCGGCGATCCTCCGATCTGGCGGTAACAGGCTATCGATTTCGCAGCGCGCCCCAGCACGATCATCTTCGCGATCAAAATGCGCAGAGGCGTGAAGGGTATGCGCAAAATATGCCGATCGCAAAACATGTTGCTCAAAAACAGCGGCACCTCCTCTTCGCTGGAGGCTCCTCCCATATTGAGAAGTACAATCGCAAAGCGGCTCAAACGTCGATTTCTGCTTGCTTTAATAGGTTGGCAAGCCGCGTAAAGATCGCGTCGCTGTCTACAGGGTTACCCGCGATAATCTCCCGCTCCGCCGCTCTAGCGCAGGTGTTGAGGTCTTCTAAGCCAAAGAGAGAAGCGGTGCTGCCGGCGATCTTGTGAAGCGCGGCGCGCGTAAGACTTGCGTCGTTCGCCTCAATCGATCCGCGCAACTCTCTCATCGATTCGACTGCTGTCGTCTTAAACACCTCAAAAAGCAGCTCCAAATCAGCTACGTCCATACCGCTTTTCTCCGCCGCCGCCTCAAAGTTCATAGCTTATTCTCCTTCCCCGCCGTAATATTTGCAACTCACACTTGATAACTAGCATTCAAATACGCCAGCGCCCCTTGAACGGCGCCGACATATCGCAACCCTCCCAAAAGCCCATCCTATGCCTCGCTGAAAATGAAGTTGTCTTCTTTAAGACGCGATCTGATCTCTTCCTGATGTTCCGCGCCCTTCGTCTCAAGCGAGACTGACACATAAGCGTCGCCGTAATCAAGCGAAATGGCGGTACGATCGTAGTCGATCTGCACGATGTTCGCCTTTGCGCTTGAAAGTGACGCCGAGAGCTTCTGAAGGCTACCTGGCTTGTCGATTAGCGTTACCACAAGGTTCATCTTGCGGCTTGCCTTGACCAAACCTTTTTCTATGATCACCGAAAGCATCGTAACGTCAATATTGCCGCCGCTAAGTATAACGCCCACCTTGCTCTTCTGCTTCAATCCGCTCTTTTTGTGCATCAGCGCGGCAACGCCCACTGCTCCCGCCCCTTCAACAACCAATTTTTGCTTCTCGATCAGAAATAAGATGGCGCTTGCGATCTCCTCATCGTCTACCTCGATCATTTCGTCAACGTACTTTAAGATGTATTCCAGCGTCAGCGGCGAACAATCGCGTACCGCAATGCCATCGGCAATCGTCCTGACTGACGCGCTGTTGACAGGTTTTTTGGCAATAAACGAGTTGCGCGCCGAGTTTGCGCCGGAGGCGTTTATGCCGATAATCTTTATCTTTGGGTTGATCGCTTTGGCTCCCACCGCTATGCCGCTAATAAGCCCGCCGCCGCCCACAGGCACTAAAATGGCGTCTAAATCCGGCGCGGCGGCAAGCATCTCCAGCGCGAGCGTCCCCTGCCCGGCGATCACGCCATCGTCCGCAAACGGGTGTATAAAACTCAGATCGTGTTCTCGGCAGTAGTTCTCTGCGTATAGATACGCCTCGTCATAGTTTAAGCCATGCAAAAGCACCTTCGCGCCCATATCTCTTGTGGCGTTTACCTTCAAAAGCGGGGTGGCGTCGGGCATAGCGATAAAACTCTTGATCCCAAAGTAACGCGCCGCGAACGCGACTCCCTGCGCGTGATTGCCAGCGCTTGCCGTAATCACCCCCCTTTCCCGATCTCTCTGTGAAAGCGTCGCAACGCGGTTAAACGCCCCGCGCAGCTTGAAGCTGCCTATGATTTGAAGGTTCTCCTTTTTCAAAAACACGCTCATGCCGCACATCTGACTCAAAAATGGACCGTACGCAAACGGCGTGTCGGCTAAGACTACCTTGAGTCTCTCTGCGGCTTCTCTTATATCTTTTAACTCGATCATTCTTTTAGCATCTTATGAAATTTCATCACGCATCGATCCTCTACCGCTGTCATTCCGGCGTCCACCGCTTTTTTACAGGCGGCGGCGCTTGTTATCCCCTCCTGAAGCCAAAAAATCTTTATCCCTCCAAAACTCGCCGCCTCTTCCGCAAGTCTTTCGGCATACTCGGATCGGCGAAAGACTAGAAGCATATCGACGCCAAAAGGAATTTCGCTCAAAGATCGGTACGCTTTCTCGCCCAAAATGGTCTCCTCTTTGGGGTAAATCGGAACGATCCTAAAGCCGTTTTCCTGAAGATAACGCGCCACTAGATGGCTGGCTTTAGCGGGGTTGGGCGATAGCCCCGACACAGCCACCGTTCTTATGTCCTTGAAAATAGCGCGGGATAATCCGTTCACGTTTGCCTTTGTCTTAAAATAGCCTTGAAACTATACCAAGCGTTTGCTACGGCGCGGGAAATTTCATAAGGCACGGATAGCCGCTCTAGTTGAGCGATCCAAAACGCCGCTACATCTTTGAAAGCTGAAGGATTTTACAACTATTTTCTATGAGTGCGAATTTTTTTGCAAGTTCGTTTATCTCTCTGGCGTACGCGTAAACGCCGTATCCTCGCACCACCAGAACATCGGTCTGCCGCTCGTCCATAGCGCGGACGATCTCTACGTCGGCTCTTTCATACCAATCGTCAAAACTTTTCGGATTATAGACGTGCAGGTTTGGATATAACCGCCTGCCAAAATAATCTTTTGGAACGATATAGTCATTATCCAGCGAATAGGCGGTGGTCGAAGGCGGCATCGTATAGGCAATAAATTTAGCGTCCGGTATATTCTGATATATAGACGAGTGTATTTCGCTGTCAAGACTCGCCTCTTTCCAGCGATAGTCGCGGGTATGGCGCAACAATGTAAAGTCATCGACGCTCATCTCATCGAAAATCGCTTCGCGTTTGTTGATCAGAAATTTTGACAGTTCCATCCGCGCGGAAATGGAGCCGTGGAATATCCCAAAAAAGTTATGCCGAAACAACGAAAGCGAAATGCGGCAAAGTTTTTCAATCATCTCATCCAAAGCCTGCCTCCACATCAATATTGCGCTTAATCCAATCGTACGGCTTGCGCCTGAACGTACGCTCCAAAAAGCGATCCGGCGATAGAGCCGTTGCTGCCTTCTTCCCCGCGATCTCCTCCGCAAGTAAGTTAGCAGTATACGGCGCCGTTACAAAACCCCTGCTGCCATGCCCCGTAAACAGATAGAGATTTGGATAGTAAATATGCTCCTCTGCCTTTTCGCCATGAACGATATGCGGATATCGTTCAAGCGTTTTCGCCGCGTCCGGCAGAGCGCCCGCGATCGGCATATAGTCGCTACTTGCCGGACGCATTGAGCCTTTTACATCTAAAACTTCGGCGTTCGTTATATCGCTTTTAAGCGCCTTTGCCTTGCCTAAAAGCTCATCTTTCGCGCTCTCGTCAACCGCCCATTCAGATTTTGCCCTCTTATGCGTCGCGCCCAGCGCGAAGGTGCGATCGGGAAAGGTCGCGGAGATGGCGACATCGCCCATCAGATTGTGCGGTATTTCTCTGTCCGATCTCAATAAAAGCCTTTCGCCCCAGACGCCGCGCATAAGCGTGAACCAGTCGGGTGCGATCGTTTTGTAAGCGCCGATCGCGATCGCCAAAATTTTTGCCCTGTAACCGCCAACGTGCCATACGCCGTTTTTATATAGCGGTCTTGATGCCTCCAGCCGCTCAAAAAGAGCGCATCCTTTGAGCAACCGCCTGCAAACTCTTTCCGCCTGAATCACGCCGGCATCGTAAAAAAACACCGAACTCTCGTTTTTTTTGTGAGGCAGATCGATAAAAGCGAGATCGTCCAAAAGAGAAAGATAAGTTTCGTCGCTTTTTGGAAAGCGTTCAGCGCCATTTCTTACCAGAAGATCGGGCGCTATGCGATCGTAAAGATCGAGTGAAAATTTTAAGGCGGTGTTGGTAAACTCCACCAGAAAACCTTTCCCCATCATCGGCGAGAGAAAAGCGCCCGCCGCCCCGCTTGCCCCGCTTGCAACGCCGCTTTTTTCAATCACGGCGGTTTTCATCCCGCGCTCCGAAAGAAAGTATGCCAAAGAAGAACCCGCTATTCCCGCGCCGACTACCGCCGCGTCAAACATTTGCAACGATTTCTCCATTCTCGTAGCGGTACCTTTCCGCGTTTTGCCATCCCAAAAGCGTCCGATCGCTTTCAAATCGAACCCGCGAAAAAAACTGATCGTAGCCGCTGTTTTTGCTTTCGATCAAAACCGTAAGAGTCTCCTTTTGCCGATCGTAAAACTCCCTGTGTTTTGCCCTGATAATCTCTTCGATCTCCATTCTGCGCTCAGCTATGGTTTTCCCATCTACTCGCGTCTTTATTGACGCGGCTTTCGTGCCTTCACGCGGACTATAGGCGAATAGATGAATATGAGTAAGCGGCAGCAGTTTCAACCGATCGATCGCGGTTGTGTGATCGTCCCTGCTCTCCGTGGGAAAGCCGACGATATAATCAGTGCCAATCGCAAACCCCATACGCGCCGCCCTCAAAAGTAGCGCGCAATCACTCTCAAAACGGTTGCGCCTATTCATACTGGCAAGGACGCGATCGCTCGCGTGCTGCAAGGCAATATGTAGGTGTTTTGCCATAAACGGAGCGTTAAGCGCGTCTAACAGGCGATCGTCAATCTGAGAAGGCTCAACGCTTCCTAGCCGGACGCGCTTAACGCCGCCGATCTTCCCTATTTTCTCCAACAACGCCGCGAGAGATGTGCCGCGCTCTAACCCGTAACTGCCTATATTTGTCCCCGTTAAAACGAATTCTTCAAAGCCGCGCTGCGTCAAGATGTTGATCTGATCTAGTATCAGCCGCTCGTCGACGCTCCTTGCCCTTCCCCTCACAGACGGAATCACGCAGTAGCTGCAATCGAAATCGCACCCTTCCTGAATTTTGACAAAGGCTTTGGTTTTGCCGTCAAACCGCGTCAAGAGCGTATCGTCTATGCCGCCCTCCTCGCCTATCTCAATAAACGGCATCTTCCGATCTACATACGAGGCTACGCCGGATTTGAGCGAGTGGCTGAATACCCCGTCTACCAGCGCTTTTTTCAGAAGCGAAGCGCCCGCGCCCTTCGCGCCGCAGCCGGTAAAGAGCAGCTTGACATCAGGAAAGTCGCGTTTGACGCGGTTTATGTAGTTTCGCGCAACGCTTTCCGAGTGATTCGTAACGGCGCACGAGTTGATCACAACGGCATCCGCTTCGCTCTCGTCTGAAACGAGCGCGTGTTCGCCGAGGTTTTCAATCATCACCTGCGTGTCAAAAAGGTTTGTGCGGCAGCCAAACGTCTTAAAAAATACTTTTTTCACATTTTTGTTTTAGCTTTGATACCAAGCAGGCGCAGCCCCTGCCAGATCGCAAGCCTAACGACAGCGAAGACTTTAAGGATCTGTTCTTCGTTTGCGCTGCCGATCACCCTATTGTCGGCGTAAAATCGATGCAGTCTGCCGGAGAGTTTATACAGATAGTCGGTAACGAGGTGCGGCTGGCGAGAGTTGAACGCCTCTGTGATCACCTCCGGTAGCAAAAGGGCGTAAAAGAGCAGCTCCTTAGCGCCGCCGCTCAGATCGACTAACGGCGTGTCAATATCGGGCGATCTTCCCAGCTTCTCAAAAAGCGAGCATATTCTTGCGTGCGCGTAATTGACGTAATAGACGGGGTTGGAGCTGTCCTCTTTCGCAAGCAGATCAAGATCAAACTCCAGATGCGTGTCCGCCCGCTTGGTTAAAAAAACAAACTTCAACGCATCATAGCCTATCTCACGCCCCACCTCCTCCATTGGCACAAAGTTTCCGGATCGTTTGGACATCTTGTACGGTTCGCCGCCTTTCAACAGGGCGACCATCTGCGACAACAGCACTTCCAGCCGACCGCTGTCATACCCTAGAAACTCGATCGCCGCTTTGACTCTCGCGATATATCCGTGATGATCCGCGCCCCAGATGTTAATGTAGCGGTCAAATCTCCGCTCAAATTTATTGTGGTGGTAGATGATGTCTCCCGCCAAATAGGTGGGTATCCCGTTTTCGCGTACCACAACGCGATCTTTGCTATCTCCCTTCCGGGAAGAGGCGAGATATTCCTTGCGCTCAGCGTCCACATAGAGGGCATCGTTTTTCTCCAGTATTGACCGTACGCGATCCCACCCGATATAAAGCGCCCTTTCGCTTACAAAGTTATCAAACTTGATATCCGCTTCAGAAAGTGTCGTTTTTATCCAGTCGAGCATCTTATTCTTCGCCCAGCCGGAGAGATTTTCGATCGTCTCCTCGCTGGCAAACGCCGCCCTGCCGAACATATCAAACGCCTCTTTTGCCAGATCGGAGACGTAGTCGCCCTGATAGCACTCCTCCGGAAAGGCGATCTTTTCGCCCAGAAGCTCCGTTTTTGCCTTAAAATAAACCGATCTCCCCAAAAGCTCAATCTGATTGCCCGCGTCGTTGATATAGTACTCGCTGGCGACTCTATGTCCTAAATGTCTGCCCAGCCGCGCAAGCGCGTCGCCAAAAACCGCCCCGCGCGCATGACCTATGTGTAGAGGGCCGGTTGGATTGGCGCTGACAAACTCCAGCAGAACGGACTCCCCGCCGCTTTCGGAGCCAAAGCGATCGTTGTCGTAGAGCGCCTTTGTGGCGAAGTGATCCAAAAATCGCAAGCTAAGCGTAAAATTGACGTAGCCGCCATCCGCCGTAACACTTTCAAACATCTCCGAATCTTGGAGTTTGGCGCATAGATCGAGCGCGATCAGATTGGGCGTTTTGCCGGTTCCCTTAGACAGGGCGAAAGCGGCTGGAGTACAAAAGTGACCAAACGCCGCATCTTTTGGTTTGGCGACAAAAGCGCTCTCCAGCGACAGCCGCTTGGCTATAAAATCAGAAATTCGTTGTTTCAAGAATTAGGAACTTTTTATCGATTCGGCGTCTTTGTCCGTCTCTGCATTTTTTGTTGATTCGATACGCTCATCTTCTTTAATGGCGTTTTTGAAATTTTTTATCCCGCTTCCTAGCCCTTTAGCCAACTCGGGTATCTTCTTTGCGCCAAACAGCAGCAGAACGATCGTTAAAATAATCAGCAACTCCGGCATACTCGGCATTCCCATGCGTTCTCCTTTTAATTTGACCAGTTTGAAATAAACTTTGATAATGATACCGCGCCGCACTTTATACGCGAGGCAAGCACGATCCCGCGAAGAAGATTGTAGCTCTCGTCAAAGCTGTCGTTGACCAGCAGATAATCAAAAAGATCGATACTCTCCATCTCCTTTCGTGCGTTAATAAGCCGCTCTTCAATCGCCTCTTGATCGTCCGTCCCGCGTCCAACCAGCCGCGATCTTAGCGCCCGCGCCGATGGCGTAGTGAGAAAGATCGACGTGGTCTCTTTGGGAAAAAGCCTCACGATCGACGCCTGCCCTTGCACGTCTATGTCAAAGATCACGCTTCTGCCGCTTTCAAGCGCCCTCTCTACCCATACCCTGCTGGTTCCGTAAAGATTGCCGTGTACCTGCGCCCACTCTAGAAACTCCCCTTTTGCCGCCATATCTTGAAAAGAGGATTCATCGGTAAAAAAGTAATCGACTCCATCTTTTTCGCCCGCTCGTACTTTACGGGTGGTAGTCGATATGCTTAGAGAGGCAAACTCAAATTCGCCGCATATCTTTTTACAGAGTGAGCTTTTGCCCGATCCGCTGGGACCCGACACGACAACTAACGATCCGTTCATTTCTTGTTTGAAAATGAGATGTTGATCGTAAGGTGCATGCCATCGAGAACCTCTCTTAGCGTTTCGATCGATATGGTTGAGAGCGCGCTGTGAAGTTCGCCGCCCGCGACCGCCGCCGCTCCTGTTTCAGATACGGGAGCGCCTTTAAGCGCCTTGGATATGGTTTCGCCCAGCGCGTCCGCAATCGACTCTTCGTTGATGACGCTTAAATCAAGGTCTTCGATCGGCATCTCCGGTTTTTCATCGTCAATCGCGTTTAGATCAAGAGCGGCATCCTCAGAGATATCCTTGTTCTCCTCATCAAGCGAATCAAAGCGCAGATCCGCCAGATCGTCTTCGTCCAGCAGTGCGCTGTTCTCCCCAAGCTCAATTTTAAGATCGTCTTTCGCCTCCGCCTCGCTTTCAGACGGCGTTAAGCTGTCAAGAATATCGTCGTCGCTGAGAATGTCCTTGACTTTTTTGACCTCCGTGCTGTCCAGAACGGACGTTTTGGGCTCGTCAAAACTATCTGGCAAGATGTCTAAATCTCCATCGGGCGTAGCCGCCTTTTGAAGATCGCCATCCGCATAAACCATCTCTTCAGCCAGAGGCAGGTTTTCTGTAAAGTCAATATTTTCCAGACTTTCAGCGTTTTCTAGGCTTTCAGTCGGCGACTGCGCCGCCGCTTCGCCATTTTCTTCGTTAGCAGCGCCCTCTTCCAAAAAAGCATCTCCTTCGTCTCGTCTTTCAAGAGTGTCCGCCATCTCTTCGGCGACAGGCGGATTGACATTTCCCAACTCCTCACCAAAAGGAGATGCCTCCGGCAAAGCGCCGTCAATGTGATCTAGATCGTCGATTGGGGGTAGATCGTCGATCGAGGGCAAATCGCCCGCAATATCAAGACTTTCCAAATTTTCTGCCGGCGGCTGCGCTTGCGCCGCGCCTGTTTCTTCAACGGCGTGAAGATCAACCTCGTCTAAACTGTCTAAATTTTCAATCGGCGGTAGATCGCCAGCGCCTCCGAGACTCTCTATGTCTACCGAATTCACATTCGCCGCGGGGGTGTTTATGACAGACGAGAACTCATCGATCAACTCTGTGGGCAAAAATGGTTTTTCAATGTAAAGATCAAAGCCCTCCGGTCGATTGCTGCCCTTGGGATACAAAAGCCCAATCTTCGATTCTCGATATTTCGCGCGCAAATCCGCCGCGCTCGCCCCCTCAAGACTCTCGTTGTCTACCAGCACCCATGTGTATTCGCCGGCGTTTTCGTCTTTGGCGATTTGCGCCGCTAGTAGCTCCAGCCCGATTCGCTGGGCGCTGAGCTTAACAAGTTTTTCAACTGTTGCATTTTGATTGATAAGTAAAATTTTCACTGATAATACCTCCTCAACGAACTTATAGATTGTATATTCTAAATGCTAAAATATGCAGCCAAACAATAAAGAGGGCTGCGTGCGTCTGATAATTGCGCTGTTTCTGTCGTTTTCCATTATGAGCGCCGATCGGATATTTTACGTTATGCCCAAAGAGGGCAGCCGCGCCGAAGCGGCGGTGATACGCGAGATCGAAGGCGCAAAGGAAACAATAACGATTGCGATGTACTCCTTTACCAACAATAACATCGCAAAAGCGCTCAAGGACGCGGCGAAACGCGGCGTCTCGATCAGGATCGTCGTTGACGACAAAAGCGTAAAGAGCGACCCGAAAAACTCAAAAGCGGGCGTCCTAGCGAAAATACGAGGTATCGCCGTTTATCGAATCACCGGCAATAAAGCAAAAAACGGCAATTACAACGGAATCATGCACCTGAAAGTGGGGGTTATTGACGCTAAAACCTCCATATACGGATCGGCGAACTGGACGGCAAGCGCCTTTAATATCAACTACGAAATTCTATTTATTGAACATGACCAGACCTCCGCCAAAGAGCTTTTGAAGGTGATGGAGCCGATATTTGCGCGGGCGGAAACGTTTTAGCGCAGCCTAAATAAAGAGCGCCCCCAGCGCGTTGATCGCCTTATACAACTCTCTCTTGAAGATAAATGCCGTCGTTCCCATCGTAACCGTCAGCACCAGAAGCGCCAAAAAGATTCTCGCCGGCATTCCAACCACCAGAAGGTTGAAGCTAGGTACCGTTTTCATAATCATTCCAAAGGCAATATCGGAGAGCAAAGAGAGGGCGACAACGGGAAAAGCAACGGTAATTCCCAGCACAAACGACCAGCCGAAAGCCTTGATCGTGTACAGAAGGAAATTCTCGGCGATCAGAAAGCCCCCAAGCGGGACGCTCTCCAGCGATCGCGCCGCGAAAGCCAGAATGAGATGATGCCCGTCAAAAGCCAGAAACAGCAAAATGGCAAAGAGATAGAAAAACTGCGTAATCACGGTACTGGTAGCTTCGCTCTGCGGATCCATCGCCGTAGCCATCGAAAAGCTCATTGCAAAGGCGATCTGATCGGCGGCAAATTGAAATCCTACGAAGACAAGCTGTATCGCCACACCCACCGCAAATCCAAACGCCGCCTCGCTGATCACGGCAAGCAGCACGCTCTGCGAGCTTAACGCGAAGTCGGGCGGCGGCAGCAGCGGAAAGAGAATGATCGTAACAAAAAGCGCAATTGCGGCTTTTACGGTGGGAAAGATCGTCTGCGAGGAAAAAAACGGCACAAATACCATCATCGCGCTGATGCGCACAAAGAGCAGGACGAAATTTACGACGTTAATCTCCGACAGAAAAAACAGAAAATCGGTCATTGAAGCAAAAAGAGCGAACCGTTTTCCAACTTAAAAATACGATCCGCTTTTCTGGCAATACTCTCATCGTGCGTAGCGAGAAACAAAACGGCGCCGTTCTCTCTTACGTACTCCAGCAGTATGCCGATCGCCTCAAGCGCGTTTGCCTGATCGAGATTACCCGTCGGCTCGTCGGCGTATATGAACTTAGGTTTTTTTGTAAGCACTCTGGCAATCGAAAGCCGCTGCTGCTGACCGCCGGAAAGATTCATCGCGTCTTGATCCAGCAGGTGGGCGATACCCAGCCGCTCCATCAGCCTCTCGTCGATATCGTAGCCGCTTAACAGCGAGGCGACCTTTAGGTTTTCGCGCGCCGTAAAGCCGCGGAAGAGGTAGTGCTGTTGAAATATCATTCCGACCGCCTCTTTGCGGAGGCGTTCGCGATCGGTCTGACTGATCGCGTATATATCGACACCACAGAGTTTAACGCGCCCCTCTTGCGGAGGTAAAAAAGTGGAGAGGATATGCAAAAGCGTCGATTTTCCGCTACCACTGACGCCCACGACCGCCGCCGAAGCGCCGGCGGCGATGTCAATGTTTACGTGAGAAAAGAGAGGGCGCTCAAAAGCCAGTGAAAGTTCGTGCGCCTCAAGCATTAACGTCTGATCTGTTGGGCAACCTCATCGGCAAACGAGGCGCTCTTTTTTTCGATCCCCTCGCCTACTTCAAAGCGGACAAATCCAGCCAGCCGAGCGGTGCAACCGCGTTGCGTAGCCGCGTCGCTAAGCGCCTGCGAGACGCTCTTTTTGTCGTCCTTCACAAACGGCTGACCGGCAAGCGTAGCCTCCTGAATAAACTTTTTAATTTTTCCGGGAACGATCTTCTCAAGCATCGCCTCCGGTTTTCCCTCTTTTTTGAGCTGTTCAACCGCGATTTCGCGCTCTTTGGCGATAACGGCGGCAGGAATGGCGCTTTCGTCCAGATAGAGAGGTCTCATCGCCGCCGCGTGCATAGCTATGTCGCGGACGAAACCGCCCAGATCGGCGCAGTCGGTCTCAACCGCTACAAGGACTCCAACTTTGGCGTTTGAGTGTAGATAGCCGTTTACGATTCCACCTGTCTCTGAGAGTTTCGCCACGCGGCGAATGTCGATCTTCTCTCCCATCGTCGCGATTGCGGAGTTGACGTTCTCGCTGAAACAGCCCTGCTCTCTCATCTCCTCGATCGTATTAAATGAGGCTTCGTGTACATACGAAATCGTCTTATCGCAGAAGGCGACAAAGTTGTCGTTCTTTGCCACAAAATCCGTCTCGCAGTTTATCTCAACAATTGAGCCGCTTTTCAGGTCGCTGCCGATCCTTAGGGCAATTCTCCCTTCCGCCGCCACTTTAGCCGCCACTTTAGCCGCTTTGGATAGTCCCTTTTTACGCAGCCATTCCACGGCGAGCGCAATGTCCCCGCCGCTTTCAACCAGAGCCTTTTTGCAGTCGAGTACGCCCGCGCTTGTTTTTTCACGCAGCTGAACGATCAGCTTCTTATCAACTTCATTCGCCGGAGTCGACATCTTGTGTCCCTTCTTCCGCCAGTATATCAATCTCCGGAATGCCCTCTACCGGAATGTCCTCTAGTTCGACAGGAGCGGAGATTTCAGGAGGTAAGCCGTCCTGCGCAGCAAGTTCTTTGCCCTCGATCACCGAATTTGCCATTTCCGTACAAAACAGCTCGATCGCGCGAATCGCGTCGTCGTTGCCCGGTATAGGATAGTCGATTTTATCGGGATCGCAATTCGTATCAAGCGGCGCGATAATGGGAATGCCAAGCCTCCTCGCCTCCGCTATGGCGATCTTCTCCTTTACGGCATCCAGCACAAAAAGCATATCCGGCAGAGATTTCATATTGCGCAGCCCACTCATATACTTCTCCATTTTTTCCCGCTTGCGCTCGTAGAGAAGCTGTTCTTTTTTTGTCAGCCTGCTGTGTTCGTCGCTCGCCTGAAGATTCTCAATCGCCTCAAGCTGGCGGATCGACTGGCGAATCGTCTTATAGTTCGTAAGCATGCCGCCAAGCCATCGGTTGTTCACATAGGGCATTCCGCACCTTTCCGCCTGCTGACCAATAATGGCGCTTGCCTGCTTCTTTGTGCCGACAAAGAGGATCGTCTTGCCCTGCGCCGCCGCGTCGCGCACGATACCCGCCGTATAGCGGAAATAGCGCAGCGTCTTTTGCAGGTCGATGATGTAGATGTTCTTCCTGACACCGAAGATAAACTTCTTCATCTTCGGATTCCAGCGGCGCGTTTGATGTCCAAAATGAACGCCGCACTCCAGCAGATCTTTCATGGTAACCATGAAATTATCCTTTCTATTAAATTTGGGTTTAGCCTCGGCGCCCGTTCGTTCCGATCAAGGAACAACCCTAAAAGGACTGACGCCTGTGAATTTTAGGCTCGTGATTGTAGCGGAAAATTACTCAAGACGCATTTTCATGGCGCTTGAGAAGCTCTTCTGAAGCGCCGATTCTAAATTTTCGCTCAAGCGCTCCTCAAACTTTTTTAGCATGCTCTTCTCGTTCCATACCGGCGTTTTCACGCCGGAAAGCTCAGTAAGCCGCCCCTGCGCCGTAGTAATACTACCGATCTTATCGATCAGCCCCACCTCCAGCGCCTGCGCGGCGGTAAACACCTTGCCATTAGCGAATTTCGGCGCGTCTTTTTTGTCCAGCCCCCTCGCCCGCGCCACATCGGAAACAAACATATCGTAAGTGGCGTCGATAACCTGATGTATCTGCTTGCGCTCGTCCTCCGTCCACTCGCGGTAAAAGGTTCCCGCTTCCTTATAGTCGCCAGCCTTTATTACACGTATCTTTAAGCCAATTTTCTCCAGCAGTTCCTCCGCGTTTACGCCCTCCATCATAACGCCGATCGAGCCTATGATACTCCCCGGATTTGCTACGATCTCGCTTGCCCATACTGAGGCGTAATAACTCCCGCTTGCCATCGTGCCGGCGGAGTACGCCACTACCGGCTTGCGTTCCGCAAGATCGCTGAGCGCCATCATCATTTCAACGCTGGGAGAAACGGAGCCGCCCGGAGAGTCGACGACCAGCAGAACTCCTTTGATCGACTCGGCGTTTGCCGCCTCAATTTCGCTCAGAAAATTATCGGCGCTGGCGATCGGCCCATACAGATCGATGCGGTATAGATTGGGCTGCACCGGCGGCTGTTGCAGCAAAGAGGAGAACACCAGCAGCAAAAAGAGCAGTAAAATTACCGCCTTGAAGTGGTTCTGTACAAAACCAATCAGCGCCGCTATACCCCTAACGATCTTTTTTATATCTTCCATTAAACAGCTTCTCCGTTGATAAAAACTTTGTCGATTCTAGCAGGCGCATGCAAAATTGCGTGAAGGTAGAGCATAAGATCGTCGCTCACATCTCCCGGCAACCTAAACAGCAGCATATCCGCGGCGTACCCTTCGGCGATTGTGCCGGCGTTTATTCCCAACGCCCTCGCGGCTATATTGGTAACGCTGCGAAGCAGATCGCGCGAAAGCAGAGGTAGATTCAGCCCCTCATGCATCAAGAGCGCGCTTCTTAACTCGTCAAATAGATTAAGCGTTATGTTGGAGCTTAGACCGTCCGTTGCCACCATATACGGTATTTCGCGGTTTTTGAGCTTTTCTAGTTGCAGCAGCGAGCCTCCGAGCAGACGGTTCGAGACAGGGCAATGAACGATGCTCGATCCCATTCTGCCGATCTCGTCTAGTTCCTCCGCGTTCACGTAGGAACAGTGGACAAAAAGCGCCCTTGTGTCGTTAAAGGCAGCGAGAAAATCGCGTGCGCTGGAAAATGGCTGCGAAAGGTTGAAGTACTTCTCAAAAAACGGCTTGAACGCTCCGCTGGCGCTGTCAAGCCAGCGTCTTTCGCCCGCGCTTTCCATAAAATGCGTCGAAAGCGGCATACGTTTGGCGCCGGCAAATGAGATCGCCTTGCGCAGTAGTAGCGGGTGAACCGAGTAGGGGGAGTGAATCGCGACCGCCGGCATAAAACGATCGCTCTTATATTCGCCGCTCTTTTCAACACGGCTTTCAAACGCGGTGAAGATCGCATCTAACGCGGCTGGATTGGAGCCGATTATCTCGTTAAAATACACCACCCGCTGTTTCGCGGCGGAGAGGCTCTCCAAGTCAAAGCCGTAACTGCTGATCGCCCCAATCGCCGTCGTTCCCGACCTAAGCGACTCTTCAAGCGCCTCGTCAACTCTCTCCTTTGTAAGCGAGCCGACCAGCGCGTCGCGTTTTTCGATCATGCTGTGCAACCAGCCGATAAAGCTGCCGTATTCCAAGTCGGTTGAATTGCCGCTGAACTCCAAATGCATATGCGCGTTGATCAATCCGGGCATCAATATGGAGTGCCTACCTCCCTCGATCACCAAAGCGCGCTCTTTCCACGCCTCGATCGTCTGCCGATCGCAGGTTATGTCCGCGATCTCGTCCTCAAAAATAACAGCGCCGTTTCTAATCACAGGATTTGCGGCATCCATCGTCAGTATCGTATCCGCTAAAACGATTTTCATCTCTATCGTCCTTTAAATATCGCCTTGAATAGTATCAACAACTTTGAATTATAATATCACACTTTATTTTCAGGAAATACTTGTGGGCAGGGCATTTGAATACAGAAAAGCGGCAAAAGAAAAACGGTGGGCGAATATGTCGCGTGTCTTTCCAAAACTCTCCAAGCTCATTACATTAGCGGCAAAAGAAGGGGGCGGCGATCCGGAGATGAACTCCAGACTGCGCACGGCGATCTTAAACGCCAAGGCGCAGAATATGCCAAAGGAAAATATAGACGCCGCGATCAAGCGGGCAAGCAGTAAAGACTCGGAAAATATCTATGAGGCGATTTACGAAGGAAAAGGCCCGCACGGCGCAATGATCATGATCGAGTGCGCCACCAACAACCCGAATCGTACCGTGGCGAATATAAAGACGATCCTCTCTAAAAACGGAGGACATCTCGTGCCAAACGGAACGCTTGCTTTTATCTTTTCAAAAAAAGCTGTTTTTGAAGTGGAAAAAAGCGCGGATATAGATTTAGACACGCTAGAGCTTACGCTAATCAACGCAGGGCTTGAAGAGATAAACAGCGACGAGCAAAACATATATATATACGCGCCATACACGGAGTTTGGCTCTATCTCAAAGGCGCTTGAAGAGCTTAATATAGAGCCAAAATCCGCCTCGCTGCAATATATCGCCAATTCGGCGCAGGAGTACAGCGACGAGCAAATTGAAGAGATTATGAAGCTGACTGAAAAACTAGAGGACGACGACGACGTTCAGGCTGTCTATACCAATATCTAAGGCGCACAAAGAGGCGGAGGAAGCGCGGATAGGAGATGCGGGTTAGCCGCAAGAAAAATTATTGACACCGCCCTACCCGCTCTCGGCTATGCGCCAAGTTTTCGCGGCGAATTTCATAACGATCTGGCGCTTTGCGCTACGCGGACAATCGCGCCGCTCTTATTTGACTACAAAATTAACGAGTTTTTTCGGCACGACGATCGTCTTGATAATCTCGCCTTTTAGACGATCGCCAAGCCGCTTTTTCGCCGCTTCGATAATCTCGTCGTTATCGGCGCTCGCCGACACCTCGAATTCGCCGCGCAATTTGCCGCCCACTTGAATGGCGTAAGTTACGCTATCGACGTCAAAAACGCCTTCGGGAACGACGATTGGCGTAAAAACTTCGCGCCCAAAAAGCCGTTGCGAAAGCTCGGCGCAGATATGCGGCGCGATCGGTTCTAGCAACGTTAGCAACACAAAATAGCCTTCGCTCCAGACCTCGTCGCAAGTTTGATCCTGCAAGGCGTTAAGCGCCTCCATACACGCGGCGATCACTGTGTTGAAGGCGTAGGTTTTGCCAAACGCCTCCTCGCTTTTTTGCGCCGCCTCATAAACCTTGCGCCGCGCCAGCTTCTCGGCGCTTGTCAGCGCGGCATGATCAATGCTTGGCAAACCGCGGCGCGTAACCTTCTTGGCGTTGTTCCACAGGCGGTTAAGAAAGCGAAAGCAGCCCTCCAGCGCGTTGTCGTTCCACTCAAGCTCTTTGGCGGGCGGCGCGGCGAACAGGATAAACATGCGCGTCGCGTCCGCGCCAAAACGGTTGATCATATCGTCGGGATCGACCGTGTTGCCTTTGGATTTGCTCATCTTCGCGCCATCTTTTAGCACCATGCCCTGCGTCAAAAGCGCGCTAAACGGCTCGTCGATCGCTATATGCCCCGCGTCGCGCAACGCCTTTGTAAAAAATCGCGCGTATAAGAGGTGCAAAATGGCGTGTTCTATCCCGCCGATGTAGAGATCGACGGGCATATAGCGATCAACGCTCGATCTATCAAACGCGACGCTCTCCCACAAGTTAGGCGGCGTAACGTAGCGCAAAAAATACCAGCTCGATTGAACAAAGGTATCCATCGTATCGGTTTCGCGCCGCGCTTTGGCGCCGCATTTGGGGCAGATCGCGTTTTTGAAAGTCGGGTGGTTGTCCAGCGGATTGCCTTCGCCGTCGATTATCGCGTCGTCTGGCAACGTAACGGGCAGATTTTTTTTCTCTTCGGGAACTATTCCGCAACGATCGCAGACGATTAGCGGGATTGGCGCGCCCCAGTAGCGCTGGCGCGAAATGCCCCAATCTTTAAGTTTGTAATTAACGACGCCTCTTCCAATTTTGCGCTCTTCAAAATAGGCGATAATCGCTTTGCGCGCCTCAAGGCTCGTCAGATTGGTAAAATCGCCGCTGTCTATCAGCACGCCATCTTCGGTAAACGCCGCCTCGACTGGCGCCTCTCCGCTTTTTGGCGCGACGACGCGAACGATCGGAAGATCGTATTGCGCCGCAAACTCGTAATCGCGCCGATCGTGCGCGGGGACGCTCATCACCGCGCCGCCGCCGTATTCGCCCAAGATGAAATTGGCGCACCAGATCGGCGTCGTTTTGCCCGTAAGCGGGTGGATCGCGCTCAAACCTAGATTGATTCCCTCCTTATTCAACCCGCCGCGATCTTTTGTCGGCGCGCGCTGAATGGTTTCTAGCCAGCCTAATTGCGCGCTTGAAAGCGCCTTTAGCTCCTGAAGTTTGCGGACGATCGGATGTTCGGGCGCCAAAGCGCAATAGGTAACGCCAAAGATCGTATCGGCGCGAGTGGTAAAGACCGAAAAGCGCTCGATCGCGCCGCCTAGTTTGTCGATTGAGCCTTGATCTAGCGCGAAATCAAACTCCAGCCCCTCGCTTTTGCCAATCCAGTTTTCCTGCATCGTCAGTATCTGATTAGCCCATTTGAGCGTTTTCAGTCCATCCAGAAGCTCGGCGGCGTATCGGGTGATCTTGAGGTAATACTGCCCCATTTCCTTGAGTACTACGGGCGTGTCGCAACGCCAGCATTTGCCGTCGATCACCTGCTCGTTGGCAAGCACGGTATGATCGCGCGGACACCAGTTGAGCAGTCCCGTTTTGCGCTCGATCAGCCCCATATTCCACAGATCGATAAACAGCGTCTGCTCGTGTTTGGTGTAGAGCGGATCGCTCGTGGCGAATTCGCGCTTCCACGCGAAGCTCAATCCCAGCCGTTTAAGCTCGGCGCGCATCTGATCGATATTGTCGTATGTCCATTTTTGGGGGTGGATACCGCGTTTGATCGCGGCGTTTTCGGCGGGCATGCCAAAGCTGTCCCAACCCATTGGGTGCAAAACGTCGTAGCCTAGCGATCGGTATTTTCTGGCAAAAGCGTCGCTGATGGCGTAGTTGCGCACGTGTCCCATATGGATTCGCCCGCTCGGATAGGGAAACATGCTAAGGATATATTTTTTGGGTTTGGCGCTATTCGCTTCGGGTTCAAAGGCGTTTTGCTCCTCCCAGATTTTCCGCCATTTAGCTTCAATATCTTGCGGCTGATAGGCTTCCACTAAATATCCTCTTTTGCGTTTTATAGCGTCTTTGCGCTTGCAAGATCTTAATAATTCAAGCGGCGATCATAGCAAAAATCGTTTTTGCCTTGCCGCGTAGAGTCCGCTCGCAGGAGCGCCAAGCGCAGAGATTGCGGCGGCGCGAAGCGATAGCGCGTATCCGTGCGTAAATCGCGGAGAAAAGCACGGCTTTTCGTAAACGGGGCTACGCTAAAATCGCGGAAATAACAAAAAAAGACGCGGAAATAATGATGAAAAAACAATCGTCGCGTTTCGGTTTTATTTTATTTTATTCCGCTACAATCCTAGTCACATCTTTCTCCCAAAAAGGAGCTTCAATGTTTCAACTTTCGCTAAACCTCTCGAATGGGGGTAGGGAGGGAAGGCGTAACTCTTCTCTGTCGTATAGAGCTCTAACAAGAGCTTTTGACGCCAACTCTTCGCGCCTTTACAATCGCCTTTCATATCGTAAAGTTTTTAACGCTTTTAGCAAACCTTTTGCCGCGGTTACGCTTTTAGCGTTCTTGTTTGTCGGTTGCGGAGGTTCAAACGACGATGAAACTCGCGGAAACTGCAAGGCTGGCTTCGACTGCAAGGTTAGCTTCTACGACGCTAATCTTGATTTTAACGGATCAATAAGCGTTCCAATAAATAGCGTTATCAATATCGCTCAATTAAAAAATGATCTCGATCTAAACGCTACGGCTCTATATCTAGCAAGCAGTACAACCGATCGTATTGACGAAACCTCTTATAAAGTAAATAAAAACGTTAACTTCTACGCCATTCCAAAGGTTTATGAGATATGGACGGAAACCAATCTAAATGCCGCTCATGACCATTTGGATCAAAACCGTAGTTATATTATGTTTAACAATATAAATCTAACAGGCGCTACGCTAGACGCTTCGGCGGGTTGGAAGCCGATCGGCAGTTACTACCTCACTGGTACGGGTATTAATCCTTTTACGGCTATCTTTAACGGAAACGGATATAAGATAACCAATCTATGGATCAATAGGCCAACCAATCCTGTCGGTCTTTTTAGTCATATCAACAACGCAAAGATTAGAAATCTAGGCGTAGAGATCAATAGCGGCAAAGGCGGAGTTCGAGGAGGCGATCGTGTCGGCGGTATTGCGGGGCAGGTCGAGAACAACTCCTCCATAACCAATTGCTATTCGACGGGAGACGTTGGCGAAACAAGCTCCTATTCCTATTCTGTCGGCGGTATTGCGGGGTATGTCGATAATAACTCCTCCATAACCGATAGCTACTCTACGGGAAACGTTAGCGGAAAATACGAGCATGTCGGCGGTATTGCGGGGTATGTCAATAACAACTCCTCCATAACCAATAGCTACTCTACGGGAGACGTTAGCGCCCGCGGAGAAGTCGGCGGTATTGCGGGGAATGTTTATAATAACTCCTCCATAACCAATAGCTACTCTACGGGAGACGTTAGCGCAACAAGCACAGGTGATATCGGCGGTATTGCGGGAGATGTTGGTTACTCCTCCACTATAACCAATAGCTACTCTACGGCAAACGTTAGCGGAACAAGCGCCAGTTATGTCGGCGGTATTGCGGGGAATGTTCATCGCTCCTCCACTATAGCCAATAGCTACTCAACGGGAAACGTTAGCGTAAGCGGAACAAGCAACGGTCATGTCGGCGGTATTGCGGGAGCTACTCGTTACTCATCCTCCATAACCAATAGCTATTCGACGGGAAACGTTAGCGGAACAAGCTATGTCGGAGGTATTGCGGGGGATATCGATAGTTCTACGATTAAAAACAACGCCACGATCAATCAAAAGATTAGCGGATCGTCAACTGTAAATCGCATAGTCGGATATATATACAGTGGCACATCAGAAAATAATTTTGCGCTAAACGATATTCTCGGCAGTTTTTCAAAGGCAAGCGTTCTGGCTAATAACGGAACGTCTAAATCAATCGCCGAGCTTAAATTGCAATCGACTTATAAGAGCGGTTTAGGTTGGAAGTTTGGAAACGACAAGGATAATCCTTGGGTTTGGGAAGCTTTTGGCGGCTATTCTTATCCTACGCTATATTGGCAGACAGTCGCGCCCTAGTAAAGATCGACGCAAATAAAAACAACATTGGCGGAAGTAGTCAAATCGCAGAGCGGATAGGAAAATCTTATCCGCGCTGTTTGTTATTCCCGCGTCCTCTCCGTCATTCCCGCTTGCGAAAAGCTTCCGCAGGAAGCGGCAATCGCGGAGGGCGGAGCGATAGGCTGTCTCCAGCCGTAAATCGCGGAGGGAGGCGCCCGCTAAGCAACAAAGTGGAGGAGCGCAAGGCGCGAAGGACGCGTTGATCTTCAATCGTTTGTAGGTTTGAATACTCGCGACGCAAAAGCCATAGTATTTCAAAACCTATGCGCTAAAGACGATCGCCGCCCTGCTTAAAACGTTAAATATCCTCTTTGGTCTTTGCCGATTCAATCAAAAAGAGCGCAATCGTTACGACATTAGAAAGCAGCGCCCCAATCGTGAGCGCCACCGCCGCGTTCATATTGCTGCCAAAAAGCAG
>JAIRKM010000043.1 GCA_031260125.1 Helicobacteraceae bacterium | reverse complement strand
ATTTCGCATAACGTTCCGGCTGTTGGCGACGTTTTTGCAGCCCGAATAGGGGCTTTGCGAAGCAAAGACCAGGGCTGCAAAAATGTGGGTGGAGGCTGGCGTGGGAATGGAGCGTAGCGCAATGACCTAGCAAAACCGTAGCCCGAGCCGCCTACTGGCGGCGAAGCATATACAGACCTGTTATGCGACGTTTGGGCTACTTTATATTTACTGTTCAATTTTAAAATCCTCTGAGGAAAAATCGCTATAATACCTTCCACTTTCCGCAGTGAATTTTATTATTATAAAATCTCCTCCGTCCATTCCGTCTTTATAGTACATTGTAAATTCGTCTTTCCAAATTTCCTTTTTTATCTTTTTATCCTCCAATACTTCCATCGTCCCTTTTAACATTACGCCACGGAAAAAACGTTTATCATAAAAATATATACAAGCCTTTGGATTGTTTCTATATTGTTTTATCCTCATTGAAGGGCTGTTTGTATGCCAATAAAATGTTTTTATGCCTTCCCTTTTAACCGGTGGCAACATTGCCTTTGTGTTTGGATAACCGTTTTCATCAACGGAGCTTATAAAACTAACCCCCTGCTTTTCAATTAAGTTCCCAATTGTTTCTACCGGATTTTTCATCATCTTCAAGTACCTCCATTTACCGAAGAATGTTTCCCATATATTTTATTCATTCACAATATCCTAATAACATGACAGAAGAAACGCGGCGATCGGTTACACAACCTCCACATGCCATGGCTCAAAATATACGCCAAAGGGATTGCCCCGCGGATAGCGGATCGCTATGTAGCCCAACTGCATCAGCATCTCATACTCACGTGTGGCGGCAAAATCCTGCGTGAAATTGCGCTCTCCCAGCCCCACCTTGCCCACGTCGAAATCGCCTATAGCGTGATAGGAGTAGCCCGCCGGCGCGAGCGACCTTGAAGCTTCCGAGTAGTTGCCTTTACAGAAAACCGTTTTTGACAAAAACAGATATATCTGCTTGGGAATGCCGCGAACGCCGGAGGTTAAGAATATGGTTTCGCCTATATCCTTTTTAACCTTGTTAAACACCTCAACCGACTGCTCCTTATACAGGTAATGTCCAGAGGCGGGTATCTTGACGACATCTTTGGGATCGATTGTGAAAGTAAGCTCGTTTAAGACCTTTTCGCCGTAGAAGCCATACTCCTTCGCGTCGCGGTAAAAGAGCGCCTCTATATAGGCGATCTGCTCGTCGGTGAAAGCTCCGATAGAGGGCGCGGAGGACGCGATCTGCTTTGTCCGATCAAAGTCGATAATATTGAAGTTGCCCTGCCCAACATATCTGGCGACAGCCGCGAGTTTCCCCTGCACCGCTTTAAGCGTTTCAAGCTCTTCGCCGCTTGCTATGATCGGCTCTGGAGGCGTGCCGTTTTCAATGTCCAGATGATCCTTTATATCCGCCTGCCTGATCTCGCCGATCGCCTCCTCTTCCATCTCCGCCTCACAGCCCAACTCGTGCGAACGCGGGAGACCTGCGTGCGTATAACGCTTGAGCGTATATCCGCCGACAAAGGCGGCGGCGAGAACGGAATTAAGCATCAAAAACTCACGTCGTTCCAACAAATGCCTCGCGATGAAAAAAAATGATCCGCATTATAACCTTCTTATCCCGCTTCTGCCTCGCGCACGCAGTAAAATCAACCGTATATCAAAACTCTTTCATATCCTCTTCTCCAAGCGGAAACACCTTCTCCTCGTGCCGTTTCTTCTGCGGCGCGGCGTTTGAAATCTGCTTGGCGCGCGATCCGGGCAAAGCCGCCGGTTTTTTAAGCGGCGCGACTCTGGGCGGCGGCGCGTGGGAGACATTTAAGGGGTCGATCTTCAACCCTACGATCTTGCCCAGTTCCGCCACGCTCTCCATCATTGAGGCGGCTTGCGCGTTCATCTCCTCGCTTGCCGCCGCAGCCTCCTCGCTTGTCGCCGCGTTTTGCTGCGTAACGGCGTCTATCTGCCCCATCGCCGTTGAAATCTGGTTCATGCCCTCCGACTGCTCTTTTACGCTAGAGGCGATCTCGCCAATGAGATCGCTCGTCTTCTTCGCCTTGTCAAGAATTTCGGCAAACGCCTCGTTGGTCTCTTTTGCTATCTGATTGCCCTCTTTAATTTTGCCGATCGCCCTTTCAATGATGCTCGTCGTCTCTTTTGCCGCGTTCGCGCTCCGTCCGGCGAGATTTTTGACTTCGTCGGCGACCACGGCGAATCCCAGCCCGTGTTCCCCCGCCCTTGCCGCTTCCACGGCGGCGTTGAGCGCTAACAGGTTGGTCTGAAACGCTATTTCGTCGATCGCCTTGATGATCTTGGCAATCTGTTCGCTTGCCTCCGTAATCTCCACCATTGAGGTCATAAGTTTCTTAACCTTCAAATCGCCCTTGCCCGCGGCATCGTTTGCCCCCTGCGCCAGCACGCTCGCCTCTCGCGCGTTTTCGCTGTTTTGGGTATTTACCGCCGTGCTTTGCTCTATGGTGGCTGAAACCTGCTCCACGCTTGCCGCCTGCGAAGACGCGCCCTCCGCGAGCGACATCGCGGACGCGGATATCTGATTGGAGGCGGAAATGACCTGCGAATTGGCTTCGCTGATGATCAGCACCCCTTCGCTGATCGATTTGGTGATAGAACGGATCGTCAGCGCCGCGAGAATTACGCTCAACAACATGACGGAAGATAGGACGATCAGGATAAGGTTCCTTTGAGACGCCGCAGTTTTGTTGGCTTCCTCGACCGCCTTGTCAACGACGCCCTTGTTGGCGGCGACAATGCCCTCAAGCGCTTTTGCGATCTGCGCGGCGCTTGCAGCCCCTACGTCGATCTTTTCGCCAAAATTCTTATAGTGTTCTGCCTGCTGTTCTGGATCGGAGGTTCTATAGGTATCCTCAATCGCCTTATCAATTACGCTATAAGCTTCGCGCCAGTTTTTGTACGATATTTGCATCTCGGACATCAGCCGCTTGCCCTCTTCCGTGGCGAATACCGCTTTTTGCAAATTCGCCCAATCTCTATCTACGCTTTCCCATGCGCTCTTGCGCGCCTGAAGTATTTCGCCCAGCTTTTCGCTGTTTTCCTTCGGCGGCAACTCCTTGTAACGATACGCCTCGTAAGTTTGCGCCCGAATCTGCAAGCGCGCAAGGTTTAGGTTGTCAAGCGTCGAGGTCAAAGGTATGCGATCGTTTCCGATATAGTCCATATCCTTCGCCCACTGACTGATGCCAAGAAAGCCTATAACGCCCACTACTATCAAGCCTACGACTAAAACGCCGCTCAATAGAATCAGCTTCGATCTTAACGCCATAGAATCCAGCCATCTCATCGTCAATCCTTTGTCGGAACTTATTTTTGATTATTGTATCAGCTTTATGGAAAGTCTTGGGCGCGATCAATCGGTTTTTTGCTACGCTACCGTAAAAAAGCGGCGGCGGACTTTATGGAAACAATCACGGAAAATATTAAAACGTACGGTTATATCGCCCTGTTCGTCTATTCGCTGGGCGGCGGCTTCGTAGGGCTGGTCGCGGCGGGAACGCTTGCGGCGATTGGCATTCTTGACATTGCCGTAACGCTGGTCGTCGCATTCGCTGGAAACGTTACGGGCGATACGATTCTTTTTTATCTTGGGCGGACAAACAAAAAAGAGGTGCTGGGGTATTTCAAAAAGCACCGGCGCAAGTTCGCGCTCTCTTTCAAGCTGCTTAAACGGTGGGGTTTTTGGATCATCGTGGGGCAGAAGTTTGTCTACGGTTTAAAGACTATCATTCCGATCGTCGTTGGGTTTTCAACCTACCGCTTCTGGCGCTTTTTTGTGCTCAATCTGCTGGGCGCGGCATTGTGGGCGGCAGTTTTCGGCTTCGGCGGTTTTCTGGCAGGCGATTTTTTCAGAAGATTCGCCGAAAAGTTCGGCGAACAGGCGTACTGGCTGCCAATCGCGTTCTTTGTCGTGCTGGGCATCTCCTATCTGCTGGTAACGGTTATTACAAAGAAGCGCGATGTTAAAAAAAGCGATTGATCTCGCCGTAAGGGAAAATCTGTTTATAACCGGCGGCGCCGGCGTGGGCAAGAGTTTTCTGCTTGTTCAGATGTGCCGTTTTTTTAGCGAAAACAACCGCAAAACGGCGCTTTTAGCCAGCACGGGAATCGCGGCGGTCGGCATAGGAGGAATGACGCTCCACCGCTTCTTTCTTTTTGGCGTGTGCAAAAATCTGGAGGAGCTTTCGCGCCATGATGGCAAAAAATATGTCAAACAGGAGCTTCCCAAGCGGCTTGAGCTGATACGCGAACTCGATCTGATAGCGATTGACGAGATAAGTATGGTAAGCGCCGATCTGATGGAGATGATCGAATCGCGCCTTATTCGGTCAGGCTTCGCGGGGAAGATCGCTCTCTGCGGCGATTTTTATCAGCTTCCGCCCGTGCGCGAGAGAGTGCTTAAACGCGAAGCGAGACTGTTTGACAACGGTTTTTACGCATTTGAAAGCGGCTTTTGGGAACGTTTGCGGCTCAAAACTTTAACGCTTTTTGAGCCAAAGCGTGCCGACGATCCCGCCTTTGCCGTTTTTCTCAATAATCTAAGGCGCGGCGAGATTGGCGGAGAAGATGAGAGGCTTCTTCGCATTTACGCCTCACAAAGAGAGGTCTTAAAGATAGACCCCACGCACCTATTCGCCACCAACGCCGAAGCGGACGCGCTCAACGCAAGGCGGCTAGGGGAGATCGACGCTAAAGAGCATACGATCAGGGCAGAGGTAGAGGTAAGCAAAGAGGCGGATGCCGCAATCGCCGAAAACTTCATAAAAACACTTACGACGCCTTTGATACTAACAGTCAAAATCGGCGCGCGCGTCCTTTTTACGGTCAACGAGGGCGAGCTTTTTTATAACGGCGAGCGGGGGATCGTGGAGGCGGTTGAAAAGGATGGGATCGCGGTTGTGAAAGACAACGGCGAATATGTCATGGTAACGCCACACATCTTCAAGCTGGAGGACGCCGGCGAGCGGACGCTAGTGCGGATCACGCAGTTTCCGCTCCGTCTGGCGTGGGCGATCACGATCCATAAGAGCCAAGGAATGAGCATCGCCCCGCTTGTGGTCAATACCGATCGGCTCTTTGAGGCGGGACAGCTTTACGTGGCGTTAAGCCGATCGAGTAATCCGACTATGCTATACATTCAAAGCAGCAAAGACCCGATCGCCGCCGCAAAGCGGTCGATCAAGCCCAACGAAACGGTCGCCCGTTTCTACGAAAGCATAGAGCGCGCCTCGCAAACTAATGTCCTGCCCACGCTTTAGCGCAAAGCGAACTTTGATAAGTTTATGAATAGACGGTGTAGAATACGCCATTAACTTTAACGGTTAAAGGAGAAAAAGCGATGAAGTTACAATTAACGTTAGCGGCGGCGGTTTTGCTTCTGCTGGCAGGCTGCGGCAAGACCCCCGATCTGCCGGAACAGGCGAAATGCCAGATTGACGGCGAAGAGGCGCCTGCGTGGGTGTGCATTCCCGATGGGCCGGAGGGGTGGCTTGGAGGGCTGGGTACAGCTTCAAGAAATCCCGCGGGCGATTACGGCTTTCAACTGAGGCAGGCGCAGGCAAGCGGCAGGGACGACATTACGCGGCAGGTGGAGCTGAAGGTTCAGAATATGTTCAAGAGCTGGCAACGCTCCTCCGCGCAGGGCATGCCCGTGGCGACGTTTGAGAACGACTATGAGAGCGTTTCTCGTCAAACAGCGGAGCTTTCGCTGAAAGGCTCGAAGGTGAGCCAATCGTGGCAAGCCAAAAACGGCACTCTTTACGTGCTGATGGTCGCGCCGATCGATCAGGCTCAGCAAGGGCTGATGAGCAGTCTGCAAAATAAAGAAGCGCTTTGGCAGCAGTTTCAAAGCCAGAAGGCGCAGGAGGAACTCAAAGCGGAGTTTGACAAGGAGTTTAGATAGCCGTTTTGTAAAGAGAGATCGGCTTGAAGCGCGGCGGGGAGCGAAAGCCTCCGCCGCTTGTGCTTTCTACGCTCATTTTTTT
>JAIRKM010000039.1 GCA_031260125.1 Helicobacteraceae bacterium | reverse complement strand
GAATATCGGCAATGTTATATCTTGCGGTTTTGCAATTGCTTATCAGCGCGTTGAATGCGGAAATATCAACTCCAATCGCGTGTATTCCAAGTTCGCACGCCTGCGCCAATGTTGTTCCGCTTCCGGCAAACGGGTCAAGCACAATATCGCCTTTTTTGAAATATATCTCTTTCTTGAAATTATCCGTATGGTCGTCTAAAAAATACTCTACCAATTGCGGGATAAACTTACCTTTATACGGGTGCAAGCGATGGATATGTTTTGTCGTTTCGGCTTCTTTGTATTGTTCAAACGATAACGCCCAATTTAAATTTTCGCCCAGACGCTCTTTGAAGTTATTTTCGCGCGAGCTGTTGTAGGCATGATAATAATCTGCCAGTTCGCTTGATTCTATCTGCGTGGTTCCATTTTCGCCGATCTTTTTTATTCGCCCGTATTGGATAAGATAAGAAATATTGGACGGTGTTACGTTTTTACCTGTAAAGCCGCTTGCCCATTCACTGGCTTCTTTAACTGTCAGTAGTCTATTCATGTTCAGCGGTACGTTTGGCAAAGGCTAATTTTGCGAACCAAGCAAAAAAGAAGTAAGAGCCGGCGAAGGCAGTCGCCACGCCAAACAAGATGTCGAAGATCGGCGCTTTCATGACTGCCCAGTCGGTCAGGAATCTCCAGTGCAACAGGCCATTTGAAGACAAGAAGGTGAGAAGCGAGCACAATAAAAACACCAGATGAAGAGAGGTCGCACAGCGTCTTCCACGGCGAATCCGAGAGCATGGCATTGTGGTTTTGCATAGCGGCATTATAGCGCTCAAAGATAAACAATCTAAATATGCGCCCAGCGATTGGGATCGGCAAAACAAGAAGGCTCGCACGGGATTTACGGGATTTTATGGCGGGCTTTTAACTGTGAAAAACGGCTGGTTTTAGCGCCTAACTGTTACCATAAGCATTCTCAAACGCAATTACAAGGTGGATTTTGAAACGTTCAACACTCGCCATTCAGATGGTCGGCGATGACGACTGAAGATCGTCGTAAACAGATCGGCGCTGTTGAAAGCCGTGCGATGAGCTTAACGAGAATCAGAGTGAAAAACAGGGCGCAAATCGACTCTATCGACGACAAACTGGTATCTTTATTAGAAGAAAGAATGAGCCTCGTCAAAGAGATCGGCGAGGCGAAAAAAAGAAGCGATACGGCAATCTACTGCCCCGCGCGTGAAAAGGAGATTCTCACGAGGCTTTGCAGGCATAAGGGGTTGCTGGGCAAAAAGGCGATAGAGGCGATCTTTTTGGAGATTTTTGCCGCTTCGCGATCGCTGGAGCATTCCGAGCGTGTGGCGTTTTTGGGTCCTGTGGGCAGCTTTACGCATCAGGCGGCGGAGAGCCGTTTTGGCGCTACGGGGGACTATTTGTGTATGCAGTCTATTGGCGCGGTATTTGAGGCGGTCGAAAGCGCCCGCGCGAAATATGGCGTTGTTCCCATCTACAACAACAACAGCGGGCTTGTCGGCGACACATTGCGGCGGCTGGAAACAAGCTCGCTTTTGATCGTGGGCGATATGGAGCTGCCCATTCACCACTGCTTCGCCGCCAAATCCGAAAAGCTAGGCGCGATAAAGCGCATCTACTCCAAAGACGCTGCGTTTGAGCAGTGCGCCGCGTTTTTGCAGGGGCATAGCTTGGAAAATGTCGAGCGTATTCCTATTGAAAGCACCGCAAAAGCGGCTAAACTCGCCTCCGAAGACCCAGAAGCTGCGGCGATCTGCTCTCATATCGCGGCGCAGCTTCTCAATCTGCCGATTATTTTTGACAATATACAAGACAGCGGCGAGAACAAAACCCGTTTCGCGATTTTAAGCGATTTCGTCAGCGAGCCTAGCGGCAGCGATACGACCAGCATTATCGCGCAAACGCAGGACAAACCGGGGGCGCTGTTCACCCTGCTCAAAGAGTTTAACGACGCGAAGATCAATCTTACGCAGATCGAATCGCTTCCCTCCAAAGGCGACAAGCGCAATTCTCGGTTTTTTATAGATTTTGAAGGGCATAGGGACGATCCAAAGCCGAGCGCTACTTTGTCGAAAATCAAACATTACAAATGGCTGGGAAGCTACGCAAGGAGTTAATGCGGTGCGGTTCAAAAAGGAACTTGAAAATATCAAAACCTACGAGGCGGGCAAGCCGATAGAGCTTATTATGCGCGATTACGGCATAGACGAAAAAGAGATCGTTAAACTTGCCAGCAACGAAAATCCGTTTGGGGCAAGCCCGAAGGTTACGGCGCTGATCGCGCGGCTTGCCGGAAAAATACACCGCTATCCCGACGACAGCTATTACGCGCTCAAAACCGCGCTCGCCGAAAAATACAAAGTGGAGCGCGAAAACATCATCATAGGAAGCGGCAGCGATCAGATATTTGAGTTTATCACCCACGCGCTGTTAGATCGCGGCGATGTTGTCCTGCAAAACAAAATCACCTTTGCGATGTACGCGATCTACTCCGCGCAAAGCGGCGCGGTAACGATTACGACTGACTCCGAACGCCACGATCTGAAGGCGTTTGAAAAACTGCTGGCGAAAAATCCTAAGCTAATCTACCTCTGCACGCCGTGCAACCCTTACGGCGACGCGCTTGATAAAGACGATGTTTTCGCCTTTTTGGACGCAGTAAGCGCTCAGACGCTTGTGGCGATCGATGCGGCGTATATGGAGTACGCGTCGTTTAAGAACACGCGGAAGCTGATCGAGCCCAAAGAGCTGATCGAGCGTTTCCCAAACGCGATCTACACGGGTACTTTTTCCAAAGCCTACGGATTGGGCGGCATGCGCGTAGGCTACGCGATTGCGCGCCCGGACATTATTGAGGCGCTGCACAAGGTTCGCGCGCCGTTTAACATCACGACGCTTTCGCTTGCCGCCGCGGTAGAGGCGCTGGGCGATCAGGCGTTTGTTCGTAAAAGCGCGGAGCATAATTTCAAGGAGATGGCGCGCTATGAGGCGTTTGCGCACGAAGTAGGCGTGAATTACGAGCCGAGTTACACGAACTTTATAACGCTGCTTTTTCCCGAGGGCAGAAGCGCCGCCGAAGCGGCAAGCGCGCTGTTAAAGCGCGGAATGATCGTCCGCGATCTAAAAAGCTACAATCTAAACGCCATTCGCGTTACAATCGGTCTGACGAATGAAAATGATCGCTTTTTTGAACTGTTCAGAGATTATTGGAGGTAGCTGATTGGATATTAAAGCCCTTGTTCAGCAACTAACTCTGATTCAAAAGAGGCTCAATAAGAAACAGAAGATCATAATTGCGGCAACGCTTGTAGGCGTGATCGCGCTGATTGCATTTCTGATCGTCTACGCGAGTCCCAAAGATTACGACAGCGGCTACCGCGTCCTCTACAGCGATCTAAACGCCAAAGACGCGGGGCTTGTCGTTCAGCAGCTTGAGGCGCAGGGGATCAAGTTTAGGATTCCCGAAGAGGGGGCGATCGAAGTTCCAAAAGAGCAGGTAAACAGAGTCCGCCTAAACCTCGCCACACAAGGGCTTCCTAGAGAGGGCAAGCCAGGATACGAGCTTTTCAATTCGCCGGATTTTGGCGCGACCGATTTTGATCAGCAGGTGAAGCTCCTAAGAGCTATGGAAGGGGAACTTGGCGCCACAATTGAGAGTTTAGAGAGCGTTCGTAGCGCAAAAGTACATCTCGCGATCCCAAAAGAGTCGGTGTTTGTAGCCAAAGACATACCGCCCACCGCCTCCGTTATGATCGCCATGCGCGACGGAATGCAGGTAAACCGACAGCAGGTTCTTGGGATAAAGCACCTTATCGCCTCCGCCGTACCTAAGCTGACGATCGAAAACGTGCGGATCGTGAATGAAAGCGGCATTCCGCTGGGCGAGGAAGACGCCGCGACTACCGCGGGAGAGGTTGCGAGATCGCAACTTAGGTATAAACGCGAATACGAGCAGGTGTACGAAAACAAGATCACGCAGATGCTGGGGCAGTTTCTGGGCGGCGAGCAGAAAGTTGTGGCGCGGGTAACGATCGATTTTGACTTTTCGCAGCGCAGCAGTACGCAGGAGATATTCGATCCGAGCAATGTTGTACGAAGCGAACAGAACACGGAAGAGAAACGCGAAGGCAGCCGCCCGCGCGAGATCGGCGGCGTGCCGGGCGCGGTGAGCAATATCGGCCCTGTGCAGGGGCTAGAAGACGATCGCTTGCGCGAAAAGTACTCCAAAAGCGAAAACACTGTCAACTACGAGGTAAGCAAGAAGATATCGCAAATCACGGGCGAGTTTGCCACGATCAACCGAATTACAGCGGCTGTCGCGGTTGATGGCAGGTATAGGCAGGGCGAAGCGGCGGCTCAGGAGTATGTTCCGCTTGAGCAGAACGAGATTGCGGCGATAGAAAATCTCGTTAAACAGGCGATCGGCTTTAACTCAGATCGCAAAGACGAGGTAACGGTCAGCAACTTTGAGTTCAGAGCGGGCGTTACGACGACGGAGGAGATCGAGCCGCTTTGGGTTCGGTGGCTCTCCGCGCGGTTGGGCGTATTCTACCCCGCCGCGAAGTACCTTTTCGCCGCGATTGTGCTGTTTCTTTTCTACAAAAAGGTGATCGTGCCGTTTGCGCGGAGAATGATGGAGGTGCCGGCCGCGGAAGAGGAGGACGAGCAGAAGCGAATCGAATTTGACGCCGACGATTTGGAAGAGGACGACAGCCATCTGGACGATCTCAGAAAGAGCATTGAGGAAAAGCTCGGGCTTGGCAAAGGAGCGGACGAGGAGAAGCTCAAGTACGACGTACTGCTTGAGCGGCTCAAGGAGGCGTGCGAGGAGAAACCAAAAGATATTTCTCAGTTGATCACCAGTCTGCTGACGGACGAAATTGTCCGATCCAGTACCACCAAATTATAAGGAGCTGCTATGGCATTATCACCGCATTTGCAATCGCAGTTTGAAGAGATGTCAATGGCGGAAAAATCCGCAATCTTTTTAATGCAGATGGGCGAGGACGTTACAGCGCAGGTGTTCGCCCATATGGACGTGGATACTATTACCGAAATATCTAAGCACATCGCGCTTTCAAAAAATATCGACAAGCAGATCGGCATGGCGGTGCTGGAGGAGTTCTATGCGATCTTCCAGTCAAACCAGTACATCAACACGGGCGGCATGGAGTACGCCAGAGAGATTCTATACAAGGCTTTAGGACCCGAAGAAGCCCGCAAAGTGCTTGAAAAGCTCGCCAAATCGATGCAGAGCGGACAAAACTTCAGCTATCTGGGCAAAATCAAGCCGCAGCAGTTGAGCGATTTTATTCTGAACGAACACCCGCAGACAATTGCGCTTATCTTAGCGCACATGGACGCCAGCGCGGCGGCGGAAACCTTGAGTCTCTTTCCCGACGATCTGCGCGGCGAGGTTTCGATGAGAATGGCAAATTTGGGCGACATCTCTCCCGTGATCATCAAACGGGTGTCGGCTGTGCTTGAAAGCAAGCTGGAGGCGCTTACGAGCTACAAGGTGGAAGTTGGCGGACCGCGCGCGGTGGCGGATATATTCAACAGGCTCGGCACGAAAGCCTCTAAAGCGACGCTTTCGTATATTGAGCAGGTTGATGAGCAGCTTGCCAGCTCGATCAAGGAGATGATGTTTACCTTTGAAGATATTATCAAGCTAGACAATCAGGCGGTGCGCGAGGTGCTTCGCGCGGTGGACAAGAAAGAGCTTACGCTAGCGCTTAAAACAGCCACCGATCCGCTTAAAGACAAGTTCTTTTCTAATATGTCCCAGCGTGCGGCGGATACGATGCGCGAAGAGCTTCAATATCTTGGCGCGGTTAAGGTGCGCGAGGTGGAGGCGGCGCAGAGAAAGATTGTGGACGGCGTGCAGCAGCTTGCAGAACAGGGCGTAATTGAGCTTGGCGGCGAGGAGGAACTGATCGATTGATTACGCCGTTTGCTGATCGCACGCCGATCGATGTAAGGAGGGTTGGCTAGTGGATATTATAATTACGCCCAATATGATCCCACACCACAAGGTCGCCAAGTACAGCTTTAAGAACTTCGATTCTCTAAAAGAGACCGGCGGCGCGCCCTCCCGCCCTCACGCGAACCCCGTGCCGTCAAGCCCTGTAGCGGGCTTCAGCGACGAGGAGAAAGCCGCCATCGCCGCGATTCAAGCCCGTCAGGTGGAAGAGGGAGACTCTTTGGACGCGCTGATCGGAAAGATCGACGATCTTAGCGCCAACATCGTGAAACTTCAAGCGCGGCTGGAGAGGCAGGAGGAGGAGTTCGCCGTAAAGATCGAGGAGGAGAAGGAGCGCTCGTTTGAGGAAGGTAAAAAAGCCGGACAGAAGGAGGAGAGAGCGGCTTTTGAAGGCGAATTGAACGCTTTGAAGGAGCAGTTTACCGAATCGTTTTCCAAGTTTGACGCGGTGGTCGCCGAGTTTGGCAATCATGCCGCTTCGTTGGATAAGGAGCTTTCGTCGATCGCCGTTGAGATTGCCGGCGAGGTGATCGCCAAAGAGGTGAGCGAAAGTAGCTCAAAGATCGCTTTTGCGCTCGCCTCCGCGCTTCTAGGCGAGATCAAGGGGGCGAACAAAGTTACGATCAGAGTGTCGCCGGATGATGCCCGCGAACTCAGCGCAAAATTCGCAGGCGAAGGCAATGTCGCCATCGTTCCCGACAAGGCGATCGCAAAGGGAGGCGTCGTGATTTTCAGCGACGCTGGCAACATGGACGCGCAGATACAAAACAGGTTTGCGGCGATCAAAAAAAGCATATTAGAAAGCGGCAATTAGGTGTCAACAGGCGAATATGACAAGATATGCGAGGACATACGAAATAGAATTTTAGAGGTTGTGAGTAAAAACGGCGGTCATCTCTCAAGCTCTCTAGGGGCTGTGGAGCTAATCGTGGCGATGCACTCGGTGTTCGATCCAAAGAGCGATCCATTTATTTTTGACGTCTCTCATCAGGCGTACGCGCACAAGCTTTTAACGGGACGCTGGGAGAGTTTTGACGGGCTGCGCAAGATGGGCGGGATCAGCGGTTTTACCAGACCTTCCGAGAGCGATGCGGATTACTTTATCGCGGGGCACAGCTCAACAAGCATTAGCGTTGCGGTTGGAGCGGCGAAGGCGATCGCGCTCAAAGGCGAAAACAGAACTCCGGTCGTGCTGATAGGCGATGGCGCTATGAGCGCGGGAATGGTTTATGAGGCGATGAACGAGCTAGGAGATCGCAAATACCCGATCGTGATCATCATAAACGACAACGAGATGTCCATCGCAAAGCCGATCGGCGCGATAAGCTACTATCTTTCGCATATCATCGCCTCTCCCTTTTTACAGAAGATCAAAGCTACGCTGGACGGCCTGCTTGGATCGAGCGAGACCTTCCGCTACCTCGCTAAGCGGTTTGAAGAGAGCGTGCGGCTGATCACGCCCGGCATACTGTTTGAGGAGATGGGGCTTGATTACATCGGTCCGGTCGATGGACACAGCGTGAGCGATATGATCGCGACATTGCGGCGGGCAAAGGAGATGAAAAAACCGGTTGTCGTTCACGCTCAGACGATCAAAGGCAAAGGCTACGAGATTGCGCAGGGCAAGCAGGAACATTGGCACGGCGTGGGACCGTTCGACAAGGAAAGCGGCAAGCCGTTGAAGGAGAGCGGCAGCGAGTCCGCCGCGGCGATCTACTCGTGCGCGTTACTGGAGCTTGCCCGCAAGGACGACAGGATCGTCGGCGTTACCGCCGCCATGCCGAGCGGAACGGGCATAGACAAGCTGATCGCGGAGTTTCCAGAGCGTTTCTGGGATGTCGCGATTGCCGAGCAGCACGCCGTAACAAGCTGCGCCGCGCTCGCCAAAGAGGGTTTCAAGCCGTTTTGCACCATCTACTCCACTTTTTTGCAGCGCGGGTTTGATCAGATCATACATGACACGGCGATCGGCGAGCTGCCGGTGATCTTCGCTATCGATCGCGCCGGATTGGTAGGAGGCGATGGAGAGACGCATCAGGGCGTTTTTGACGTTTCCTATCTGCGGCTGATCCCCAATATGGTTCTCTTTGCCCCAAGAGATGAGGAATCGCTCAAAGACGCCGTGCGTTTTGCGGCGGATTTGGGCAAGCCGTGTGCCTTTAGATACCCGCGCGGCGCGTTTTATCCGCACGCTATCGCGCCCTTTAAGCCGTTTGAGCTTGGCAGGGCGGAGTGGCTCAAGGAGGGCGGCGATCTGCTGCTGATCGGCTACGGCAACGGCGCGGCGAAGGCGCTTGCCGTTTGGGAGATTTTACATAGCCATGGCGTGGAGGCGGGCGTTTTGGATTTACGATTCGTAAAACCGATCGATCGAGAGGCGGTTGCCGCCGCCGCCGCCCGATACAGGCGTTTTGCGGTACTCAGCGATTCGTCGAAGGTGGGCGGCGTCTCCGGCGCTCTGATGGAAACGCTCTGCGCATTAGGCTGTAAAGAGGTTACAATAACGAGCTTTGAGCTTCCCGATCTCTTTTTGCAACAGGGAGAGCCGCACGAGATTGAGGCGAGTTTGGGGCTTGGAGTGGAACAAATCGCAAAAAGGCTGATCGATGAACGCTGATACCGCTGTCTCCTCCAACTCTTCCAATCTGGCGCTTAGATTTGTGCTCTCGGTGCTGCTTATATGCGTCCTGATGTTTTCGCTCTTTGGGCGCGATAAAAGCTACGATTTGCTGTTCTCGCCCATTGACAACCGCGCGAAGACCTATTTGGAAGACGCGCTTACGCAGACTGCGATCGTCTATGGCACCGTACGCGGCATTCACGCCGTGATCTCCGTTATCAAAGGTACGCAGGTGCATCCGCCCTTTGTAACGCTTTCGCTAGGCGAGGCGCTGAATCCCGCGGAGGATCTGATAGAGCAGTTTTCCAACGTGCTTTTGATCGCGATCGCCTCTCTAGGCGCGCAGCGGTTTATGATGGAGATATGCTCAACGCTGGGTATTGCCATTTTTATGTCGATTGGCTGCATTCTGCTCTTTGCGGCGTTGTGGCTGCGGTTGGGAAAAGATATGTGCTATATGTGGGGCGCGCGGCTGATCGTCTTTGCCCTCGCTCTGAGGCTAATCGTGCCGTTGATGGCGTACGGCGCGGACGTTGCCAGCAAGATGTTTTTGCAGCGGCAGCTTCAAGAGGCGCAGACGATAATCCTAGAGGAGAAGAGCGTAATGGGCGATCGCCTCATGCCCGGCGTCAGCGACGCGGGATTCTTTGGAACGATCAAGACGCTCACCGGCACGGAGGTGGTTTCAAAGTATTTGGATACGTTTAAGAAGCGCATTGAAAGTCTGCTCAAATCGCTTATAACTCTTTTTACGCTCTTTGTGTTCCAGTCGATCGTCTTTCCGTTGGTTTCCCTGTGGGTGCTGATCAAAGTATTTACGGGATTTCTGCCCAAGTAGGCGGCGCGTATATTCAACTGGCGCGCCCAGCAGGACTCGAACCTGCAACCTTCGGCACCGCAAACCGATGCTCTATCCGTTGAGCTATGGACGCTTTTGAAGGGCGAATTGTAGCAGAGATATCTTTTGTCAGACTTTTAGTATGCGCGGCAACGTAATTCCCGTCTGCGCCTGATATTTGCCCTTTCGGTCTTTGTACGTGGTGAGGCACTGCTCGTCCCCCTCCAGAAAGATCACCTGCGCTATGCCTTCGTTTGCGTATATTTTCGCCGGCAGCGGCGTGGTGTTGGAGATCTCGATCGTGATGTGTCCCTCAAACTCCGGCTCAAAAGGCGTAACGTTGACGATAATGCCGCAGCGTGCGTAGGTGCTTTTGCCCAGACAGATCGCCAGCACGTTGCGCGGCATTTTGAAATACTCCACCGTCCGCGCCAGAGCAAACGAGTTTGGCGGTACGATGCACACATCGCCAGTGAAATCCACCACGTTGGCGCTGTCGAAGTTTTTTGGATCCACCACGGTGGCGTTGATGTTGGTGAATATCTTAAACTCGTTGCTTACGCGGATATCATAACCGTAGCTTGACAAGCCGTAGCTTACTATCCCTTCACCGGCGAGCCTATCGACAAAGGGGGCGATCATATTTTCTTTAAGCGCTTTTTCCCTGATCCACGAATCTGCCTTTATTCCCAACTCGACATCTCCTTTTATTGGGCGCTGTGGTATTATGTCGAAACAATGATTAGCGAGGAACTCTATGACGCTTGATGAAATAAGAACTCTAGCCGAATTTTTAGACCGCTCTACCCTTAGCAGGATCAGCATCAAGAAGGAAGGCTTTTCCGTCAGTCTTGAGCGAATAGCTCAGCATGCCGCGCTCCCCGCCGCGGAGGGTGCCGTTGTGCCGCCGCCGAGCCGCGTTTTGGCAGAGACGTCCGAATTGAACGGCGACGAGGCGATCACCTCTCCTATGGTTGGCACGTTTTACCGATCGCCTTCGCCTGATTCTCCTCCGTTTGTGCAGGTAGGCGACAATATAGCAAAGGGCAAACCCATCTGCATCTTGGAAGCGATGAAGATATTCAACGAGGTAGAGGCGGAATTTAACTGCACAATTCTGGAGATACTTGTCGAAGACGGGCAGATCGTTGAATACGATACGCCGCTCTTTCGCGTAAAAAGAGGGTAGCTATGAGCGAGATCAAGCGTATTTTGATCGCAAACAGGGGCGAGATTGCCCTTCGCGCCCTGCGTACGTTCAAGGAGATGGGAAAAGAGGTCGTCTGCGTTTACTCCGCCGCCGATCGGGACGCGCTCTACCTTGAGCTTGCCGATGTCGCGATTTGTATCGGAGGGCCAAGACCATCCGAAAGCTACCTGAATATACCGGCGATCATAACGGCGGCTGAGGTTACCGACAGCGACGCCATATTTCCGGGTTACGGATTTCTAAGCGAAAACGAAAACTTTGTCGAAGCGTGCGCGCGTCATAAGATCGCTTTTTTGGGCCCAAGCCCTGACGTGATGACGACGATGGCGGATAAAGCCAAAGCCAAAGAGGTGATGCAAAAGGCGGGGATACCGACCATTCCCGGCGTGGAGGGAACGATCGCCAACGCGAACGACGCCAAAAAGAAGGCAAAGTTAGTCGGCTATCCCGTTATTCTAAAGGCGGCGGCGGGCGGCGGCGGACGCGGAATGCGGGTGGTGGAAGATGAAAGCTATATAGAAAACGCCTTTTTAGCCGCCAAAGTGGAGGCGGAAAGCGCCTTTGGTAGCGGCGGTATATATATGGAGAAGTTTATAAAAGAGCCGCGCCACATTGAGGTGCAGGTAATAGGCGACAAGCATGGCGGCGCAATTCACATTGGAGAGCGCGACTGCTCAATGCAGCGGCGGCATCAGAAGGTGATCGAAGAGGCGCCCGCTGCGTATCTCAACCCCCAGACGCGCCGAAAGTTGCTGGAAACAGCGGTGAAGGCGGTAAAAGCGCTCAAATACGAGGGGGCGGGGACGCTGGAATTTCTGGTGGACAGCGATCAGAACTTCTACTTTATGGAGATGAATACGAGATTACAAGTAGAACACCCCGTAAGCGAGATGATCTCCTCTTTGGACATTATTGAGATGATGGTAAGAGTCGCCGAAGGGGAGAAGCTACCCAAACAGGAGGAGATAACGCTTGGCGGACACGCGATCGAATGCCGCATCACCGCCGAAGACCCCGTGCGGTTCCTGCCGAGTCCGGGCAAGATCAAGCGCTGGATACCTCCAGCGGGGCGCAACGTGCGGCTGGAAAGCCACTGCTACGAGGGCTACATCGTCCCCAGCTACTACGATTCGCTGATCGCTAAACTTATCGTATACGCTCCAACGCGGGAGAGGGCGATTGCCAAGATGACGCAGGCGCTAAGCGAGTTTGATATTGGCGGCATCAAATCCACCATCGAGTTTCACCGTAGTATGATGAAAAACCCCGATTTCACCGCCAATAGATTCGACACCAAATATCTGGAGAGATATCTGGAGCAGAAGTAGCCCTCAGGCTACTTTTTTAACTGCTGCTCCTGTTCCGCGCCGACGCCCAGCGCCTTTTTCAGCTCCTCAATGCTAGAGGAGTGCTTGATCGCCTCCTCGCCGGTGATATCCCTATCCCGCACCGCTTTAAGCATCTCTTGCGTCTGCGTTTGCATGTGAGTTTGACCTTGTCCAAGCTGCATAGTCGACAGTATCTGGTGCAGTTTGTTGTCGCGGATCAGGTTCGCCACAGCGGGGGTATTGATCAGTACCTCAAAGATGGCTTTCCGCCCTTCGCCGTTCGCCCTTGGAATCAGACACTGCGAAACGCTACACAAAAGACCCATAGAGAGCTGTGTTCTCACAAGCTCCTGCTCGTCGGTCGGAAAGACGTTTACGATACGGCTGATCGTCTGTGGCGCGCTGTTGGTGTGCAGGGTGCCGAAAACAAGGTGTCCCGTTTCCGCCGCTGTCATGGCGGTTCTGATAGTTTCAACGTCGCGCATTTCGCCCACAAATATGATGTCGGGGTCTTGACGCATTGAGTGTTTCAGCGCTGTCGCAAAGCTTTTGGTATCTTCGCCCAGACTCCGGTGCGATATCAAACATCCTTGGTGTTCGTGGACAAACTCCACCGGATCCTCGATCGTTACGATATGCCCGTTTTCCGTACGGTTAATCTCGTCGATCAGCGCCGCCATTGTGGTGGTTTTGCCGCATCCGGTCGGTCCGGTTACCAATACCAACCCGCGCTGGCGGCGGATCACATCGTGTAGCACCTTCGGCAGTCCCAGCGATTCCATCGTCGGAATCTCCGTCGGAATTATGCGAAACGCAGCCGCCAGCCCGTGCCGTTGATAGTAGTAGTTCGTTCTGTAGCGCCCCACCTTTGGTATATCCAGAGCAAAGTCAAGCTCCTTTGTCTCCTCAAGCCTCTTCTTTTGCGACTCGGTGATCACCGAATAGCAGAGCGTCTGAATATCGTTCTTGTCCATTCTGGGCAGATCGAGAGGCTTCAGCTTGCCATAGATGCGAATCTGCGGCTCGCTGCCGGCTATGAGGTGCAGGTCGCTGGCGTTGTGCGCCGCGATCGTGTTGAGCAGTTGTTCGAGAGTAAAGTCCACTGTATATCCTTTTGGTGTTTAGTTTACAACCCTTGGTACGACAAAGTAATCTTCGCTGCGCTTAGGAGCGCGCTCTAGCATTTCCCCGATTACCGCCGCATCTTCCCGCGCCGTATCTTCCCGCAATCTAACGGGTTCGTCCGAAAGGGAAGCGATCGCGTCTATGTGATCGGTATTAAGCTCGTTGAGCTTCTCCACAAAACCTAGAATTTCGGTCAGATCGCGCTTCATCTCTTCGCGTTTCTCGGGCGCTATTTTGAGCATTGAAAGCGTTTCCAGATGGTTCAAAAGACTATCGTCAATCCGCACGTACCCTCCTTAGACAGGATTTTACAACCTGCTTCTTAATGTATCTCCGTCTATCATTGACGGATCGTAGCGGATGTAGAGATTTTCGCTTCTATACGCTTCGATCACGCCCATTATCTCCTCAATCTCTTTCTGTGTACGCGCAGTGCCAAACTCCACTAGCATCGTTACGGTTTTGATCGGGTTTTTCAGCCTAAGCGTAATTATAAACCAAATTGACGATACGACAAGCAAGACGGCGGCAATTCCTACCGTGCCCATGTGATCGTAAGCGACTCCGGCGCCGACGCCGCCCGCGAAAACGCCGCAGAACTGAAAGGCGCTGAACAGCCCCAGCGCCGAGCCTCTCACATCGCTACGGGCGAGTTTGGATGCGCTTGATTGCATAAGCGGTTCCAGAGAGTTAAGCCCCGCGAAGATCAGCATCACCCACGGGATAAAAAGAACGCCGCTGAGTAGCAATCCGGCGTAGGCGCATATCAGCGTCGCGACGCCTACGAGCATCACGCTTTTCACGGCGTTTTTCTTTTCGCCGATCGCCGTACCCAGCCCCATAGCGAGGATTCCGCAGACGAGCGCGGGCAGATAAACTCTCCACATACCGCCGATTTCATATCCGAGTTCGCGCGTTAAAGCCAGCGGAATCATCACAAAACTTGAGGTCATTACGAAGCTGTGCAGGAACATCGCGCAGTTAAGCCGCATGAGGTTTGAATCGGCGAAGACGCGCTTGAGCTTTGAGCCGACGACTGGCTCTAGCGGATGAATTTTGGGCGGCGTTTTTACAGCGAAGATCAGCAGAAGAATAGTGGGAATCGCCAAACAGGCGCTGATCCAGAAGAGAGTTTCCACACCGAACGCGCCGCCGATCACCGGCGAAAGCGGGATCGCGGCGATGAAACTACAGGCGATCGACACGCCCACAAACGCCATCGCCTTCGATCGCTGTTCCTCGCTCGTAAGATCGCTGATGCCCGCCGTGATCACAGAGGTTACCACCCCCATTCCCTGCACGAACCGCCCGATTATCAGAAGCCATATATCCGTACTTTGGGCGCAGACGATCGATCCGGCGGCGAAGATGATCATGCCAATCGCGATCATTCGTTTCCGCCCGAAGCGATCGCTGAGCATTCCGAAAGGGTACTGGAAGAACATCTGCATCAGCGCGTAACCGCCTACGGCAAGTCCCGCCAGAAAGGGCGTCGCGCCTTCTAGCTTCAGCGCCGCCGCCGCCAGAATGGGCATCACCAAAAAGAGTCCGAAAAAACGAAGGGACAAAATGACGCACAGAGGAACAATATCTTTGATAAAAACTCCTATAATATGTCAAATTGGGATTGAAGATGTGTTAAATCGGGCTTATAATAGCTACTTTTTGCTAAGGATTAAAAAATGAAACGGCTACTAAGTATTGTGTCAGCGGCATTTTTAACTCTGAGCGCCGCGTTTGGCGAGGATTCCTCCCTTTCAGCGATACGAGAGCGCGGTTTTTTGAAGGTGGCGGTCTTTGCGGACGCGCCGCCGTTTAGTTATAAAGACGCCAACGGCGAATATCAGGGATACGAGATCATGCTGGCAAAGCGGCTGGCGAAAGAGCTTTTTGACGACGAGCAGAAGGTGGAGTTTATCGCGGTTGAGAGCAGCGCAAGGATCGAGGCGCTAGAAGAGGGGGCGGTGGATATCGTGCTGGCAAACTTCACCGTAAAGCATGAGCGCAAGGCGAGAGTGGACTTCGCCAATCCGTATGCCAAAGCCTCCATCGGCATTCTGTCCGGCTCCGAGTATATAACCAAGCCGGCGCAGCTTATCGGCAAAAACCTCATCGTTAAGCGTGGCACCACGGCGGAGGCGTATTTCTCGATCGCCTATCCGGAGATCAAGCTCATCAGGGTGAATACCAACAAGGAGGGATTTGACGCGCTGCAAGGCGAGAAGGCGAGCGCATTTGCGCACGACAACACGATTCTTCTGGCGTGGGCGCTTCAGAACAGAGGCTTTCGAGTCGGCGTCGCGGCGATCGGGTCGGCGGAGCCGATCGCTCCCGCGGTAAAAAAGGGCGATGCGGAGCTTGTGCGCTGGATCAACGAAATGCTCTTCAAACTTGGCAGGGAGAAGTTTGCCATGAAGGCTTTTTACGCGACGATGTTGCCCTTTTACGGCGGATCGATACAGCCGGAGGATTTTATCGTCGAGGGAGGGATGTTTTAGCCAAAACATTCCGATCGCCGCTCGTACTTCGCGGCGCTTAGCGCCAATTGAGTACAATAAAAAGATATTTTGTGTAAGAGGGCGGTTTATGGTGTTAGATGTGATGCAGATTCAGCAGATTCTTCCGCACCGCGTTCCGTTTTTGCTGATCGATCGCGTTACGGAGATAAAGATCGGCGAATATGTTGAGGCGTATAAAAACATTTCGATCAGCGAGCCGGTATTTCAGGGGCATTTCCCGGGTCATCCCATATATCCGGGCGTAATGATCGTAGAGGGAATGGCGCAGGCGGGCGCTATTTTGGCTTTTTACACGGGCAATTTCGACGCGGACAGTAAGGAAAACAAACTGGTTTACTTTATGAGTATCGACAACGCGAAATTCAGAAAGCCGATAAGACCGGGCGATCGGCTCGTATATAGAGTGGGGCTTATCAAGCGCAAAGCGGCGGTTTGGGTGCTTAGCAGCAAGGCTTATGTGGACGACGAGCTTGCCTGCGAAGCGGTGTTCAAAGCTATGGTGATCGACAAAGATCAGTAATGCCTCAGATAGATAAAACCGCAATCGTAGAAAAAGGCGCGTCCATTGCGGACGACGTAACGGTCGGTCCATACGCGTTTATTGGCAAAGATGTAACTATTGGCGGCGGTACAATCGTCTCGCACGGCGCGCATATTGAGGGTCGTACGACGATCGGCGAAAACAACCGCATCTTCCCATACGCCGTTTTAGGCACGGCGCCGCAAGACCTCAAGTACGCAGGCGAACCGACGCGGCTGGAGATTGGTAGCGACAATACGATCCGTGAGTTCTGCCAGATCAACGTCGGCACCGTTCACGGAGGCGGAGTTACGCGTGTGAGCGACAACTGCCTTATTATGGGGCATGTTCATATCGCCCACGATAATCAGATTGGCAACGGCTGCATCATAGCGAACTTTGTTGCGCTGGCGGGGCACGTTGAGATAGGCGATCATGCGGTGATAGGCGGCGAAAGCGCCGTTCACCAGTTTGTTCATATCGGCAGATACGCGATGATCGCCGGCGCTTCCGCCGTTTCGCAGGATGTTCCGCCGTTTCTGCTTGCCGATGGCAATCGAGTCAAGATCAGATCGCTCAATCTTGTCGGTTTGAGGAGGCGCTTTTCGCATGCCGAGATCGACCTTCTTGGCCGCACATTTAAGCGGATATTCCGCGTCAGCCGCGCTCCAAAGGCGACCGCCGAATCTCTGCTTGCGGGCGATCTGGACGCTCTCTCAAGAGAGCTTTGCGAATTTATCGCCGCCGCGAAGCGGGGCGTTCCAAGCGCTCATCACGAAAAAGAGGGACATCAATGAGAGAACACATATGTAGCTTCTGCCAATCCGCGCAAACCGACGCAAATCCGCTTATATATGGAGACGGGGTTTCGATCTGCAAGGCGTGCGTAGCCGCCGCGTCAAAGGTATTCGGAATGAGCAGAGAAGAGGCGGAGATAAAGGGAATGGATATTTCCAGCTTCAGCCCCAAAGCGCTCAAAAAGATACTTGATATGTACGTAATCGGTCAGGAGGAGGCGAAAAAGACCTTCGCTATCGCGATCTACAACCACTACAAGCGCATCTACCGCAACAACGAGATCGGCGATGAGTCGGAAATAGCCAAATCAAACATACTGCTGATCGGACCTACCGGCAGCGGTAAGACGCTTATGGCGCAGACGCTAGCTCGCTATCTGAATGTGCCGATCGCCATTTCGGACGCCACCTGCCTTACTGAGGCGGGCTATGTAGGGGAAGATGTGGAGAATATCCTCTCCAAACTCCTGCAAAACGCCAACGACGACGTGAAACTTGCCGAGCGCGGGATCGTTTTTATCGACGAGATCGACAAGATAGCCAGACTCAGCGAGAACCGCTCAATCACCCGCGATGTCAGCGGCGAGGGAGTTCAACAGGCGCTTTTGAAGATCATAGAGGGGTCGGTTATAAACATCATGCCTAAGGGAGGGCGCAAGCACCCCCATCAAGAATTTGTCCCCATCGACACGACCAACATACTCTTTATCGCCGGCGGGGCGTTTGACGGTTTAGACGATATCATTGCTAGAAGGATCGGCAGAAATACGCTTGGTTTCACCCACTCTAAAGGCGCCGCGAAGCAGAATACGGCTCTTTTAAGGGAGCTGGAACCGGACGATCTGATTCACTACGGGCTGATTCCGGAGCTGATCGGGCGGCTTCACGTGATCTCAACGCTTGACGAACTTTCAAGGGACGATCTGGTGAAAATTATGACAGAGCCGAAAAACGCTCTGATCAAGCAGTATCAGAAGCTCTTCGCGATTGACGGGGCGAAGCTGACTTTTGAGACGGACGCCGTTAGCGCGATCGCGGAGCAGGCGATCAAGCGCAAAACAGGCGCGAGAGGGTTAAGATCGATTGTGGAGAAGGTAACCAGCGAGACGATGTACGAGCTTCCGGAGCTGAAAGGCTACGAGATCGTGGTGAATAAAAACTGCGTAAACAACCAGGAAAAGCCTCTTTATATCAAAATGACGCCGGCCAAAACCAGCGCATAACAAAGGAAATCTATGTTTATGGACAAACTCATCGGTGTCTTCTCAAACGACATCGCGATTGATCTCGGCACCGCCAATACGGTGGTTATTGTGCGCGGGCAGGGAATTGTGATCAACGAGCCATCTGTTGTAGCCGTTCAGAAAGACAGCAACGGCAGGAATCGCATTCTAGCGGTAGGGCGCGAAGCCAAAGAGATGGTTGGCAAGACGCCGGGCAACATACTCGCGATCCGTCCGATGAAGGACGGCGTGATCGCGGACTTTGAGATGACTGAACGGATGATTCGCTACTTCATCGAAAAGGTTCACCGACGAAAGGCGTTTGTCCGTCCGCGCGTGGTGGTGGGCGTGCCGTACGGAGTCACTCAGGTGGAGCGCAAGGCGATCAAAGAATCGACGATGAGCGCGGGAGCGCGGGAAGTTTTCTTGATCGAAGAGCCAATGGCGGCGGCGATCGGCGCGGGGCTTCCCGTTCAGGAGCCTAAAGGCTCTTTGATCATCGACATAGGCGGAGGGACGACGGAGATCGGCGTTGTTTCGTTGGGCGGTTTGGTTATAAGCAAGTCAATCCGCGTGGCGGGCGACAAGCTCGATACGGCGATCGTTGAGTACATCAAGCGCAAGCACAACCTCCTAATCGGCGAGCGCGTCGCCGAGGAGATTAAGATCGACATAGGCAACGCCTATCCTCCGCGTGAGATTTTGAAAAAATTTGTCAAGGGGCGCGATCAGATCACCGGTCTTCTGTCAACGATAGAATTCACCTCTGACGACGCGAGAGAGGCGCTCAAAGACACGGTAAAAGATATTTTGGACGCCCTCAAAGATGTGCTGGAAATAACCCCGCCCGATCTGGCGGCGGATATTGTGGAAAATGGGATTATCCTCGCGGGAGGCGGCGCGTTGCTCAAAGGTCTCGATCGATTCCTTGCGGACTCGACGCGCCTTCCCGTCTATATAGCGGACGATCCGCTTTTGGCTGTGGTAAGGGGAGCGGGCAAAGTGCTCGAAAAGGTGGATTATCTACAGCAGATCGCTTACGAGTAACCCGTGCTTAGAGTAGCCGCGCTGGCAATTGCCGCACTGCTTGTCCTGATCGCCGCGATCCGCTTCGGGTGGGTCAGCGGCGTGTTTACGGAGGCGACGGGTTTTATCAAGTCGCGCTATACCGCAGTGGTGCAGAGCGCGAAGGATTCTTATACCGCCCATTTCGATCAGGCGGAGACGATCGAGCGGCTGCTGGAAGAAAACCGCCTTTTACAAGAGCAAAAGGAGACAATCGGCGCTCTTGCGAGCGAGATAAAAAACATCGCCAAGCTCAGAGGCTACGAGGTACCGCTTGGTTACAAGATGGTAACAGTGCGCGCCATAAGCTACGCCGAGATTCCCAATATGCAAAAAGTGCTGATCGACTACGGCGATATAAACGACAGCGAGGTGCGCGGGCTGATCTTTAACAATCAATCGGCTGGCATCGCGATCAAGGCGACGGGCAGTTACTCTAAGGCAATTCTAAACGGCGATCCGGATTGTAGCTATTCGGTGAGCATCGGCGAGTTTGAAGCGCCCGGCATTGCTTCAGGCAAGAGCGATCAGGAGATGATCGTGCGCTACATACCGGCGTGGATGACCATTCGGGAGGGGGACGAAGTGGTAACTAACGGGCTTGACGGCATCTTTTTCGCGGGAGTTAAGGTGGGCGTTGTTTCCAAAGTAAACCGCCTTAATGCCTATATAGAAGCGATCGTCAAACCTTATTACGGCTCGTTTAACCCCGGCTATTTTTACTTGGTGGAATCTGTGAGGTAACTATGCCAAAACGCGACGATATTAAAACGATCTTGTTGATCGGTTCCGGTCCCATCGTAATTGGTCAGGCGTGCGAGTTTGACTACTCTGGCGCGCAGGCGGCAAAAACGCTCAAAAAAGAGGGCTACCGCGTTGTGCTTGTAAACAGCAATCCCGCGACCATCATGACCGATCCAGAGTTTGCCGATCGCACCTACATTGAGCCGCTTACGGTCGAGACGATCAACGAGATCATAAGAAAAGAGAAGGTGGACGCGATCCTGCCCACGATGGGCGGGCAGACGGCTCTTAACGTGGCGATGAAGATGCACGAAAAGGGGCTTTTAGAAGGGGTGAAGTTCTTGGGCGCAAGTCCGGACGCGATCAAAAAAGGGGAGGATCGGCTGGCGTTCAAGGAGGCGATGCAGAGAATCGGAATGGATCTGCCTAAGAGCCGCTACGCCTACAACGTTGCCGAAGCGGTTAGCGCGGCGGAGGAAATAGGCTTTCCGCTTATTATCCGCGCCTCATATACCCTCGCCGGCAGCGGAAGCGGCGTGGCGTACAACATAGACGAATTTAAGGTTTTGGCGCAGTATGGGCTGGACGCCTCTCCGATCAGCGAGATACTGGTGGAGGAGTCGCTTTCTGGCTGGAAAGAGTTTGAGATGGAGGTGATCAGAGATCATCAGGATAACTGCATCATCGTCTGCTCCATTGAAAACCTCGATCCGATGGGGGTGCATACGGGCGATAGCATTACGATCGCCCCGGCGCTTACCCTCACCGACAAAGAGTTTCAGAGCATGCGCGATGCGAGCTTCGCGATCCTGCGCGAGATCGGCGTTGATACGGGCGGCAGCAACGTACAGTTTGCGATCAACCCCAAAGATGGCAGAATGACAGTCATTGAGATGAATCCGCGTGTAAGCCGCTCCTCCGCGCTTGCATCCAAAGCCACGGGCTACCCGATTGCCAAGATAGCGACGCTTTTGGCGGTGGGATACACACTTGATGAGCTGAAAAACGACATTACGGGGACAAACGCCAGCTTTGAGCCGGCGATTGACTATATTGTCGTCAAGGTGCCGCGCTTTAACTTTGAGAAGTTTCCCGGCGTCAACGGGACGCTTACCACCTCAATGAAAAGCGTAGGCGAAGCGATGGCGATTGGCGCAACCTTTATTGAGGCGATCCAAAAAGCCCTCTGTTCGCTTGAAACCGGCTTATGCGGGTTTGATCCGATCGAGTGTTCGACCGAAACTATCGTTAGAGAGCTGCGCCACCCGGGCGATCGGCGCATTCTGTACATCGCGCAGGCTTTTCGCGAGGGCATGAGCGTCGAGGAGATCTACGATCTAAGCAAAATTGACCGTTTCTTCCTGCGGCAGATCGAAAAGGTGGTGCGCGAGGAAAGACAGATGAGCATCAACTTGCTCAGCGATGTTAAGGCGCTCGCGAAAGTTAAGTCGCTAGGCTTCAGCGACAAGATGATCGCCCGTATGCTCAACAAGAACGAGGGGCTTGCGCTCTATGAAAACGACATCTATCTCACCCGCAAAAGGTTCGGTTTGGAGCCGAAGTTCTGCGAGGTGGACACCTGCGCGGCGGAGTTTGAGGCGCTCACCCCCTATCTCTACTCCGTCATGCCGTTGGAAGCAAGGGCGATCAAGCCGCGTGAGAGTAGCCGCAAGCGAGCGATCATCATCGGCGGCGGCCCCAACAGAATAGGGCAGGGAATCGAGTTTGACTACTGCTGCGTTCACGCCGCGTTTGCCCTGCGCGAAATGGGCATTGAGACCATTATGGTCAATTGCAACCCCGAAACGATCTCTACCGATTACGACACAAGCGACGTTCTCTACTTTGAGCCGATCGATCTTGAGCATATACGCGCCATAATCGAGCGGGAACAGCCCAATGGGATCATCGTCCATTTTGGAGGGCAGACGCCGCTGAAACTCTCGCGCAGCCTCAGCGCGATGGGCGCGAAAATTGTCGGCACGTCGGCGAAGACGATCGACATAGCGGAGGATCGCGAGAAGTTCTCCAAATTTGTGCTTGAGAACAACCTGCTACAGCCCGCCGGTTTCACAGCGGTTACGAAAGAGGCGGTTTTTGAGGCGGCTTCCCGCATAGGCTATCCGGTTATCGTGCGCCCAAGTTACGTGCTAGGCGGGCGCGGAATGCGCATCGTGTACGACGAGAATGAGCTGAAACTCTACGTTGACGAAGCGGTCAGCGTCAGCTCTGAAGCGCCGCTTTTGGTGGACAAGTTCCTCGATCGCGCAACGGAGCTTGACGTTGACGCCATCAGCGATGGCGCGGCGGTATATATTGGAGGCATTTTGGAGCATATTGAGGAGGCGGGCATACACTCCGGCGACTCCGCCTGCTCGCTTCCGACATTAACGATCAAGGAGAGCCTGCTTAGAGAGATCGAATCGGCGACCAAAACGATCGCGCTCGCTTTGGACGTGAAGGGGCTTTTAAATATCCAGTACGCCATTCATCAGGGCAAGGTTTATCTGCTGGAGGTAAATCCCAGAGCAAGCCGCACCGTTCCGTTTGTGTCGAAGGCTACCGGTCTTCCGCTGGCAAAGATCGCCACAAGGGTAATGTGGGGAGAACCGCTTGAGAGCGCGATTGCCTTCTATGACACGCAGAAGATCGTGGCAAAAAAAGACGGCGTCTTTAAGGCGCGGCTTAAAAATTTGGTAGCGCTGAAGGAGGCGGTCTTTCCGTTCAACAAGTTGCCCGGCGCCGATCTGGTGCTGGGTCCTGAGATGCGTTCTACAGGCGAGGTGATGGGTATTTCGGAGAGTTTTGGGATCAGCTTTGCCAAATCGCAACTCGCCAGCCAGAACCCCATTCCGGCGGAGGGCAAAAAGCTCTTTATGTCTCTTGCCGAGGTGGACAAGCTAGATGGCGTGAAGATTGCCGCTGAGTTTGTAAAACTTGGCTTTGAGATTGTCGCCACAAGCGGTACGGCAAAGGCGCTTGAAAACGGAGGGGTTGGCGCAAAGGTGGTGCTGAAGGTGAGCGAAGGCAGACCGAACGTGGAAGACCTCTTCAAGAACAAGGAGGTCGATCTGGCGATCAACACTCCCAGTGGCAAGCGCGGTAAGGAAGACGCCAAAAGGCTGCGGCAGGCGGTACTCGGCAACAAGATACCGTATTTCACCACCATAGCCGCCGCGCGCGCCGCGCTGGAGGCGCTCAAAGAGTTGCGGCGCGGTCAGCTTCCAGTTCCCAAGGCGTTGCAGGAATACCTTAAATAGCGGCGATCGCTCGGCTTCTGTGCTAAAATAATCTTCTATGCCGTTGGGCGTGAGGAAGGCAGGATAATAGGTGGGCTCGTTTGATAAAAAGCGCGATTTGATACTGGAGGCGGCGTTTACGGTCTTTCTCGCCAAAGGTTTCAATCAAGCGAAGATGAGTTCGATCATAAAGGCGGCGGGGGGGGGGTCGCTCTCCACCATCTACAAACGTATCGGCTCAAAAGAGAAGCTGTTTATCGCCGCGCTGGAGGCGAATATGGCGGATAAATCCCGCGCCTTTCGGAAACTTTGCAAGGATAACGAAAACCTCGATATCCGAAAGTTCCTTTTTATTTTTGGCATGAAGACCTATGACTACTTGATGAGCGATCAGACTTTTTCGCTGATGAAGATCGCCCACGCAGACGGCGGGAGGCTGGCGCATATCATCGTCAACCACGGCCTTGTAAGCATCATAAACGTGCTGATAGACCGCATCAAACAGTGGCAGAGCGAAGGTATTTTGCGCGAAGGCGATCCTTTTGTTTTATCGGCTCGGTTTTTCTGGCTGACAAAAGAGCCTTTCCACTTGAGGCGGCTTTGTGGGCATACGCAGCAGATGACTAGAGAGGAGAAGACGGCGGCGATGGAAGATGCCGTCGATTTCTTTCTCAA
>JAIRKM010000037.1 GCA_031260125.1 Helicobacteraceae bacterium | reverse complement strand
TTGAGGCGAGTTTAATTGCGATTGGGACAAAACGATCTGAAATTGGCTAGAACTTGTGGATAGGACGCCGCGCTTTGAGGCGCGGCATCGCCGCTCTAGCGATCCTGATAGTAGAGGTATGGGTAGCCGTTGTTTTTGTTTGCGTCGATCTTCCAAGGGTTCAAAACGTCGTTTCCAAACTTCCAGCCAAGACCGCCGCCATCTACTTGGGACGAATAAGTTGATTGTGTTTTTAACTCCGGCATCGTCTTGCTCGTGCCGTTTCGTTCATTAGTTGCTCCGTTGTATATGGCGCTGTTTACTGTCATTGTGTCTAACGCGAAATTGTTGCTAACGGTGGAGCTGTTAATATAGCTGACTATTCTATTTACAAAATCACTGCTTGCAGATACCTGCTGGTTAATAGCGGCGTTGTTGGTTACGGTACCGTAATAGACCATTCCCGCAATGCCGCCGTCCCCTCCGCTGATATTTCCTGTAGCGTAGCTGTTGGTTATACTGCCGTTAGCAACATATCCCACAATGCCGCCGATATAATAGTCCCCTCCGCTGATATTTCCTGTAGCGGAGCTGTTGGTTATGGTGCCGTAATTGGTATATCCCGCAATGCCGCCGACATACCGCGTTCCATTGACATCTCCTGTGGTGTAGCTGTTGGTTATGGTGGAATACATAGCGCCTCCCACAATGCCGCCGACATAATCGTTCCCTTTTACCTCTTTGCCGTTTGCTATCTCAACGCCTATGTTCTTGAACACAGCGCTACTGGCACGGCCAAAAAGACCGACGAAATCTTCTGAAGGGCGGTAGATCCACAAGCCCGTTATCTTATGTCCGTTGCCGTTAAAGATACCGGTAAAGGGATCGGAACTATCTCCTATCGGTTTCCAACCGTATGTGTCTTCAAATCCCGCTCCAGTTTCATCTAACGCAATGTCCTTTAGCAGTGTATAGTTGCCGTCAAGCGCAGCGGCGGTTGCATTGATATCGGCTAATCCCGCTTGAGTGGTTATCTCCGTTATGTTAGCAATAGCGTAGAAGTTTGTATCGCCCGTTATATGATACAAGGCGTCCGTTTCTACCTTCTCTGCGCTGCCTGCCCTATATAGTTCCGTCGCGCTTAGATTGAGATCGGTCATTAGCTTGGTGATATTGATATCTGGACTGCTCTTATCAACGCCGATCGTTGCGTTAAGATCGAGATTGGCGTCATAGAAAGAGACGGTGAAATAGCTTAGTCCTTTTTTGTTATTGTCGTCTCCGCCGCCGCCTCCGCCGCTGACATCGCAGCCGGTTAGAGAGAGACTAGCTAATAAGCAGAGAGAGAGAGAGAGAGAGAGAGACGAAAAATTTCTTAAACCAAATTGAGCTTTTTGGCTTGATAGCTTGGTTTAAGGAAGCGCTGTGGCTGAAAGCGTTCTGGGACGCTTGGGCAGACGGAAGGTTTGGATTGGTTAAAGGGGACGACACTGGACGATCCTTTCTTATGATTGATGCGAATCTTAGCGATTGTAGCGCTTTTTGAGAGAATCGCAATGGTTAATAAGGTAAGTTTTTTGTAAAAAGCCGTTGAAAAAAGATGATTTTTCGCTAAATCCGCCGAATATGGCAATCTTGCCGCCCGACTAGACCGGATCGAGCCGATCGCATTCGCTTTGCGCAATTGCCGCGCGCAAAGCGGAGTAACTGCCCCTATTGCGCCAAAAGCGCCCTTAGAGCTTTCTGCCTCCCGCCGGAATCTCCGGCGGCGGCGATCCAGTGTTGTTTGTATCTATAGCGTTTAGTCTCGCCTCTAATTCGTCAACGCGCTTTTGCAGCAAGGTGATCGTGTCGTCTCTGCTGTTGCGCTGATAGTTTATGTCCACAACCAGTTCTCGGAGAAAGTCCAGCTCCTCTCTAAGTTTCGCGATCTGCCTTGAAAGCTCTTCCGACTGCGCGGCGACCACTCTGCGGTGGCGTTCGCCGTCCTCTCTCGCCTGCTCGATCAACTCCGCGCGAATCGCTTCGATTGAGCCGTTCATCTCCTGCATAATATGCGCCCTGATCTGCTCTACAAGATCGCTGGAGGCGTAAAAATCAATAAAATCCCTCTGCGTAGCCATCGTAGAATCGGCGCGCAGTGAAATGATAATGGCGCATATAAACAGCGTTGCTCTCACCATACCACCCCTCTAGCAAAAAGTAATCCACATCACTCAAAAACCGTATCTAGCAACTTTGCGTCTAATTCCGCTTGCAGCTTCTTGATAGAACGCTCGATCGCTACGCTCTCTTGGCGCGCCGTGTCTTTTCCCTCAAACATCGCGCTTTTTCTCACCGCTTGCGATTTCATATCGATCAGCGAAACGTCCATTACGGCGCTTGCCCAATCCCACCCGTTTCTTCTGGCAGAGGAGGTTTTTAGCGCCGCCGTGATGACGTAGTCGGCATCTTCACGGCTGGATATTGTAAGCTCAAGCGCGTGAAGCAAAAGCCGCTTTGCCTCGCCATCGGCGTCAATAAAGACCTTAATGCTGTGCAGAACGTTTCGCCGATCGATGTGTATCTGAAGCGTGTTGGCGTACGATAGGTTCGCGCGCTCTTCTAGCACGGCAAGCATCGTGCTGTCCGTGCGCTGTTCGCCAAGAAGCTTGATCGCGCTGTTGAGCGTTTTGAGCTTGATCAGCGTGTCTTTCTCTCTTTTGGCGTTGTTGTAAAGCGTGTCGATGTCGATGTTTCTGCTTTCCACTATGGAACGCAGTCTCGCGGCGGAACGCTCCTTGTCTAGTACGGCAAGAGCGTAGTGGAGATCGTTTTCCTCGTCGTACCACCGCTCGGCAATCTCCACCCCTTCGATCGTCATACTCGCTCTGGCGTACACCGTATCGGAGAAGCTGCCCGTATAACCATCGCCGCCCATCTCCACTCTGCCGTATTCCGAACTTCCCACCGTAACGGCAAACGTCTTGATCAGCTCCGCGCGCGCGCGATCGCCCGCGCCGATATGCGTCGCGCCGCTTCCCATTCCCACCATGTAACGGCTACCGCGATAGATCGGGCTTACCGACGTAACCCATTCGGGCGCTTTTGACGACGTAGGCTGTATCTCGCCGCACCCTGCAAGCAAAAGCATGAAGATCGCAAATATAAAAAATCGCACCTTTACCTCGTTACAGCGTAATGCGGAATAAAATGAGGCGAAAGAAAACTACTCTGCCCTTCGCGCACCGCTATCTGTTTGTATTCTACGGTTTTCACATCGCCATACGAAACGTTGATGTCGTGCGTACCGCTTGGGAGTATAACGCGTGCGATATATATCTCATCCGGCAGCGTCTGCCAACTGCGCGTATCGGCGATCTCGGTCGCGGTATTGAATAGCTGTACCAGAAGTTTCGCCGCGAGACTCGCATTCTTGTTGTCGCCGACGGAGCCTGCCGCCTGCGCCATTAACTCTTTGGCGACCGCGCGAGCGACTGTTTTGGCTGTGATCGCGGGGAGGTTGTTTTTCATGACGTATCCGAACAGAGCCGATACATCGTAAAAACGCTCGCAGACTATCCGTCCGCCGTTTACAACAAGCGCCGGTACAATGCCAAAGCGCTGGCGAAATTCAAGCCGCGGCAGGGCTACCATGATCATTCTGTTGTTGGCTGGAACCAGCATGTTTTCCGATCGCACAATCGGCGCAAGCCCCACGCTCACAACCGCCACGATCTCTCCCTCGCCTTTTTTGAGCTTGGCAAAATTCGACGTTTTGAACTCATCTTGCAGATGGCTGTTCTCCTCTTTGAGCCCCACCGCGCTGCTGAGCCGAAGAAGATCGCCTTTAAGGATATTGGGTAGCGCCACGCTGAACACGCCGCCTTGCTTATACGCCTCGTACGCCTTGCGGTAGGCGATCATCGCGTCGCTTCGCTCGCGCAGCGACTCAAAAATGACGCCGCTTAGATAGCGCATTGCCGGATCGTCGGCATAATCGCCATCGTCTAGCGCGTTCATGAGAATATCCGCCTGAAGCGCTTCTACCCGCGCACTTTCCATATCTCCAAGTTCAAGGTAGTTCAGCGCGCTGTAAAAATGGATCAGCACCCGCTCAAAATCAAACCCGCTGTACGCGCTCATCTCGTCGTTGATCACAAGCGATGCCGTCTGCTCGCTTACGCTTATGGCGTCGTAGGCGTCGATCGTCTGCTTGGCGCTCTCGAAAATGTCGTTGCTTTGGGCAAATTCCCCGTTGATACGCAGCAACATAGCCTCGTTGAGCTGATACGCGAGAAGATCGGCGTTATCCGGCTTTTTTGACGTAAGTTTCTCCAGCGCGCCTTGAGGATTGTCCCTGACAAGCTCCAATTCAATGGGAGCGAATTTTGAACTATGCGGAACGCACCCTACGGCAAAAAGCGCAAAAAAAGCCGAAAATAGAAGAGATTTCAGCTTCATAGGCGAATTTTGGGATTTTCAACAACTTTGCGAATTTTCTTTTGCCCGATCCACACTATCTTGTTCGTCAGTATCTCTGTCAATCTAATGTCAATCTGATAGTACTTCAGGGCGGTTTTCCCAGAGCTGTCGATGATCGTGCTGATGTCGCAGTTCATAATAAAATCCGCGCCAATCTCCTGCCCCATCGCCTTTCTTGTATCCTCGCGGGCGTACTCATCTTGCTCTTTGCGTTCATCTCTTGCCTCTACGCGATCGTCCCTCGCTGCGATAAACTCCGCTTCGCCTGAGTTGATGACAGCCCGTTGAATGTCGGCGATAAAGGTAGCGGTGTTTATATGCTCATGGCTAAGATTTTTGACTTCGCCTACCGTTAGAACTGGAGGATTTCTTGACGCACTGTGGTGTCTCGCGATCCACGGCTGACGCAGCATGTCTTTGATGATCTCCTCCGAAACAAGCTGCGAATCGGTATCGTTCCAGTTGCCGCTAAGGTCAATTTGCTCCTCAAGCCCAACACGCGTTACCTTTGTCCCGCAACCGCTTAGCGTCAGCGCAATCGCAAACGCAGCCCATACAAGAACTCTCAACATTGCCTCTCCTTTCTATGTCATACACAATCGCGGCGCGGCTGTAAGCCGGGTTCTGTCGCGGACAGCGATTTCTCTATTCTCCCTGTTGCCAGAGAGATACAGCGGAGCGCTCAAATTGATCAGGCTTTAACCAGACGCTCCTTGCTACCGGTTGGGTTTACCAGCCGCTGAAGTTACCTAAAGCGCTGGTGGTCTCTTACACCACCGTTTCACCCTTGCCCTAAGGCGGTTTACTCTCTGTTGCACTTTCCCTTAGGTTGCCCTAGCCGTCCGTTAGGCGGAACCGTGCCTGAACTGTAGCCCGGACTTTCCTCGCGCCGTAAGCGCGCCGCTGCCCGCCGCGCCGCGTGCGCGAATTGTAGCAAAATACACCCTATCGGCACTTTACACGGATAGAAAAGGTCAGTTGATCGTCGTACTTCACGCCATCTAGCTCCACCTCAAACGGCAGGGACGATCCAGCCGCAAGCGCGCTCTCTAGCCTTTTCTCCCCGTAAAAGGAGGGTCTGGCAAGTTTTAGCATATAATCAACCTTCCCATTGGGCGGCGGATAGGCTTTAACGCCAATCACGCACCCATTCAGATGCTCCCTGCTGACGTTTACCGCATCGCCGCGCACGAGCGCAAGGTCTGTATAGTAGAGTTGCCAAACGCTCAAATTGCGCGTCTCGACGCGCCTGAAAAGATAGTCGGTCAGATAGTATCCGGCAATTGCACCGGCGGTAAGCATCGCAAGCGAAGAGAGCTGAAAAAGCAAAGAAACGATTGCATATTTTGAAAAAAGCGCCCCCAGCAAAAGCAGCAGCACGGCGGCGGCGAAAACAGCCCCAAGCACGATAATATGCCAGTCGCTGAAGGAGTAGAGAATCTGATCGGCATACTCGGCAAGCCGCACCGCAAGCGGGTGGGAAGAGAGCTGATCGATTGACGCGGATAGCCTTTCTATGATTTCCGTTGCGCCTTCTCCGTTATGCCGCTAATCCCTTCGCGGCGCGCAAGTTCGGCGCGGACGCGATCAGGCGGCAGATTTTTTGACGCAAGGGCGATCAGGGCATGAAAGAGAAGATCGGCGGCTTCATAGACGATCTGCTCCTCTTTGGCGTCCTTGATCGCCAGCGCAAATTCGCCCGCCTCCTCTATTACTTTCTTCAAGATCGCGTTTTCGCCCTTACTGAATAAAGACGCGACATAGGAAGAAGTGGGATCGAACTTTTTACGCTCTGATATTACGTGAAAGAGGCGATCCGCAACGTTGTAAAGCAAAGAGGGATCGGTAATGGCGCTTTGGATTTCAGCCTTGCTTTGAACCTCCGTAAAAAAACAGCTCCTATGTCCCGTGTGGCACGCCGCGCCCGTCTGATCGACTAGATATAAAAGGGCGTCTTCATCGCAGTCGATCAAGACCTCCTTCACCCTTTGGAAGTTTCCGCTCTCCTCGCCCTTTTTCCATATCCGCTGGCGGGATCTCGAAAAGTAGTGGGCGTAACCACTCTGCAACGTCAGCTCAAGCGCCTTTTCGTCGGCATAGGCGAGCATAAGAACCTCCTTGTTGGCGCAATCCTGCGCCACAACGGGAATCAGCGGAGTTTTAGCCCAGTCAATCGCCATTTGCTACCTGCCCGAAGAGACTGAACTTGCCTTCTGCGCGTCTTTGGTATCTACCCAGATGTTTGGCGTCGCACCGCCCGGCGTAAGGAATATCTTGGCGTCTTTATTCACCTGAAGCGCCTCGTTGAACTTGCCTTGAACCTCGATCTGGCGCAATGTCAGCAGATTTTGCGTAAGCGACGCGGCGATCAGCGCGTTTGCTTTTGCCTGCGCCTCCGCCTCGATCCGCGTGCGATCCGCCCTGCCCTGCGATTCGATCCGCATAGCGTCCGCCAGCCCTTTCGCCTCGGCGGCTTTACGAAGCGCCTCCTGCTCCGCCTGCTTGACCATATTGAGCGATCTCTCCGCCTCCTGCCTCGCAAGCTGAACCTGCTCGATCTGCTCCCTAATCTTCGGCGGCAGGACGATACCGCGAAGCTGTACCCCTCTTAGCTCGATCGGATCGCCCGCAATCTTGCCGATAGTCTCTCGTAGATTCGTCTCGATCGCCATCGCAATGTCGTTACGCCTCTGCGGTAATTCTTCGGCGGCGTACGCTCCTATCACGCTTCGTACCACGTCGCGCACGGCGGGGTTGATCCATTTGTCTTCCCAGTTTAGCCCCTCCCTCTTGATTGCGTCGGGCGTCTTTTCGGCGCGAAGGGCGTACTGCACGGTAAGTTCCACGCTGACCTCAAGCCCGCGTGAATCTAGCACTTTGATCATCTCGCGTTCGTTGATACCGCGTGAATCGGCCATCGTTTCCCTATCGCTGTAGTTGACGACGCGGGTTTTTATATCTTGAATGATCACCCTCTGTATAAACGGAATGATCAGGTGAAAACCGGGGTCAAGCGGCCTCTCCTGATATTTGCCGAGCGTAGCCAAAATACCCACCTCGCCCGAATTTATAATCACAAACGGACGTGCGACAATCAAAAGAAGCGCCAGCGCGATCACGGCGTAGAGGAGTGAGCTTTTGCCATCAAATCCCTTGAAAAGTTTTGGCGGAATGCCGCCGGGCGGCTTCGATCCCTCCTCGCGGCTCTTTTTGAAATAATCGTTCATATCTGCTGGCATTTTAGACCTTTCTATTTAACATAAGTAAGAAAGCGGCTGTACTTTGCGTCGCGCCCATACACAACGTCAAAATACGCATCTTGGAGTTTCTTTGTGATCGCGCCTCGCTTTCCGTCGCCGATCTCGCGGGTATCCACCTCTCTAACGGGAGTAATTTCCGCCGCCGTTCCAGTAAAAAACGCCTCATCGGCAAAATACACCTCGTCTCTAGTAAGCCGCCTGCGCTCAACTTTGATCGATAGATCGGCGGCGATTCTTATCACGGTATCCTGCGTGATCGATTCAAGGGCGTTTTCGCTAGGCGGCGTGATCAAAACGCCATCGCGGACGATAAAAAAGCACTCGCCGCTTCCCTCCGCCACAAACCCTTCGTGATCGAGCAGAAGCGCCTCGTCGTAACCGGCGTCGATCGCCTCGCATTTTGCCATCTGAGAGTTCAGGTAATTCGCGCTGGCTTTGGCTTTACCCATCATAGACCTAATCGAGTTGCGGGTAAAAGAGCTGACCTTCACTCTTATGCCGCGCTCAAGCCCCTCGTCGCCAAGATAAGCGCCCCACTCCCAAGCGGCGATCGCGACGCTAATCGGCGCGTTGAGATGATAGACGCCCATCACGCCGTAGCCGACAAAGATGATCGGGCGCAGATAGGCGTTTGCGTCAAAGCGGTTTTTCTCGATCACTCTAATCTGCGCTTCGTTTAGCTCGTCCGCCGTATAGGGAGATTTCAGCAACGTAACTTTGGCGGAGTTCAACAGCCGTCTCGTGTGATCGTGAAGGCGGAAGATCGCCATTCCCCGCTCCGTTTTATATGCCCTTAGCCCTTCAAACGCAGAATTGGCGTAGTGTAGCGAATGCGTCAGGACATGAACCTTTGCGTCCTTCCACTCCACAAATTCGCCATCAAGCCATATAAATTGCGACTCTTTTAGCATTTGACCCTTTCTTTAGCATGAAAAAAACTCGCGCAAGTCTATCAAATAGACGCTTTCTGCCGCCGCGCCTTTGCGCCAAAACGGAGTAAACTCGGCTGTAACGATCGCGTATGTTTACGCTGGCTTCACAGATAATAATAAAATAGGCGTATGAAAAAGACCGCCTTATGTCTATTCACGCTTTTAGTTTTCAGCGGTTGCGAGCTAGAAAGAACCGACGACTATCAAGACGAGCGGACGGGCGCTTCGGTTGAAATCCTTCAACGGGTAACGATAGACACAACAGCGCGAACGCGGCTAAAAATCTCTATCGGGGATAATCAATCCGCATATATATCGGCTTCAATAAACGGCTACCGCTTGTTCAGCAGCGAGTATCTAACGGCGTCTCAAGTTGACATCTTGTCAAAGCATCTGGTGTGCGATACGATTTGGCTAGGCGGCGGAGCGACGCTCCGATGCGGGTGGACGCAGCGCGATTCCTTTAACAGCGAGAACTGGACTAGCGCTTTAGCTGGCAACTGGGGCAGTTCGTCGTATGTATGGGCACCTTCAAACAGCTATCTGCGCATCACAATCACCGTGAGCGATCGCAAGAAGGGCGACTTACGGTTATACATCAATAATGACGGGTATCTATATTAAAAAACATCAAACTTAGGCGCGCTGATCTATAAAAAATAGCGCCGTTAAAAGAGGCTCTGAGCCAAAAGCGCTTCAACTCTTTTTCCTATAATTACGCCAAAACTCAACAAAGGGGCACGATGAAAATCGCTGTAATTGAAGGTCCTAACCTCAACATGCTCGGCATAAGAGAGCGTTCGATCTATGGGGCTATGACGCTGAGCGCCATACACGACGGCATGAAGAAGATCGCCGAACAAAATGGCGTGGAGGTGGAATTCCACCAGAGCAACATTGAGGGGGAGTTGATCGACCGCATTCAGGAGTGTTACGGCGAAAGCGAAGCGATCGTACTCAACGCGGCGGCATACTCGCACACCTCAATCGCCCTGCGGGACGCGATCGCCGCTGTGAGCGTTCCTACGATCGAAGTACATCTCTCCAACACGGCGCAACGCGAGGAGTTTCGGCACAAATCGCTTATAACAGCCGTCTGCGCGGGGGTTATCGCCGGCTTTGGACCGTTTTCGTACCATCTGGCAATGATCGCGGCGATCCAGATTGCGCGCGAAACAGAGGCGCGTAAAAACGCGGCAAAAGCTCCGCCAAACGAGTGAAAAACTTTATTGCAAAAAGTCAGAGCGCGCAGGAGTACGAATGCGGTTACTCGTGCGATAACGCGCTTTTATTAAAAATTGACGGCGGGCTTTTTTTTATCACGGACGGCAGATATGGGCTTGAGGCAAAAGAGCGATCGAAAAACTGTGAGGTAATAGAGGGCAACGATATCTTTTCTCAAGCGCGTAGGCTGCTGCGCAAAAGCGGAATAAAAACGCTTACCATAGACCCGCTGGAATTTACATACGGCGATTACCGCGCTTTTCAAAATAAATTGACGCATATTCATCTTCACACGGCGGCAAACTTTCATCAGAAGATCAGAAGCGTTAAAAAAGAAGCGGAGATAGAAAAGATCAAGACAGCCACGATCGAAAATAAAGAAGCGTTTGATCGATTCGCTGATTTTTTATCGAAAGTTGGTCTCGACAAAACAGAGGCAGAGCTTCACTATGCGGCAAAGGGTTTTCTGGAGCAAAAAGGTACAAGAAAGCTCAGTTTTGATCCCATATTCGCAATCGGCGAAAATGCCGCCAAACCACACGCGCTGCCCACAGACAAGCGGCTCAAAATCGGCTCAACGGTTCTGTTTGACGCCGGAACAAAGTATGAAAGCTACTGTTCCGATCGCACCAGAACGGCGCTTTTTCATGAGAGCGGCATTGCATTTGGCACAGAACAGAGATTTTCTGATTCCACACAACAAACAATATACGATCTCGCGCTCAAAGCGCATGACACGGCGATCGAATCCGCAAGGGCGGGAATGAAAGCGGCGGAGCTTGATCTGATCGCTAGAAAAGTGATAGAAAACGGCGGTTATGGAGAGTTTTTCACTCACTCTCTGGGGCATGGCGTGGGGTTGGACATACACGAAGAGCCGTTCATCAACAAAAGGAACAATCTCACACTGCAAAATGGAATGGTTTTTACGATCGAGCCGGGCATATATATACCCAATGAATTTGGAGTTCGCATAGAAGATATTGTAGTACTCAAAAATAACCGCGCAGAGATATTGTGAAAAAGACCATAAAGGGCTATGGCACTCTTTATTTCAGCCCCAATTTCCCTTCAAAAAACTTTGCGTCCGCAAAACGCTTTTTTGCCCTCATAGGCATCGGCGCAAATCTAGGAAACAGAAAGCGCACCTTTGACAAACTCTTTTTTCTGCTGCGATCATCACGCGCCGTATGCGCCGTAAAAACATCGCCGATCTTGTTGAATCCGGACTTTTCCAACGCCGCAAATCCTCCATACCTCAACGCCGTGATCGCCCTTAAAACACTCCTCGCGCCAAACGCGCTGCTAAAAAGGCTGCACGAAATCGAAAGGCGCTTTGGCAGAACGCGCCCGTACAAAGACGCGCCGCGCACGCTTGATCTCGACATAATTTTCTTTGAAACTAAAAAATTTTATAATAAGGACTTGTCAATACCGCATCCAGAATGGCACAAAAGAGCAAGCGTAGTGATTCCGATGCTTTATCTGCAGGGGAGAAGATGAAAAAACTTTACACATTTTCCGCCGAAAGCGTTCCAGAGGCGTTAATAAAGGCTAAGGCGGTGATCGGAGAGAGCGATCCGGTCATTGAATCGATCAAAGAGATACGCAAGAAAACGCTGAGCCAAAGCGCGTTGTGCGAGGTGGTTCTCTCTGTGGAGCTTCCCGACGAGGAGGCGCGGGAGCGGGAAGAGGAAGACGATGTCTATGTCGCCCTGTCAAAGGCGGCGCGGGAGATCTCCGAAATCACAAAAGCCGCCAACCTGCCAGATCGCGTTCTGCCAAAGGCGAAAGCCCCCGCCAAGCCGTCCCCAATTGCGGAACACGCGGAGCTAAGCGCCATACAAAAAGAGATCAACAAACTTACCGATCGCGTAAAGCTGATCCAAAATATGATGTGGGAAAAGACAAACGAGAAGAAAATCGCCTCGATCCCCCCAGAATTCGCGGAAATCTACCGCGTAAGCAGACAGAGCGGAATGACAAGCGAACATCTCGATTCGATCATATCGCTGACGCTGGAGAATATGCCCCTAACTATGCGTCAGGAGAGCGCCACCGTGCGCCGTTACTTCAATACGCTGCTGCGCAAGATGGTTCCCGTACGCATTGAAAGCCGTCTGGAGCGTCCCAAAAAGAAGGTACAGATGCTCGTCGGACCAACGGGAGTAGGCAAAACCACCACGCTCGCAAAGTTGGCGGCGCGGTTTGCGCACAAACTTTCAGAACATTACAAAGTAGGGATAATGACGCTGGATACCTATCGTATCGGCGCTGTCGAACAGCTCACCTTCTACGCGAAAATGATGCGTATAGGTATTGAAACGGTGCGCGATCCTATTGATTTTTCGTCCGCGCTCTCCTCTCTGCGCCATTGCGATATCGTCCTGATCGACACCGCCGGATGCAGCCAGCACGACAAAGAGAAGATTGGCAGGATCGGTCAATTTCTCAAAGCGGAGAAAGAGACGTCGATCGACGTGGCGCTTGTGCTTGCCAGCAACTCAAAGCTAGAAGACCTGCGCGACATATACAAAAACTACAGCCCGCTGGGAATCGACACGGTGATCGCCACAAAACTTGATGAAACAGCTTCGCTTGGTTCAATGTTCAGCTTTGTTTACGAGAACAAGAAGCCGCTAAGCTATCTGTCGATCGGTCAGGAGGTGCCGGACGATCTGCTTCCTGCGGAATCGGACTACTTCATCTCGTGCATGCTTAGCGGGTTTCGCAAGGAAAGAGAGATCGCTTGAATCATCAGGCGCATAAGCTCGAAACCCTTTTCGGCGAACAGAGCGTTTCAAAAAAGAGCAAAACACGCTTTATCGCCGTTACAAGCGGCAAAGGCGGCGTTGGCAAAACCACCATCAGCGCCAATATGTGCTTTCTTATGGCAAAGCGCGGGATAAAAACGGGGGTCTTCGACGCGGATATAGGACTGGCAAATCTCGATGTGATGCTTGGACTCAGCCCGCAAAAGACGATTCTCAATCTGCTTAAAGGAGACGCGGAGATCGCGGATATCATACTGCCCATCGACAAAAACTGCTTTTTGGTGCCGGGCGAGAGCGGAAACGAGATATTAAAATTCGGCGATCAGTTTATGTACGATCGCTTCTACTCCGAAATAGAAAAGCTGGATTTTCTGGACTATCTGATTCTGGATACCGGCGCGGGGATTGGCGAGCATATAACGATGTTTTTGCACGCGGCGGACGACGTGATTGTCGTTACTACGCCCGATCCCGCCGCGATCACGGACGCCTACGCGATGCTTAAAGTGCTATCGGCGAAGAAGGAGCGCATATTTCTGCTGGTCAATCAAGCGCAGGACGATCTTGAGGGCGAAAGGGTCTTTGAGCGGGTACGGAAGGTCGCCGCCGCGAATCTGCCCTCGCTGAAACTCATAAACGCCGGATCGCTCCAAAAGGATAATGATGTGGCAAAAAGCATCCGATCCCGCTACATCCTTTCAAAAGAGGCGCCCGCCTCCAGAGCGAGTATGAAGCTGGAAAAGGTAATCGATCGAATCCTCAACGTTATGGAACGGCAAATGCTTGAAAGGAAGGAGGATAGCGGCTTTAACAGGTTCTTTAAAAGGCTTCTGAATCAATTTTAGGTGGTATCGGTGATCAAAGCGGAAAATTTCATCTGTTTTCTTACCTCTTGCGGTTTTTTTGTAGGGGTGATTTTTAGCCTGCTCGCCGACTTTGAGCCGTTAATGTTTGTCGCGGTGTCGATCGCTATGTGCGTGATTTTCTATACGATCTCTCTGGCAAGCGCCAGTTTTTTTATCCGCGCTATTGATATCAAGGCGGCTTACGTACTCGATCGCGAACACTACGAAACGCAGTTGGACAAGGTGCGCTTGCAGATAGAAAAGCGCGAAAAATATATAAGGGACTCGACGCGCTTTATTGAAGCGCTCGAAGATGAGATAACAAAAGCTAAAGAAAGGGCGGAGATAGAGTGAAAACCGCTATCGATACTTACGCCGCACAGCAACAGCATATGCAAAGCCAGCTTGCCGTTTCATACATACCCGCCGTAAAAGCGATGGCGCACAGAATGAAAGAACGGCTCCCGTCAAGCATTGAGGCGGGCGATCTCATATCGATCGGAACGGAAGAGCTGATCAAACTCGCAAAACGCTACAACGCCGATATAAATGATAACTTCTGGGGCTTCGCAAAAAAACGAGTGCATGGGGCGATGCTGGACTTTCTGCGTAGCCTTGATACGGTAAGCAGGGGCGATCGCAGGCTGATCAAAGAGGTGGAGAAGATCATCATCTCGTACTTTGGGGAGAACAACGAAGAACCCAGCGACGAGTACCTAGCGGAAGTGATGAACGAGGATATTGTGAAAATACAAAGGGCGCGCTACGCCGGCGATGTCTATTCCCTGATGTCGCTTGACGATCAACTGCAAGTCTTTGGGCATGAGAATACCGAAAGCATCGTAATGCATGATGAGGTGATAGAGAGGGTTACGGAGATTTTAAGCTCAATGGGAGAGCGCGATCAGCTTATAATCCAACTCTACTTCTACGAGGAGCTGAATTTGAAGGAGATTAGCGAGATTTTGGACATCACTGAATCGCGCATTTCTCAGATCATCAAGAGCATAACCAGAAAAATCCGTGAGAAAGTCGGGTAATGGCGGACATTTTAAGTCAGGAAGAGATTGACGCGCTTTTAGAGGCTGTCGATGACGTAGAGGTGCCGGCGGAACAGCTGACAAAGAAAGAGAAGAAGGTTGAGCGCCGCCAGATAACTCTGTACGACTTCAAGCGCCCAAACCGCGTCTCCAAAGAGCAGCTTCGCGCTTTTCGATCGATTCACGACAAGATGGTACGCACCCTTTCGGCTCAAATATCCTCCACTATGCGCTCGATCGTGGAGATTCAGCTCCATTCCGTCGATCAGATGACGTACGGCGAATTTCTGATGAGCCTGCCCTCCCCCACTAGCTTTAACGTATTTTCTATGAAACCGCTGGAGGGAAACGGGGTTTTAGAGATCAACTCGTCGATCGCCTTTCCTATGGTCGATCGGCTGCTTGGCGGCAAAGGAGAAGCCTACGACTCCAACCGCGACTTTTCCGATATTGAACTAAATCTGTTAGACACGATCCTGCGGGTTATTATGCAGAACCTCAAAGAGGCGTGGAGTCCGGTTATGGAGATATATCCTGTTGTGGAAGCCAAAGAGTCCAGCCCTAACGTTATTCAGATCGTGGCGCAAAACGAGATCGTCGTGATGGTGGTGATGGAAATTATCGTGGGGCATACAAGCGGAATGATGAACCTGTGCTATCCCGTTATCTCGCTTGAACCCGTGCTGCCCAAACTTGCCGCACGCGACATTCTCATCAGCGAAACCAGCGCCAAAAAGTCGCGCAACCGCGAACTAAAGACGCTTCTAGGCGGCGCGAAGGTAATTATTGAAGCTATCATCGGAGACGCCAACCTAACGCTGCGCGATCTGCTGGAATTAAAAACAGGCGATATTCTCATCCTAAATCGTCCGGCGGACGACACCGCCATTCTATGCGTTGACGGTGAAGATAAGTTCATTGCGCATCTAGGGCTTAACCGCTTTAGAAAAACGGTGGAAATTGAGGAGATTATCCGCACCGAACACGACGACGTAAAATCGATTTTGCGGCTTCTTGAAGATGAGCGGCGCAAGAAAATTCAAGCTTTCAAAGGCGAAGCATAATGAGATTTATTGAGATATTGCAGAAGGAGATGGTTGCTACCGTCAACGGGCTACTTGGAAAAGCGCCGGATGTGAGCCTTAAAGAGGAGCAGACGCTCAACGAACACTCCAGCATCGTCCCGCCGGCGACCGTGATCGATCTCTCCGTTTCAGGGGCGGTGGAAGGTATTGGCAAAATTGTGATTCCGCCGCAGCTTGCGACCGGACTCAGCGATATGATGCTCGGCGGGGAAGGCGCGACAAAAGATACGGTGGATTCTGACGATCTTGATGCCATAAAGGAGATCGTTTCTCAGATAGCCGGCGCTCTCTCTAGCTCGCTAAACGCCCAAAACGAACTACCTAAGCTGACATTCAAGACGGAAACGGCGCGGTTTATAGGGGCGGACGAGTTTTTGAATATCGCGCAGTTTGCCAAGATGTTTACCTTCCACTTCAAGATAGGATCGATAGACAGCGTCATTATGACGATCTTTGATCGCGCGGTTATCAGCGCGACCGAAAATAAGCCGGAAGAGGAAAAGCCCGCTCAAAACGGCGGCGCGGCAGTGGGCGCGGCGCACGATCGTGCCTACCCGCTCACTCCGGAGGAGATAAAGAATGTCGCGCTCCTGATGGACGTGCGCCTTACGGTACGCGTACGGATCGGCAGGAAGCAGATGCTTTTGCGCGACGTAATCAATATGGACATTGGATCGATTGTGGAGTTGAATCAGCTTGCCAACGAAGCGCTTGATATTCTGGTGGATAATAAGAAGATCGCCGAAGGCGAGGTGGTGATTGTAGATGGCAACTTTGGCGTTCAGATCACCGCGATCGGCACAAAACGCGAACGCTTAGAGCAGCTAAAAAGTTAAATCGCACAGAGTATATCGTTTATCGCCGCGATCGTCCGCGTTGCGCTTTTACTTGCTCGGCGCCTGCGCGGCTAACGCCTCGCGAACCTTTGCCGGATCGCCGCCGCACTCTTTGATAACGGCGCAAACGCGATCGTAGCCAAGCGCGGAGATATAGGAGGCGGCAAACGCCAACGAGTTTTCCAAAAGCTCGGCGCAACGTTCGCGGTTTGCCCTTATGGTTTCAACGCACTTTTGCCGAAAGAGGGCGATCGCCCTGCACAGCAGCGATAAACTTTCAAGCAACGAATCGGCGATCAGCGGCGAAAAGGCGTTCAGCTCGAATTCGCCGCGCGAAGCCGCTACGCTAAGCGCGTAGTCGTTTGCCATTACCTTGATAGCGACTTGAATAACCATCTCGCATATTACGGGATTAACCTTGCCGGGCATAATAGAGCTGCCCGATTGAAGAGGCTCCAAAACAATTTCCGCGATCGCGCCTTTTGGTCCGGAGTTCATCAGCCGTAGATCGCCCGCTATCTTAGAAAGATTGACCGCCAGCGCTTTTAATAACCCCGAAACCTCTACAAACACGTCGTTGTTTTGCGTAATATCCATAGGATATTCAGAGGCGGCAAGCCCTATGCCCGTTAATTCGCGTAGCTCTTCGATAACCGCGTGGCGATAGTTGCGATCAAGCCGATCGCGCACGCCCGTCGCCGCGCCGCCGATATTTACCTGCCTAAGGCGCTCTTCGGCTTTGTACAACCGCCAGCGATCGCGCGCTATGGCTTGAGCGTACGCGCCAAACTCGTTGCCCAGCGTTATGGGAACCGCGTCCATAAGCTCGGTGCGCCCAAGTTTGGCGATCTCCTCAAACTCGTTCTCTTTTTTCTGAAGCGCCTCTTGCAACGCGGCGCAATGTCCGCTTAGCTCGCGTAGCAGATCAATAGCGGCGATCCTAAGCGCGGTCGGATATACGTCGTTGGTCGATTGTCCGCGATTTACGTCGTCAAGCGGGCTGATCGCGGCGTAGTCGCCGCGTTTTAGTCCAAGCTCCGAAAGCGCCAGATTTGCGATAACTTCATTTACGTTCATGTGCGAAGAGGTGCCGGCGCCGCCTTGCAGAGCCTCTGCGATAAAAGCCTCGTCCGCCTCGCCGCTCAAGACGCGATCGCACGCGGCGATAATCGCCTCAAAAACCCCTTCGCGTCCGCCAAAGGCTTTCGCCCCCTCTTTCAGTCGGCAGATCGCGGCGGCTTTTTTTACCTTGACCATCGCGTAGATCAGCGTTTTGGCGGTTTTTTTGTAATCCAGCGCGAAGTTTTCGCTCGCCCTCAAGCTGTGAATGCCGTATAGCGCGTTTTCCGGTAGCGCTCGCTCGCCCAAAGCGTCGCGCTCTATCCGCTCCCGCTTCACCTCCGCCGCTCCTCGATCAGCGCCGCCAAATGCGGAAACATCGCCACGCTGCGCCTCAAAATGCCCTGCATATGGGCGATCAAAACGCCGTAGTTGGTAATCGCCGCGCCCTGATCGGCGGCTAGACCCTGCCGATAGCGCATTTCGCGCTCGTTTAACATGCACCCGCCGCAATGGACGATCAAGCGGTAGGGCGAAAGATCGTCGGGAAATTCGCCGCCGCTAGTAAAGTCAAACTCTAGTCGTTTATTCGCGTGGTTTTTTATCCAGCGCGGGAGTTTGACCCGTCCAATATCGTCGCATTGGCGGTGGTGCGTGCAACCTTCGCTAATGAGTATCCGATCGCCCTCTTCTAAGCTGTCGATCGTAGCCGCGCCTTTGAGCGCCTGCGCCAAAAAGCCCTTGTAGCGGGCGAAGAGGATCGAAAACGAAGTTAGCGGAATATCGCGCGAAACGTCGGCGGCGGCTTTGGCGAATACTTGGCTGTCGGTAACGACTAAAGAGGGCTTTTTGCCCAGATTTTCCAGCGTTTGCCTTAACTCGTGCTCCTTGACTACGATTGCCGTCGCGTCGGCTTCCAAAACGTCGCGGATCGTCTGCTGCTGCGGTAAGATCAGCCGTCCTTTGGGCGCGGATTTGTCGATCGGCGTTACCAGCACGACGAAATCGCCCGCGTTTATCAGATCGCCCGCAATGCGTAGTTTCGGCTCGCCGATCGTTATCAGCGCCGCGATCCGCGCCTTTAGCGCGTCGATATTCTCGCTCGTTTTGGCGCTTACCGCGATCGCGTTCTCTTTGTTTGGAGGCTGGATCGAGATTAGATCGCTTTTGTTGTAAGCGACGATATAGGGAATATCTTTTGATCGCAAAAGGCGCAACAGATCGCGATCGGTTTCGTCTAAGCCGACGGCGGCGTCGATCGCTACAACCGCCGCGTCTGTTTTGTTGATTACCGCTCTTGCCCGCCGCGCGCGCAAATCGCCAAGATCGCCGCAATCGTCGATGCCGGGCGTGTCGATCAGCGCGATTGGGCCAAGCGGTAAAAGTTCCATAGCTTTATAAACGGGATCGGTCGTCGTCCCTTTCACCTCCGAGACAATAGCGACATTTTGTCCGCATAAGGCGTTTATAAGGCTTGATTTACCCGCGTTTCGCTTGCCGAAAATCCCGATATGGACGCGGTTTGCAAGCGGCGTATCGTGTAAGCTCATCGGTTTAGCCTCCTTGCGCGGCTAAGCGATCGCCAAAACGGACGCTATCGCCGTTTGTCGCGGACACGCCCCTGCCGATTGCCATGATTTTGCCCGTTATGCACCCTCTGCAATGGCGCGGCGCGTCGTCCAAACATATTTTGCCCGGATAGAGGCGGTAGAGTTTGCGATATTCGCCTTCCGTTACGACGGGCATAACCACGTTTGCGCCGCATTGAAGCGCCCTAATTCGCCCGTTTTTATCCAGCGTTTCCATCGCGGTTGTGGCGGGGATATTTATTTTCGGCAGCAACAGGCGAACGATCGCCATTACTTTTAGCGCCAAAACAAAGTCGCCTCCGCGCTCGTCGCCAAGCGGCGTGTTTTCGTTTGGTATAAACGGCCCTATGCCGATCATATCAAAGTCGCTTTCTTTGAAAAATAGGATATCGTCGGCTATAGACGAGAGCGTTTGATTGGGTAGTCCCACAAGCGATCCGCTACCCGTTTCATAACCTAGCTCTTGTAGCGTTGTTAAGCAGTTAAATCTGTTTTGATGGCTCATCGACGGGTGCAATTGTTTGTACAGCGATGGATCGGTAGTTTCTATGCGCAACAGATAGCGATTTGCGCCCGCTTGTTTATACGCGGCGTACTCCTCCCTACTTTTCTCGCCAAGGCTTAGCGTAACGTGCGCCCCCATATCTCTTATAGCCGTTATTGCGCCGCATAGATCGTCTATTTTGTATATGTTGTTTTCGCCCGATTGCAGCACGATCGTTTTATATCCGTAAGCGATCGCCTTTTGAGCAAATGCTATTATTTCATCTGGCTTCAGGGCATATCGTTTAAGGATTTTGTTTTGCCGTCTTAATCCGCAATAGAAGCAATTTCTCTCGCATACGTTTGAAAATTCCAACAACCCTTTTAGATGCACGTCGTTTCCGTTGTGCGTTTTTCTCGCTAAATCGGCGTAAAAAAAGAGAGCCTCGTCGTATTTATCGGACGATAAAATACCGACGATCTCTCTATGCGTAAGCGCGCTAGTATAAAACGCTTTTTGAACGGTATCGATCGCAAAGACGCTTATATGTGACAATCGCTTTCGCCTCGCTCTAAGCCGTTGATCATTCTCTCGACCGTCCCGACGACTTGCGGTAGGTTTTCGCGCAACATATTTAGATACTTTGGAATGATCGTCTCTTCTCCTATAGTTTTAACCTCGTTAGAAGCGTAATCTCGCATATACTCTTTGAAGGTTAAAATGCCGTTTGGAATGCATAGATACTTGATCGTCGCGCCTTTGGCTAACGGCATAAAACTACAACCCGTGCGCCCCTCTCGATAACAGGAGGTACAAAAAGAGGGTAGTTTGCCCTCCTTTACGAGACTTAAAATAAACGCGTCGATACTCCTATGATCGCCAATCGAAAACTGCTGTTTAGCAAGATTATTGCCGTCTTTATTTTCAGAGTATCCTCCTATGCCTATATTTGTCCCCGCGTCGGTTTGGGATACGCCGCATCTTTGCAGTATTTCGTCTCTAACGATCGGATCTTCCCTTGCCGTTAGAATCGTCCCCGTAAAAGGACACATAAGGCGAATAATGGCGGCGATCTTTACTATCTCTTTATCGCTTACCGCGTAGGGAGAGTGAAAACCTTCGCTATTGGACGTTAATTTAATGCGCGGAAAGGACATCGTGTGAGGACCAACGCCAAATACTCGCTCTAAATCCATAGCGTGATAAAGCATTGCCAATACTTCATAACGCCAATCGTATAACCCAAAGAGAGCGCCGATCGCAACGTCGTCAAGCCCAGCTTTCAAAGCTCTGTGTAAAGCGAATAAACGCCACTTATATTCGCCTTTGATCGTGCCTTTTGGGTGAACCTTTTCGTAGGTCGCTTTGTGATAGGTTTCCTGAAAAACTTGATATGTGCCTATGCCCTCGCCTTTTATCAGCTTGTATTCATCTTCAAACATAGGCGCGGCGTTGATATTTACCCGTCTTATTTCGCCTTTGTCTTTTTTGACGGAATAGATTGTCTTAACGCTTTGAGCGATATATTCCGCGTCGCTTTTTGGATGCTCGCCAAACACCGCGATCAACCGCTTTTGCCCCGCGTCTAACAGCGCTTCTATCTCGTCTTTGAGGCGATCGGGCTTTAACGTGATCTTTTGCATATTTTTATTTGACGATCGAAA
>JAIRKM010000008.1 GCA_031260125.1 Helicobacteraceae bacterium | reverse complement strand
ATCGCATTATTCGGATCGAGCTTGATCGCTTGGCTGTAATCGGTGATCGCTTTGCTTGTATTGCCTAACCTATAGTAAGTGCGTCCGCGATTGACATAAGCGTTCGCATAGTTCGGATCGAGTTTGATCGCTTGCGTATAATCGGCGATCGCTTTGTTGTAGTCGTCTAAATTGGCGTAAACGGATCCGCGATTAACATAAGCGCTCGCGTAATTCGGATCGAGCTTGATCGCCTGCGTATAGTCCGCGATCGCCTGCGTGTAATCACCGCGATCGTAGGCTTGCGTTCCGCGCGAAAACGCTTGCTCGGCTTCGGCGTTAGCGGCGGGCGCGGCGCAAACCGTTAGAAGCATAACGCAAGCGAAAGCGGCGTAAAGAACCTTTTTCATCGTAGCTCCTTTTGACAAAAATTACACTTGCCCTTTGTTAGCTTGCTAAATTGCAATTTGCTATAAAACGCGCCTCTTTTACAGAGCCTCCGTTTTGACGCGCCTCTACTGCACAAAGATGTTCGGCACTATGATCGGGTAGCGTTTGAGCGATCGGAAAATATGCTTTTTCATCGCCTGCCTAAGGTTGTTTTCAATCATCTTCATATTGCCGTACTCTTCAGGTCTGATGCCGCGTACAAAGCTGTCCAGCACCCCCTCAAGCTCCTTGTTAAACGCCCTCTCGCGCTTCTGCGCCACCAGTCCGTAGCTCATCACGCTTGGCTTCGTGCTAAGCTTCTGCTCCTTCTTGTCGATCTGCATAATCAATACAATAATTCCCTCTTTGGCGAGGTTCTGACGGTCATAAACAACGTCGCTTTCCACTTCGCGGTTGATCTGATTGTCTATAAAGGTTTTCCCGCACCGGACGCCGCGTATCTTGCGAATGCCCTGCGCCGATATATCGATCTGCTCGCCGTCTTCGATCACCGCGATGTTTCGCTCCGGAATGCCGCAGCTAATCGCCGTCTCTTTATGCTTTAGCAGATGCTGGCATTCGCCGTGAACGGGGATAAAAAAGCGCGGCTTTATAAGGCGGATCATCATCTTCTGTTCTTCCTGCGCGGCATGCCCGCTGACGTGAATCTCGCTGAACTCCTGATAGGCGATCGTTGCGCCCGACTTGGCGATCTGATTGACGACCGTCGATATGCTTGCCTCGTTGCCCGGTATCGCCTTGGCGCTGATGACGATCGTGTCTGTCGGTTTGATGTGGATATGGCGGTGTTCGTTGATGCTCATTCTGAAAAGCGCCGCCTGATTTTCGCCCTGCGAGCCTGTCGTGATCACCAGAACTTCGCTGTCGGGCATCTTTGCGACTTCGTGCGCGTCGATAAATATCTTCTGATCAAACTTCACGTACTCCAATTCCATCGCCAGACTGAGATTCTTTTCCATCGATCGCCCAATCACCGCCACTTTGCGCCCAAACTTACGGGCGCTGTCGATCGCCTGCGCAATGCGGTGCGAATTGGAGCTAAAAGTACTCATAATCACGCGCCCTTTGGCTTTTGAAAACAGATCGTCAAAAGTTTTGCCCACGATCGATTCGCTTTTGGTCATGCCGAGATTGAAGCTGTTGGTCGAATCGCTGAAAAGCGCCAAAACGCCGCGCTCGCCGTAATACGCCAAACGGTGGTAGTCGGGAGGAAAGCCGTCGATCGGGCTGTTGTCCAGCTTAAAATCGCCGGTGTGGATCACCGTCCCCGCCTCTGTCGTAATCGCCAGCGAGCAGGCGTCGATCACCGAGTGGGTCATATGTATCCACTCCACCTCAAAATCGCCTATCTTTACCGGCTTGCGCTTCTCTACGAAACGAAAGAAATTCTTGTGGGCGATGATCTTATGCTCGTCAAACTTACTGCCGATCATCGCGAGCGGCAGCGGCGTGCCGTAAAGCGGCGCTTGAAGTTCCTTGAACAAGTAGGGTACCGCCCCGATGTGATCTTCGTGCGCGTGCGTGATCACAATGCCGGCGATCTTGTCCTTGATCGCGTGCAGGTAGCTAAAATCCGGAATCAAAATATCGACGCCGTGCATCTCAGGTGTGGGGAAGCTCATCCCAACATCGACGATAATCGCGCTTTTTTCGGTTTCAAATACCGCGATATTCCCGCCGATCTGATCGAGACCTCCCAGCGGCGCAAAGCGGATCGATTTTTCTTTGCTGCCGAAGTTCATATAACAGCCAAGCCGCTCCTCGTGGCTTTTTTTGTTTGCTGTTATGGCGTCTCTCATTCGCCCAAACCAGCCTTCGCCGTTTCTGTTCACGCCGCCTGAAAACGGATCGCCCACGCGATTCTCGCTGTGATCGCGGTTTTTGGGCGCTTCTTTTACTTCGCCCATACGTTTGCCGCCCCGCGGCGTTCTCTTGTTTCTCCAGCGTTTGCCGCCATCTTGCGCCCCATCTTTGGGGGGCGCTTCTGTGTTTATTTCATCCATTTTGTTCCTTACAACATATTTTTTAACCGCATAAACTGCTCTAGCGTCAGCTCGTGCGCTCTCGCCGCCGGCGCGATCTGGCAGTGCCTGAACGCATCCTCAATAGCCGTTTTTTCGTACCGCCTGCGCAGATTGCCAAGCAGCGTCTTGCGCGGTTGCGCGAATGCGCCGCGTAAAAAGCGGGAAAACTCCAGATCGAAGCACTCCGCGCTCTTAACTATCCTCAATACCGCCGAAAAGACTTTCGGTTTTGGCTCAAACGCCTCCGGCGGAACCTCAAAACAAAACTGCGCCTCTCCTACAGAACGCGCAAGCAGCGAGAGGGCGCTGCCTTTTTCCGCTGTCCATTTTCGCGCCACTTCTACTTGCGTCATTACCGTCAAGCTCTTGCAATGCGGGTCGGCAAGCGCGCGCAGGATGATTTCCGTGGCTATATAGTAAGGCAGGTTGCCGACAAGATCGTACGCGACCTCGCTCAACCCCCCTTCTTGCCACAATAAAAGCGCGTCCGCACAGATTAGCTTCAGCCTTTTGCTGGCGATTTCGCCCACAAACCGCGCCTCAAGCGACGCGATCAGATCCCTATCTACCTCTATGGCGATCAGATCTCTCTTTGTGAGAATCTCCTCTGTCAAATCACCCAAGCCAGACCCGATCTCAACCAGCCGATATTTGGCTGCGGGCATCGCTTCAACGATTTTGCTGATATAGCTTTTGTCGATCAAAAAATGCTGACCAAAGCGCTTTTTGGCTCTAACCACGATTTAGTCTAGCCGAATTGAGCTTAGGAGACTAACACACCTTTCCTAAATTGAGCAAAGAGACCTTTGACGAGCAGACGAAAGGAAGCCCGCGCAAAACGGTTTTGGCGCTGCTGTTGCGTCCGCTGGTTCTCTTTGATCGTATTGCCCATTTTTGCGCGCGTATTTTAGACAAGCGAAAGTATAATTTTTCATCTTAAATATAAGGCTTCTAAATGCGCAAATTGGTTCTTTTGCTGGCATTTGCCGCTTCGTTATCGGCGGGAGTAGGGGTTGCGGTCTGCACCATTGCCAAGACGCCGCCAAAAGCGTCGGACATGCTTAAATGCGAAGGCGACAAAGAATTCAAGTGGCAGAATCTTGATGGACCTACGGAGTATAGAGAAATTTTCTATAGGGGCTGGAGGCAGGTATCTGTTGTTTATAAGGCCTCTAGCGACACTTACTACTATACATTCTTGCTTGACTATTAGCTTGTGCGTAATTTCAACGTTTGGGCGTTCGCAAGATCAACGCTTGCTGTAAGGGGCTGTTTTACGCGTTGATCGTGCGGG
>JAIRKM010000085.1 GCA_031260125.1 Helicobacteraceae bacterium | reverse complement strand
AGTTTTCCTATCGTTACAACGTTGCCTTTGGCGGGAAATACGCGTACCTTTTCACCCACGGAAAACTGCGCGTTTGAATCGTTGCTCTCATATTGCCAAAGCGTGCCTCTGAAGTTCACCATATCGTTTTCGGTGATCTCTCCCGTCCCCTCCTCAAGTAGAAACTCGTCCTTTGGTTCGTGCTTGTTCTTGTGTACAAAACGTCTTCTAAAAAGGATCATCAAAACCAGCCCGATCGACAATCCAATCACTGTATGCCAGACCCAATCGTTGTTTCCAATTGCCCAGCCAATTGAACCGCTGATCAAAAGCCCAATTCCATACCACAATAGGAAGAAACCGCCGGTTGCCAACTCGAGCGCTATCAGGATAGCGCCCGCAATAGCGGCAAACATTTCTCTACGCCTTTTTCGCCGAAGCGAGCGCGTCGCCCAAAATCGTCAGAGAACCTATTAGATCGACCGCCTCGTAAGGCACGACAATTTTGTCTTTGCTTGGGTTTTTGGCGAGTTCGTTAAACGCCGCGATCCGATCCTTCGCCAGCAGATATTCCGCCGATTGCGAGTTCTTGCCGATCGCTGTGGCGATAGCCTCGATCGCCTCTTGCTGCGCCTTTGCCACAGCTTTGATCTGAAACGCCTGCGCATCTGCCATTCTTTCGATCGCCTCGGCTTTTAGGAATTGCTCCGCCTTGTATGCCTCGCTCTGACGGATTACCGCCTCTTTGTTGGCCAGCGCGTTAAGCTCGATTGCGCGCTTTTCGCGTTCGGCTTTCATCTGCATGCTCATCGCCTCTTGAATTTCCGTCGGCACGGCGATATCGCTGATCTCAATGCGCGTTACCTTCGTTCCCCAGTTTGCGCCCGCCTGATCTAGTATGATCAGAATACGGGAGTTGATATGCTCTCTGTTGGAAAGGATTTCGTCCAACGTCATAGCGCCGATTTCGCTTCTTAGGGTCGTAAGCGCGAGATTGGACACGGCAAGCTGATAGTTAGTAACGTTATAGGCTGTTTTGTATGCGTCAACTACCGCGACAAAAACGATCCCATCGATCTGAATCGTTACATTGTCCCGCGTGATTACAGGCTGGCGCGGAATGTTGATAATATGCTCTTTGGTACTCAAAATAACCGCTATCCGATCGATAAACGGAATGATCAGGTGAAAACCGGCAGTCAAAGCGCAGTTAAACTTCCCCATCCGTTCCACAATTTGTATTTGAGCTTGCGAAACGATTACGATTCCTTTTAGAATCGCCAATACAATCACCACCGCTACGCAACCCAGAAAAACGCTAAAAGGCGACATTGCTATCCTTTGATGTTATAGATATGAGCGAAGCATACGATAAATTCGCTTTATCAGACACCGAATCTAAAGCGTTTTTGCGTCCAAGCGCCATCTTTTCGTACGTCAGCGGCGAGTCCGCGCGGCTTTCGCGATGCGGTTAGCGTGCCGGCGGATTTGCAGATTGAAGGCTTAGTCGTCCAAATATCCCTGCTTTTTTAACTCGCTGTTTTCAACGTAACCGCGAACGGAGATCGCCGTAATCACGCTGACAACGATCACAATCGCCGCGGAGATCGTAATCTTTACGAACGCGTCCTCAGATACAACTTCCACCCATAACTGCGCCAGCGCCAGCAGTCCCCATGCGATCAGTGTCGCCAGTGGAACGGCGATAGAGAGCATTTTCAGCGTTTTCACTTCTCCTCTTTCTCCATTATGACCACATAAGCCTCTCTTGTCCAAAAAAGCAGCATTCGGCGCAGGTCTTTTTCCATAGTTACGACGCGCCACCCATCTTCGGCGTTTTTATTGAGAAACGCGCTGAATTTAACGGGATCGACCTTTGCCGCTCCTAGCAACAGCGTGCTTAACGCGTCTTCTTGATATATGACGACTTTGTATCTCATAAAATCTCCTTTGTCAAATGCGAAACTATATCAAAACTTTTCTAGCAACATGCGTCAAGCACCGCACGATCGTGAAGTTGCTTTTTTATGGGAACAGCCGCAAAAATAAGCATAAAGTATAATTCAGCTTCATAATAATCTTGTAAAATTGCCCAATTTTGTAATTCTGTGCGTGATGGAGGACAGACGTAATGTTACGGGGCGCTTTCACGTTTATAGAGATTGTGGCGGTAGTAGTTATTGTCGCGATTCTTTCTTCTATTGCCGTTTCCCGCTTTACGGAGAACAGCGAGCTGTACCTGGCGATCGATCAGACGCTTAGCCATATTCGCTACACGCAGCATCTGGCGGTTATGAGCGATCCGTACGACAGCTCCGATCAAAACTGGATATATCGCAGATGGCTGATACGGTTCAGCAATCAAGGCAAGGCGGAGTATGGCAATGGCTGGACGTATTCGATCTTTCTGGATAGCGAGTCCGATCCAAACATCTCTCCCAAAGCAAGCGAATGCGCCAAGGATCCGCAGACGGGGAGGTTGATGTCGGGCGGGTTTGGCGACAAGATCAAAACCGTCGATGGGATGCCGGAACTGGCGCTTACGCGGCATTGGCATATCACAGCCGTCAGTCTCCGAGGCTGCACGTCAACAATAGCCTTTGACGCGATGGGCAGACCGTACAACCATACCTCAGTCGGTCCCGATATCAAAAGAACAAGGATAACCGATGTCTGCCGCATAACCTTCACGCACGCGAAGGAGGGATCGGCTTCAATCTGCATTCATCCGGAGAGCGGGTACGCCGAGATGTGCGGGTGAATTTTGGGCGCGAGTTTTTGGGCGCGAGTATTGACTTTAATATTAAATTTAGTACTATGTCGCCTCACAAATTTGTGACTCGTTAGCTCAGTTGGCAGAGCATCTCACTTTTAATGAGAGGGTCGTTGGTCCGAGTCCAACACGGGTCATATTGTTGTGTGTTTGGTAGTTCCCTGATGGTCCCCATCGTCTAGCGGCCAAGGACCCCGTCTTTTTCGAGGCGGTAACAGAGGTTCAAATCCTTTTGGGGACGCCACAAGCGATAGGTCGCTTAGCTCAGTTGGTAGAGCGCCACCCTTACAAGGTGGATGTCATTGGTTCGAGCCCAGTAGCGACCACCATTTTTATTGCGTGGTCCGGTAGTTCAGTCGGTTAGAATGCCGCCCTGTCACGGCGGAGGTCGCGGGTTCGAGCCCCGTCCGGACCGCCACGCT
>JAIRKM010000079.1 GCA_031260125.1 Helicobacteraceae bacterium | reverse complement strand
GCCTTTCTTGAATAGTATAAAAACGAGAAGACCGCCAACGCCAAAAGCGCGATCTGCGGAACGAGCGTCTCCAGCGTCGGATAGATGCCCAGAATGTCAACCGTAGGCACAAAAGGAAGGCTCGTAACACCCACTACGTCCGCCTCCTGCAACTCTTTAACGCCGCCGCCCGCAAAGGCTACGCAAAGAATGTACATCAACACGCTCGTACCGATAAAGAACGATCTTAGCGGGAGTTTAAGCGAGCCGTATCTGATCGCCGCAAATACGAACACAAGAGATACGCAGCCCGCGCCAAAGCCGAGCCAGACCATATCGGCGTACCCTTCGGCTTCAATAAACAGCGCCTGAAAGAACAGTATCGTCTCCGCGCCTTCTCTGAAAACCGCCAGAAACGCCGCCGCTGTGAGGGCAAAAATGCTTCCCCTGCCTATGGCGCTTTTCACCTTGCCTTCGATATAGCCCTTCCACGCCTCTTCGCTAGATTTGGAGATCATCCAATTGCTTACAAAGAACAGCACGACGACCGCCGTAAGCATCGCGGCTCCCTCTACAATCTCCTGAGGAGCGCCGCCTTCGCTTGATAGGATCACGCTGATAATATACGCCATCACCGCGCTTGCCAGCAGCGCCAGAATCGAGCCGATGTAAACCTCTCTGGTATAGCGCGCGTTGCCCGATCGGACAAGATAGGCGATAATCGCGGCTATCACCAAGATCGCCTCAACACCCTCGCGCAGCATGATCATCAGCGCTAGGAAGAACGAGCTAAAGCCGCTTATCTCACGATCGTCAAGCGCCGCCGCGTCCTCATTAAGCCACACGATCAACTGATCGGTCAGTTTTTTTACTTCGGCGTCATTCGCGGCTTTGATCGCGTTTTTGATAAGGACGAACTGGTATTCGACGGTGCTTGCGCGTTTGCCTGAGATACTAGAGAGCGTTGCGCGCTCAACGCCGTATTTTTCATAATATCCAAAATAGGCATCGTTGATCAGCTCTTTTGCCCGCTCCGCGTCATTCTTCTCATAGGCGCTGTAAGCGGAGTTTAAGACCGATTCCATCTCGGAGATGATCGCCTTCCAATTGGCGAATTTTTTACGCTCTTCCTTGACCACCTCGCCGCTGACGATAGCGATTATCGACGTAATCGCGCCGATCTGCGTTTTCGCGTTATCGGGGCTTTCGTCGTTGTCAATAATGTAATGAAAGTCGTCGAAATGCCGCTCCATCTCTTCGCGGTATTTTTCGGGCAGTCGCTCAAACGCGCCGTCGATCTTGCTTTTGGCGGCTTGCGCGTCCTTTGCGACGTAAGAATCATACGCCGCGTTTAGATCGCTTAAAACTCCGTCTTTAGCCGCGATCCACTCCGGATCCGCCGCCGAAAAGACGAGCGACACAAACGAGGCAAGCAAAAGGAAACATCTTTTCATCACAACTCCTTGCATGATAGTATTGCTGTGATATTGATTACTAATATCAGTAATGAATTGTATAAAACTTTTGCTTAAAGCTGCGCCAAACGCCTATTCACCATCTTTGACGCGGACTAACCAGCCGCTTTTACCAGCGCTGCCTCACCGCTGACGTACACAATATATCCGGTGGTTTTTTTCTTTGTGATCGCCTCTATAGCCGCGCAGTATTGCTTCACCTGCAAAATATGCGCGCTGTGCCTGCCGCCCGTTTTGTAGTCGATCACGACATACCCTTCGCCGGTTTCTAAAAGCAGATCGAGCCGCTTGATCTCGCCCTTATACACGACGGTCGCCTCTTTGCTCGTGCGCGCATTTGAAACAAGTGAGATAAACTCGCCGCAGCGCAGCAGGCTTTCTATCCGCTCCTTTACCTCATCAACCGGCGCCTGTAGTCCAAAACGGTTGCGTGCGCCGGCAATCGCGATAGCGAGGCTCTTCTCGTCAAACGCCTCCATCGTCTCAAGCGTAAAGTGAAACGCCAGACCAAAGTTCGCCGCCGCGCTGCTTTGCGTTTTAACGGCGGGCGGCTTCTCCTGTGCGCCAATCTCGCGCGGGCGCGTTTTGATCAATGGCGGGGCAAAGGCGGGGCGTTTTGCCGCGCCGGTTGGAAACTCGCCATGCTCGCCGACTGTCAGTGAAAGCGGCTCAAAGAACGAACCTTTGCTCTTTTGCGCGATAAACAGCGAATCCTTCGCGCGCGTAAAGGCGACGTAGAGGGCGTTGAGATCGTCAAGCGACCGCTCTCTTTTCTGCCGCTCTAGCGCCTCGCCGTACTCCCGATCGGCAAATTCGCGGCGGGATTCGCGCCAGTAGATTTTTTTCAGCGCCACGCCGTCGTAATCTAGTATGAGATTCTCACCGCCACCCCCCGCGCGACCGAGCTTGTCGCATACGATCGTATGCGTAAATTCCAGCCCTTTGGACTTATGCACCGTCATCACGCATATACCCTCCTGCGCACCCTTGACAGCTCGTTCTTCCGTTTCGGCGCAGATCAGCTCCTCGATCGCGCAGATTTCGGATGTCCACTCCAGAAACTTCAGGAGATCGCTGCCGCCGCTCTCAAAAAGGTGAAGCCGGTTGGCGATCTCATAGCAGAGATCAAGCGGCGCGAGCGTAACGGGCAGATCGTTCAAAACAGACGGATCGATCGCGGTAAGAGCCAGCAGATTTGCGGCGTAGAGCGATTTTTCCTCACAGTACAGATATTTTGCCGCTTCGATCACCGCCTTAACAGATGGGGTCGATACGATCAACCGCGTCGTTTCGGTCTCCACTTCCGCGTCCTTAATCTCTTCCCTGATCGCACTAGCGACCGTTTCAACGTCGTTGTTTCTCCAGACAAGCACGGCGATATCGTTAGGCGCGGCGCCTCTGGCAAGCAGCTCTCTTACAAAATCAACCACATCTTCAACCGGATCATCGGCGCTTGACACGCGCACGTAGCCCCTTGCCTCCCTGTGCGGCTTCTGTGCCGTAAAGCCATCAAACCTGCTCTCAAAAACGCGGTTGACAAAGTTTACAGGCTCGGCGAGAGATCGGTAGTTGGTTTCAAGCGTCTGAACCTTGATGTTGGCGTAGCGGTTTCGCACAAACTCAAACAGATGCGGATTACCGCCGCGAAAGCGGTAGATCGACTGCTTCTGATCGCCGACATAAAAAAAAGATTTCAACCGCGCCGCCCCTTCACCCGCCGTAAATTCCTCCACGATCGGGCAAAGAATGCTAAATTGCGTCAGCGACGTGTCCTGAAACTCGTCAATCAGCAGATGCTCTATCCGTCCATCGAGGCGGAAGTAGAAAAAATCGCCGTCTATCGCGCCGCTTAAAAGTTTATAGACAAAATGCGTTACCTGCGCGAAACTAAGCGCCCCGCTTCTTTTTAGCAGCGCTGTCAATTCCGCCTCAAACTGCCCGTACGCCCGCGCAAACAGATCAAGGGCGTTGCTCTCGCGCAGCAAAAAGTACCTCCGCAAAGCCTCTTTCAGCCGCAAGAAGAGTGCGTCCATTTGGGGGGTGGTGATCTTGGCGAAGTACCGGTAGTCGCTCAATCTCTCCTTTTCAATCCACGTAGATTTAAGCGCCCCTTCTAGCGTATTGCCGCTGAGTGCTTTTAGCGCGTACTCACTTGCGAGAGGGGAGCTTCTTATCAAGTCCGCTAACTCGGTAAAGATTGCCTCCGCCTCCTCTTTCGCCCTCATAACCTCGCGGAAACCGGCGCTTTTGGACGAATTGAAGGCAATCCCCAGATCAAAAAACAGGGAGAAAATGGAGAAAATCTGCTCGGCGTTTTTGTCGCACTCAAAAGCGAGGCGCGCTAGATTGTCCGTATCCATGCCCCTTAGCATCTTTTCAACGAGGTCTCTTTCGCCTCTTATCTCAAATCTAGGAGAAAGACCGCAGTACAGCGCGAATTGACGGAGTATGCGGTTAAAAAAAGCGTCGATCGTCATAATCTGCGTATGAGAGCGCAAAAAGCGCCTATATACGCCGCTTGCCTCCTTACGCAGATCGTCCGCGCTCACTCCCAGCCACAGCGCGAGCGTCTCCATCTCGTCGCCGTGATTTTTCAGCAGCTTCTGGATGCGCTGCTGCATTTCGTTGGCGCTCTTTCTAGTAAATGTCAGGCACAGGATTTTTTCCGGCCGCGCACCCATAAAAAGTAGCGCGGCGTAGCGAAGGCTGAGCTGATAGGTCTTTCCGCTGCCCGCGCTCGCCTCGCACGCCAGATACGGTTCAAACCCGCCCATCACTTCCGTCCGCACAAAATTTGAAACTCGCATCTGCCGCACGGCGTTAGCCTTTCGCATTGAGCAAATTCGTGGTAAGGCTCTTTGTACTTTTCTATATGTCCGTAAAGCTCCTCGCGGCGATCACCCTCGATCGGCTCCAGCCTGCCATCGCGCAGATAGTAATAGGCGGCTGCGACGTTTTCGTATTCACAGAGCAGCACGCGGTATATTTCAAGCTGCATCGCGTTGGGTTTTTGGCTGCCGCTTTTATAGTCCAGCACGATCGTCTCGCCGCCGCGCTGATCGACGCGATCGATACGTCCGGTAAGCTCCACTCCATTTATCGTCTTCGTCCGCTTCTCCTCGATCGCCGCTATTCTCCAACCTTCGTTAAAGCGTCTCTCCTCGTTCGCGCAAAACTTATCCAGCCGCCTCTCCCACAGCCGAATCTCAAACTCCTCGCGCGCGCTATGCCGCGACATGCGGGCGATGATCCGCTCTTTGAGCGCCGTCTTATTGCCAAAGATACGCGGCTCCTCCGCGGCGATCGCGGCAAGCGCGAGGTGAAGTTTCGTGCCGATCTCCATGGCGGGCGGCTTTGGCAGAAAGAGATCGTCCTCTCTCAAGCGCGCCGCGTAGCGGTAATAAAACTGCCTTTCGCACAGGAGGAAGCAAGCAAGGGAGTGCGCGCTTAACGCGATCGCGGTCAGATCGGCATGGTGATCGATGAGCGGCTGCGGACGCGTCCGCTTTGGAGGCGCGAAAAACGGCGCCACGTCAATCTCGATCCTGATCGGCTCGTCCTCTATGCCAAGTTCTGCGATAAAACTGCTAGGGCGCGAATCGTCGTTGACGGCGCATACGATCGTCCTATGTTTGGAGCGGGCAAAGAGCCGCCAGAAAAAAGATCGCTGGAGATCGGCGCGGTCAAAGCGGGTGGGAAGCGAAGCTCTCTCGCGCACCGTCGTGTCCAGAAAAAGGTCTTTGCTGCTTTTTTTGGGCAGAAACTCCTCGTTAAAGTCCGGCACGATGACCGCCTCAAAACTGATAGCGCGGGTTTCTAGCACTCCCAAAACGGTAACCTTGCCGCCGCTAGCGTCGTCAAAGCTCTTCTCTTTGAGTGCGTTTAGATAGAGTTTGAGCGCCTCTTTCGCGCTTATTCCTTCGTCTATGATCGGTTTTAACTCCGCAAGCGCCTCCGCCGCCAAGTGCTTTTCTTTCTCCTCCGCCAGCGGCAGGAGCGTCTCAAGAATCCCGCCGCCCGATTCTTCAAGACGTTCTGCTATCTCGGCGAGTAGCCCATTTTGGGCGCATTCTCGCTTAAAGGCGAGAGAAAGGGCAAACGACTCCTCGCGGCGGCTTAGTATGAGCAGGCTTCTATAGAAGGCGCTCTCTTCAAATCTAAACCCAAAGGCGTAGTTGAAAACCCTCCAGCGATCAAAGCGGCGCAGATATGCCGCAAAGCTCTCATCCGGTAGCACAACGGCGATTTCGTTCGGATCGACGCCGCGATCGATAAGCGCGAAAACCTCGGATATGACGATCAGCGCCTGTTTTGCCCGTGTCTCTGCGCTCAGCAGGCGAAATTCAGGGGCAAACGCTATCGCCCTTTGCGCGGTGATCGCGCGGCGCGTGAGATCGTAATCCACCTCGCTGGCAAGGGGAAGATCGCCAAAAGCGGCGCTTAGCTTGCAGTCAAAGGGGCTGAGCGTGAACTTCAGCGTCGTCGGCACGGCTTGACTTATGCTATCTAGCAGCTTTCGCTCAAAGTTTGAAAGCGCCCCTTCAATTGCGATTTCAGCCCGATCAAACTCGCCAAGCCAGCCGAGATTCAGCGCGTAATCCCTCGCCAGCATAGAGAGATCGGCAAGATTTCTTTCGGTCAGCAGCGCATAATAGCGATCCCTAAGCTCTTTTAAGATGGCGATATGATCGTCGTACTCCGCGTACGTATCGCCTCTTAAAAGCTCTTCCGGCTCCACCCCTTCAAGGCTCAGTTCGTCAAAGAAGTCAAGAAAAAAATCGGCGTGATCCAAAAAGGCGAGAAAATCCCCGCTTACGCCAAGCCGCGTGCTTCGCTTTACGTCGGCGCACGCCTTTTTTAGCATAACGATCCGCGTTATCCGATCGCACAGCGCGCGCTCCGGCATAACAGCCGCTCTGGATTCCAACTCGCCGATCGTGAGTATTTTGACAATGGCGTTATCAAGTTTCGCGAGAGATGTTCGACGGGCGCGGGAAGTGGGCACTACAAAAAGAGTGCGCCTATCTTCCATAAACGATTTTTTCTAGGTACGCTCTTTTGCCATCCGGCGCGCTTATGGATACTGTGATCTTATACCGACTCTCGTTTTCAATGACGAATATCGGCGTCTCATAACGCCTCTCTGACTTGTTGTAGGCAAGAGCGAGCGCTATTTCAAGGTCGCTTGCGCCCATTCTGCTCACCTGCGCCATAACGTTGGCGTCCTCAACCTCCAAGCCGCTTTGATCGCTTAACGTAACCGCAAAGCGATTGTTGCCAAGCGTAAAGGCGTGATCGAGGCGCTGAACACCGCTTGTGATATGCGGAACTTCGATCTGTTCCGGCGAGTGGCGGTTTGTAACGATCTCCGCCGCGTAGCTGGCAAAGAAAAGCTCCTGATCTTTCACAATTGAATCGTAGTTCTTGTCCACGTCCTGATATGTCTGCATAAACTGCGTCTCCACGTTGACGGGGAAAACGTAGCGGGAAAGCAACAGCAGCGTCATAAGGGCGACGAGCATAAACAACAGCACGGCGGTGATAACGTACGGGACTTTTGACTTGCCACTCATTGTCCGCCCTTTCTGTTTCTGTACCATACAAGCGCGAAACCGAGCACGGTTAGAGCCAGCATAATCCTGACAACCCACATCAAGCCGTCGTAGAAGTTTTTGCTTCCGCTTCCGATCGAGCTTTTCAGCACGATGCCGTCTTGTTCGGCAAGAGTATCGACGATAAACGCAATGCCGTTAAGCAAACCGGCGCTGAGCTGCTGCTGTAGGGTGATATCCTTCCTGATCTCGACAAAGAGCGGAATAATGTAGTCGTCCAGCGCCTCGTCTATATCGATCCGCCCGGATAGTTCCTCGGACACGACAAGATCGATCTGCCTGTCGATTCTGCCGATGGCGACCAATACGAACGGCGGCGCGAGATCGCCCGCAATCCGTTTGGCATAAACCGCAATTGTCTCGTTATTCTCCAGCTTATCGATCGCCGATAGATAAACCCCTATGCCCGTTTCCTGCTTGAGTTCGCGGCTCATCTCTTCAATTTTAGCAACCGCTTTACCGAGAACGACATTGTCGTTGCGAAGCACGAATTCTCCCGTTAATTTGCTTGTATCAGTGACGTTGTTATCCAGATTTTCGGCAAAAAGAAAGACTGCCAATAAAAATGGCAAAAAAAATCTACTCATCGCTCTTCTTTATGTGTGAAGATATAGGCGCGAAGGGAGAGGACACCCCCTCCGCACACGTTCAGCCGATAAAGACGGCGCCGCCGGTAGTTACGGACCAAACAGAGATGACCGCGAGCGCGATCATCAGTAAAACAAGTATTTTTTCCATATCTGTCCTCCTACTTAACTTTTACAGCTGAAGGAACTACGTTGAATTCCAGTTCCTGAAGATTCTTGTAGCTATCCCCAACACTCACAGGATCGGCTACCGCCTCGCCAGCAACGACATACGGTTTGTCCGCCATGCTTTGCTGCGTCAGCAGTCCGAGCGTAGTCAGCACACCAACGATGCTAAGAAGCAGAACGACCGCGATCAGCATTCCCGTAATACCGTTGAGGGCAAAGTAGCCGCTGCCGCTGTAAGCACTATCCTTACTCATTGTGCGCCTCCTTGAACCAGATATGCCGCAACCGCTTTGTAGTGCAGTTCGGTAAACGTACCTATCTCATCAAACGACGGCATTGTGCCTATCTCGCCTTTAACCCCAGCCTGAGCAAAACCGACGATGGTCATTTCACCTACGCCATCCGCCCATTCGGGACCAGAGTACTTACGCAGATCCGCCGCCTTACCGCCCAAGCCGTCATTGGTCAGCCCGTGGCATTGGGAGCAGTTGGCGATATACACCGATTTGCCCATTTTTACCAGCCCTTCGCTGTCAATGTTGCTCCACGTTTTTTCGTACTGAGCGTTGTACTCCTTTATTTCGCTGTTGAGTTCGCCGATCTGCGTATACGCATTCAACGGATAACCCACCAGCCAATACCATATCGCCCAAATCAGCAGAAGGGCGAAACTGAGCGTCCAGCCCGCCGGCACCGGGAGGTCGTAATCTCTGATACCGTCCCATTCGCCTTCGGTGAGCCGCGCGCCTCCGCCTTTATGTTCTTTGATCTGCTTGAAGTAGAGCGCAACGATCGCCACTGTGATGATTACCACAGCGAAGAAACCGAGTCCTCCCAACCAGTTGATCGTGTTACTTGAACCTAAGAGCGATTCAATTTGCATCTCTCATCCTTTTTACTGTTATTTGCCTCAAAAGGTGTATCGTCCAACGTGTCGTTTAAGACAAGGTTGGAATAACCTTCGTAATGCTTGCTGCGTTCCCTATTGCTGTACATATGTACGATGTACCATACGAGCAAAACCGTGCTAACCGCCATCACGAAGAAGTAGATATAGCCTTTGATGACCATATAGTCCATCGTTCGCCTACTTCCTGCCGTTCAGGTATGCTATGAGCGCGACAACCTCCGGAATGTTACCGTTTGCCACCGCGTCTTTTAGCTTCTGATCTCTCAGATCGTCGGCAATCACCTTCGCTTCTTCCAAGGCAATCGCATTCGCGCGGTCGAGATCGCCAGGCGGTACCTGATCGTCTGTGTACGGGGTCTTGAACACCGTCTTAACCGTCAAGGCTTCCGCATAAGCGGTTGCGATATCGGCAGTCTTGTTGTACAACCAGGGATACGGAGGCATTATGGAGCCGGCAACCATAGCCGCTGGGTCTTTGAAGTGATCTTCATGCCACTCGGTTGTGCGGTTTCTGCCGACACGCATCAGATCGGGACCGGTGCGTTTTGAACCCCAAAGGAACGGGCGATCGTAAGCGTATTCACCGCTGAGCGAATATGGACCGTAACGGTCAACCTCGCTCTTGAACGGACGAATAAGCTGTGAATGGCAGGCGTTGCAGTTCTCTTTCATGTAGATGTTCTTGCCCGCCAATTGCAAAATGGTGTACGGTTCTTTGCCAACAACGGGACGAGCTGCCTGCGCAAACCCCGGAAGGATTTCCACCAGACCCGCGAACGCGATAGTAACAAATACGAACACCGCAAAAAAGAACGGATTTTTTTCTAACCAGTGAAACATCTATCCCTCCTTAGTTTGCCGAGATCGGCGTAGCCGAAACCGGTTCTTTTTCTAGTTTCTCGCCGCTGGTCATCGATTTGATCAGGTTCCATGTGAAGATGAGGAAGCCAATCAGGTACAAGAGTCCGCCAACGCTGCGAATGACGTAATACAGATGCAGCTCGTTAACGGTGCTGATGAAGCTGTACATTAAGACGCCATAGTCGTCAACCCTACGCCACATCAAGCCCTGCGTGATACCGGCAATCCACATACTAGAGAAGTAAAGCACGATGCCTGTTGTTTGAATCCAGAACTGAATATCAAGCAGTTTCGCGCTGTATAGCTTACGCCCGTACATACGGGGAACCATATGATAAGCCGCGGCCATAATGCTGAACGCAACCCACCCAAGCGCGCCATCGTGAACGTGCCCCACGATCCAGTCGGTAAAGTGCGCCAAGGCGTTCACGGACTTGATCGATTGAATCGGACCTTCCAGCGTGGAGAACATATAGAACACCGACGCCAAGATCAGCATCTTGATGATCGGGTTGGACGTTACCTGCTGCCACTGCCCGCGCAATGTCAGTAGGAAGTTAATCGCAGTACCCCAAGAGGGCAGGATCAACACTACCGAGAAAACCGAACCCATCGTCTGCATCCAGTCCGGCACTGTGGAGTAGATCACATGGTGACCGCCCGCCCAGAGATAGACAAATAACAGCGACCAGAAAGAATAGAGGGACAGTTTGTATGAGAAAACCGGCTGTCCCGACTCTTTGGGCATGAAGTAGTACATAACCGCGATCACAGCGGATGTAAAGACGAACGCAACAGCGTTGTGCCCCCACCACCACTGAACCAGCGCGTCATTAGAGCCAGAATACATAGAGACCGAATGCCACAGCGATCCAAAACCGCCGACCAGCGCGGTCGGAATTTGCAGGTTGTTGAAGATGTAGAGCATAGCGATCGCAAGGAATGTCGCGATGAAGTACCACATTGAAATGTAGAGACCCTTTTCGCGGCGAACTCCGATCGTCCCCCACATGTGCAGACCCCAAATAACCCAAAGAACAACGATCAGCAGGTCAATAGGCCATGCCAGCTCAATATATTCCTTGTTCTGCGTAATGCCAGCGAACAATGTAACGACAGCAAGCGCCAAGATCACTACGTATAACCAGAAGTGAATCAGCGACAGGGCTTTAAGAAACGGAAACTCGTTGAACGATACTTTTAGGACGCGCTGGGAAATGTAATACCAGGCAGCCCAAATACCGCTTAACGTGAAGCCGTAAATAATGCCGTTCGTGTGAAGCGGGCGCAGGCGTCCAAAAGCGGTAAACTCGCCTAAGTCGCCGAGAACTCCGCTCAAGTTGAACGCGGGCCAGGCAAGCTGGAACGCAAGCAACACGCCGACCAACATACCGATAATGCCGAAGATCACCATTGTATAGGTGAAGAGCTTGGCGGCTGTGTAGTCGTAACTAAGCGATGCACTTGAAGATTGCATGCTACCTCCTTATGGGTTTAGACACAAAATTGCAAGTGAATAATAGCTAAATTTTTATTTAATGATCGCCAACGAACTCGCAATAGCAAAGGATTGAATGAGATAAAAATAGTATGATTTAATCTGCTAATAGAGTTTTAGCCGTGTCTTGTACAGCCAAAAGGTGAACAAAAACCATATCAGCGGAACAAGCAGCGTCCAGAAGCCGCCGTTTTTGCCCACCAGAAGCGCGGGTATGAAAAACAGTACGCTAAGAGCTAGAGCGGTCGGTCCCGTATAGTTTTTTACGACGCGGGGATGGTGGATACCCAGCATAGCGGCGGGCATTGATAGAGGCAGAAACATAACGCTTAAAATCGTCCAAATAAGTTTTCTCTTATAATCCGGATTCTGCCAATGCGCCGCTATCCCGTCGTACTGAAGCTCCCTGACTCTGCTATTTTCGTTGAAGCGCATCCGTTCAAAATCGATCTGCCTGATCGAGCCCTCGCTTATGTCGTAGCTTCTGCCGTTGAGGAGGTTGAGAGTGAGCAGTCCACCGTCGTTTCGCATCTGCGCCCTGTCCGAAACGATAAACCGCTCGCCGCCGTTGCCGCCGCGCGAATAGAGCGCTATCCCTTTGTAATCCTCCCTGCCCTCCTCACCCACAAAAAGCAGCCAGTCACCAAAGCGCTGCCCAAATTCGCCGGCGCGTATATTGATCTGCGCGTCATCGCGTTTGGCGTATATGATCTCTCTTCTGAGGTAATCGGATTTCGCGCTGACCATAAAGCCAAGCAGCGCGAGGATCAAAGCGAGAACAACGGCGACAAGCATAAAGGGGCGCATAATACGCAAAACCCCCACCTTGAAGCCAAATATCACCACCATCTCCAGATCGCTTGAAAGTTTGGAGAGACTGATCATAACGGCGACAAAAAACGACACGGGCAGCGTATAAAGCACGATCTCCGGCAGTTGAAAAACGTACAGCAGCGCCATCTCCGAAAGGGTGGTTTTAATTATCGATGAGTACGAGGCGATCTGCACGAATGAAACAACCGAGGCGATCAAGACTAGCGAACCAAAAAGCGGGAAAAAACTCCCCCACAGGTTTACAAGCAGGTAGCGATCAAGGAGTCCTCTCACCTTCAGTCATTGCACCAATGCGTATAACCCGATTCGCCGTCTATGGCGATACAATGCGATTCGTGCTCGGCTGATAGCGTTATAGTGCATGCGCCCACAAGCCGTTCAAAGTCGAGGGTGGCGGTATCCCACACATACGGTCTGCCCATCTCGTCAAACCCGATCATCTTGCTTGGTCCGCCCGCGCAGCTTCCGCCGAAAGTTATGGTGTTGGCATCCTGATAGGATAGCTTCATCTCATCGGTTATCTGATCGCCGCTTAGACCGGGGACGCCCGCGAAACCGCCGCTTAGCCGCCCGTTCGTCATCGGATTTGAAGCGATGTCGTCGATTGTAGTAGGCGCTGTAAAAATAGCGGAGGCACTGTCCACCTTAAAAATCGTATAGCTCTTGTCTCCCGTCGTGTCCAGATGTATCCGCCAGCGCCTTTTCTCCCAATCCGCATCGCCCGGCGTATACCGATCTTCCATCACCGCCAGATGTTGCGTGTATTTGATGTCCGTTACCAGCTTATCCGCCGCCGCTGTCAGCTTGTTCTCAGAAAACATCGTCATCGCGATCATCGTCAGAATGGCGACGATCACTATGACGGAGATCAACTCTATAAATGTCATAGCTTTTCTCATGGGACCTGCACCGTCCTTCTGTTGTATCTAATCGGCATATCCAGATCCGGCGCCTCAACGACAACATCAACAATAGCCGTCCCGTTTATGTCGTCGCTGATCCCCGGCTCGGCGATAAAGCGTACCGTTATGTTGATATCAAACGGATCCGCCCGAATGTACGCATTGTGCGCGGCGAAAGAATCGGTCATATCGGGCAAAATGGTTCCCTCCGAAACTTTCAGCACCGCGTACTCGGTCGCGCTACGCGCCAGCAGCTCCGCCTGCGCCCGCAGGAAAGCCTGACTCTTCTGCACCGATGTCGTAGCCGCAAGGGACAGTATCGCTACAGCCAGCGCGGCGATGGCAACCATCAGAAAAATCCCCGTTACAAGCGAAAATCCCCTTCTCATAGCACAACCTTTTCGCGGCAGAACTGCGATTCACGCCTCTCGGCGGGATCGGCGACGCCGGCGACCATCTCGCTTGGAAGGACGCACAGCACCAGCCGCACAACGCTGCCCTGCTCCTTAAACAGAAAGTTCGTAACGTCTCTGAGCATAACGGCTCTTCTGCCACCATCATATCTCTCTCCAAGCCACGGGCGGTAATCGTAGTACAAAACCAGGTCTCCGCTTTCGTCCGTAACCGCCGCTTTTTCAATCATCAGAGCGTAAGCGCTTCGGGCGATATAGTAGTTTGTCAGTCGTTCGGTGCCTTTCGCGGAAGGAGGTACGTTATCCCACAATCCGCCGGCGTCGTAGGTCGCAAGCGTTATGTTCTGATCCAAAACGCCCGCGTTTGGAAGGATACGAAAGTAGCTGTAAGTATCAGTGCCAGCCGACCAGCCCCAACTGCTATTCTGATCGCCGAAATAATCACCGCGCAGATCGCTACCCGCAAAGACAAAAACCGAACAATCACTGGAATCACCGTCGGTCCAGCTTGTGCATGCATGCAAAGGCGTGCCGATCATCTCACTTTCAGTGGCCCATGCCGTAGTTAGGTTACTGCGCGCAAGGTGAAACCCCGAAGTGGAGGTTTTGTACGCCGCGCCGCTCCAGCCCGCCCTTCCGTCTGCGTCGGTGGCGCGCTGCGATTCGTATGATATGCCCACCCACTCAAGTATAGGATAATTCGTGTCGATATTCTCGTGATTGAGCGACAATATGCTATCCGCCGCGGGGACGGCGCCGGGTCTGCGTCCAACCGCGCTGTTTTTGATTCTGTATTGAAGCCGCGCCGCTATGATATCCAGCGTCCGCCGCGTATCGTTCTGCCCCCGTTCAAAATCGCGGGAGAAGACGTACTGCTCATACACCCGCATAATCACATCCGCGCTCACCGTCCCCACAATAGCGATAATCACCAGCGCGAATACAAGCTCAATTATGGTGAAACCGCCTCTTTTTGACCTTCTCATCGCGAAGCTCCTATGTTGGACGCCACATAGTGCAGAACGCCGATCTCACTCATCGTCTGCACATTTATCGCGGTAATGGTAACAAGCAGAAAGTTTGAGCCGCCAACGCCGGCGGTCTCGCTCTGATCGAGCGTCCAACTGGTTGTAGGAATGCCGCCCGGTGTCGCCGTGTTATCGCTAAGATAACCCACCTGAACCTCCAGGCGAAAGCCTCTCTCCGCCATATTGAACTCGGCGCCGCGAAACTGGTTCATCCCCGTCTGACCCTCTTCCAACGTCAAACCAAGCGGCACCGTGATGTTGTCGCACCGCCTGAACCTTTCCGGTCTAAGGGTGGCTGTGCCGAGGCGGACATCAACGCCATCTAAAGTGCTACCACACCCTGAACCGGCAATGTTGCCCACAATGTCGTCACTGACGTTGCTGTCATACGAGAGAGAGACAATGCGGTTCATAAGCGCCGAGGCGTGGTAGAGAGCCTCACCCTCCAGCGCATCCTCCTCTACCTCTACTGCCGTACTCATTAAGATCGGAATGGTTCCGAAAATCAGCCCCAACAGAACTACGGTTACGATCGTCTCGATCATGCTAAAAGCGTTCTTCTTCATCATTAAGTCCTTTGTTGACCTATGCTAATAATACCACAACTTTAACATCAGATGTTACAATTACGGCAAATGATCAAAATAATTTTCCCCGCGCTCACCGGAGTTCTGCTGTTTTCGGGGTGCGCCAAACCAGACATCTCAGGTCAAACGGCGGAGTACTCCTACCGCCAGATGGCATGGGAGATCGGCAGAAACAACATAGACAGAGCAGGCGATCACTACTCCGGCCTTGCGAGCGAACACATCGGATCGGCGCTTTTGAAAGAGGCTTCGCTTATGATGGCGATGGCGCACATCAAAAGGGAGGAGTATCTGCTGGCAAATTTCTATCTGGACGAATACGCCAAGCGGTTTGGCAGCTCCGTCGAGAACGATCACATAGCCTTTTTGAAGCTACTCGCGGAGTATGGAGGGGTGAAACTGCCGCTGCGCGATCAGAAGCTGTTAAACGACGGCATATCAAAAAGCTCGCTCTTTGTCGAGCGTTTTGCGGACTCTCAACTGGCGGTATATGCCGACACCATCAGAACCAAAACGATCCTTGCCCTAAGCGAGCTGGACGAGAACATAGCCGATCTCTACGGCAGGCTTGGCAAAGAGGAAGCGGCGGCGTACCACAAGAAAAAAGGCGAGTTTAAGCCAAAGAGCGAAGGTAGATACGAAAGCTCTAAAACGATGTGGCTGCGCTGGATCTTTGAGTAGGCAAAAGATGGAATTAGCTAAATTCGGTCCCTTTCCTGCCACGATCCCCGTCGTTGTGGAATCCGACATCTTCTTGTACCCTTTTATGATCTCGCCGCTCTTTCTCGCCGATCCGAAAAATATCGCCTCCGTCAATGAAGCGGTAGAAAACAATACGCCGATACTTGTCGTAACCACCAAGGGGGGCGGTAAAGGGGAATTTTACGACGCAGGCACGATCGGCGTGATAATGCGCAGAGTCTCTTTGCCCGATAAACGGATCAAGGCGCTCTTTCAGGGTTTTGCCAGAGGGATCATTCAAGAGATAATCGCCGACGAAAACAGCAAGGCGCTTCTGGCGCGAGTCGAGGAGATTGAGACAAAGCCGTATCACAAGCAGAATATCGACGCCATGCTAGAAAGTCTGCGCGGCTCCCTGCACGATCTTATCAACGTAAGCCCGCATATACCGCCGGACATTCTACAGGCGGTTGCCGACAACCAAGACCCCGCTAGAATCGTCGATCTGGTGGCAAGCGCGGTGAGGCTCAAAAACAGCGAGGCGTACTCCCTCTTCATTGAGACCGATCTGCAAACGCGGATTATGAGGCTTTTAGAGTTGATCGCCGTGCAGACGGAAAACGCCAAACTCCAGCGGGAGATACGCGGTAAAGTGCATTCAAAGATCGATCAGAACAACCGCGAATACTTTCTCAAAGAGCAGTTAAAACAGATTCGGCGGGAGCTTGGAGAGGACAACCAACGCGACGAAGAGATCGAGGAGTATCAAAAAAAACTGAACGCAAAGAAGCCATTTATGCCCGAAGAGGGCTACAAAGAGACGAAAAAGCAGCTCGATCGGCTGGGTAGAATGCACCCCGACAGCGCCGACTCCAACCTATTGCAAACCTACATTGAGTGGGTGCTGGAGATGCCCTTTGGAGAAATTAAGAGGGCAAAGCTCAGCGTTCAGGCGGTCGCGAAGCGAATGGAGAGCGATCACTTCAGCCTCAAAAAACCCAAAGAACGGATCGTGGAGTACTTTGCCGTCAAGGAGCTGCTAGAGCAGCGCGGCGTGGACGATAGAGAGTCCAGAGGGACGATTCTGTGCTTTATGGGTCCGCCCGGCGTAGGCAAGACAAGCCTCGCGAACTCGATCGCCAAAGCGCTCAAGCGGGAGCTGGTACGTATCGCGCTCGGCGGCATGGAGGATGTCAACGAGCTGCGCGGACACCGCCGAACCTATATAGGCGCGATGCCGGGCAGGATCGTCCAAGGGCTGATCAACGCCAAGTCGATGCACCCCGTGATGGTCTTGGACGAGATCGATAAGGTGGGGCGTAGCATGCGCGGCGATCCGATGGCGGCTCTGTTGGAAATACTCGATCCGGAGCAAAACGATCACTTTCGCGATTACTACCTGAACTTTTCAATCGATCTAAGCCGCGTGATCTTTATAGCAACGGCAAACGATCTAGGCACCGTTCCCGCGCCGCTTCGCGATCGCATGGAGGTGATCGCAATCAGCAGCTACACGCCGCAGGAGAAGGTTGAAATTGCCAAACGCTATCTGATCCCGCAGGAGCTGAAAAAGCACGGGCTGAAAAAAGAGGAGGTGCGCATCACCCCTTCTGCGATCCGCGAAATGTCGGAAAAGTACACAAAAGAGGCGGGTGTGCGCAATCTGCGCCGCGCAATTGCGAAGGTGATGCGCAAGTCGGCAAAGGTGCTTCTTGAGCGCAAAGCGGAGGCGGTTTCTATCACAGCCGATAATCTTGAGGAGTTTCTGGAAAAGAAGATCTACGAGATCGAACCGGCGGAAAAGAAAGATCTCGTCGGCGTGGTAAATGGTCTGGCGTGGACAAGCGCCGGCGGCGACGTACTCAAGATTGAAGCTGTCAAGATACAGGCAAAGGGCGCTCTGGCGCTTACGGGCAGTCTTGGCGACGTGATGAAAGAGTCGGCGCAAATCGCCTACAGCGTGGTAAAGACGCTGATCGACGATGGCAAGATCAGGATCAACAAGGACGATATTCCGCTCTCAAGCGAAGAGACGGAAAAAAAGACGCAGCCTAAAGTAAGCGAGATATACAACCGCTATTCGGTGCATGTACACGTTCCCGAAGGAGGAATTCCAAAGGACGGGCCGAGCGCGGGCGTGGCGATGGCGGTGGCGATCTCCTCAATTTTAAGCGGCTTTCCCGTGCGGCGCGATTTGGCGATGACCGGCGAACTGACGCTGACGGGACGGGTTCTGCCAATAGGAGGGCTTAAAGAGAAGCTGATAGCCGCCTACCGCGCCAAGATGAAAACGGTGTTGATACCGGAGAAGAATTTTGAAAACGATATGGACGAGATACCAGACGAGGTAAAAAACAGCCTGAAAACCATTCCGATCGGCAGGATCGAAGAGGCGATCAAGGCGGCATTTGAAAAATAGAGGCTGATGTCCGCCTGCCGCGCCGCCTATTCGCCCTTGCCGATTCTCTCCCCTCTTTCTGCCCTTGCGAGCGGCAAAGGCGCGGCGTCAATTCTCAAGCAGCTCTTTTATCTCCTCCGCAATCTCCTTTGCCTCAGAGTTTTCGGGATATTCGCTTAATACATATTCAAAATTTTTCAGCGCCTCGCCATAGTTTTTCAGATGATAGTAATTTAGTCCCAGCATGTAGTAGGCGTCGTATATGAGATTGGAGTTCGTCGCCTTATATTTTTCCGCCGCCGTATCAAAAAATGTTATAGATCGATTGTAGTCCTTCCGCTCAAAATATATCCCGCCAAGTCCGAAATACGGTTCCGCGTTTTCCGGTTCAAACTCAATGACCTTCCTATACATCTCAATTGCTTTGTCCATTTTATTCTGCGCTCTGTAAACCAGCGCAACGTTTACAAAGGGAACAAAATTCGTCGCGTTCAGCTCGATCGATCGGATATATGCTTTTTCCGCTTTTTTATATTCGCCCTTCCTGCGATAAACGATGCCGAGATAGTCAATCGCGTCGATATAATCCGGCTCGATCTCCAGCGCCTGATTGATAAATTTCTCCGCTTCTTTAAGATCGTTCGCCTTGAGCATGCCAATGCCGTAGTAAAGCGCCTTTTTCGCCTGTTCGTCCGCTTCCGCGGAGACGGCCGGCGCCTCTAACAGCCTGACATCATCCGCCAAAAGCGCGATTGCGAAGATTAAGAGGGCGAGTGCCGTTTTCATTCGCCGATCTTAATACCGCCAAGCGGCATTCGAACGCCGCTTGTGATATTTTGAAGCAGGGGATCGCGCCGCTCAAAAGAGACAAGAGAGAGGTTCAAAAACGGCAAGCTCCATATCGGCGAAATGGTGTTTTTACCCGCTGATGGCACCGCAAATTTTCCTTCCCTTGAGCATAATCCGCACGCCCCAGTTCACGAGGCGGCGGGCGATCAGCCGTTACGTTTTTTTATGATCTCGTCGGCTACGTTATTTGGCACCTCTTCGTAATGCGCAAACTCCATAGAGTACGTGCCGCGCCCCTGCGTCATAGAGCGCAAATCGGTTGAATAACCGAACATCGCCGAGAGCGGCACGAGCGCCTGCACTTTTTTAACGCCAAAAGCGTCGTCCATCGCCTGAATCTGTCCGCGCCTACGGTTTAGATCGCCGATCACGTCGCCCATATACTCTTCGGGCATCTCCGCTTCAACCTTCATCATCGGTTCTAGTAGGCAGATACCCGCCTTTCGCGCGCCCTCTTTGAACGCCATCGACGCGGCGAGCTTGAACGCCATTTCGGAACTGTCGACCTCGTGGTAGCTGCCATCATAAACCGCGACCTTCACATCCACCACCGGAAAGCCTGCCAGCACGCCGTTTTTAAGCGTCTCCTCGATCCCTTTATTGACAGCGGGAATATACTCCCGTGGGATCACGCCGCCCTTGATTTCATCGATAAACTCGTAGCCCTTACCCTTTTCGTTCGGCTCAATTCTCAAAAATACGTGTCCGTACTGACCGCGTCCGCCCGATTGCTTGGCGTATTTGTGTTCTTGATTTACGACCTTTTTGATCGTTTCTCGGTAGGCGACCTGCGGCTCGCCGACTTCCGCTTCCACCTTGAACTCCCGCTTCATGCGATCGACGATAATTTCAAGGTGCAATTCGCCCATGCCGCCGATAATCGTCTGTCCGCTCTCCTCGTCGGAGCTGACACGAAAAGACGGGTCTTCTTCGGCGAGTTTTTTGAGCGCGATGCTCATCTTCTCCTGATCGGCTTTGGTTTTTGGCTCAACGGCGACGTTGATCACCGGCTCCGGAAAGATCATCCGCTCCAAGATCACCGGCTTGTCCGGATCGCACAGCGTGTCGCCCGTAAGCGTATCTTTTAAGCCCACGATCGCGCCGATGTCGCCCGCGTAAAGCTCCTTGATCTCCTCGCGCTTATTGGCATGCAGCTTCACCAGCCGCCCTACGCGCTCTTTTTTGTCCTTTGTGGAGTTATAGACGTAGCTGCCCGCCTCCAATCTGCCGCTGTAAACGCGCACGAAGACAAGCTGCCCTACAAACGGGTCGGTCATAATCTTGAACGCGAGCGCGCTGAAAGGGTGATCTTCGCTGTTTGGCACGCTTACTTCCGTATCGGTTTTGGGATCGACGCCTTTGATATTCGCAACTTCTGTCGGCGAAGGTAGATAATCCACCACCGCGTCAAGCATCGTCTGGACGCCCTTATTTTTGAACGAGCTGCCGCAGAGCATAGGGATAAAGATCATTTCGTTACATCCCTTTTTGATCGCCGCCGCAATGTCTGCCTCCTCGATCTCAACGCCTTCCAGATACTTCTCCGTCAGGACATCATCAATGCTCGTTACCGCATCTAGTAGCTTCTCGCGATACTCGGCCGCCTTATCCTTGAGATCGGCGGGAATCTCTTCTAAGCGATACGCCGAACCCATTGCCGCCTCTTTGTCCCACAGCACAGCCTTCATCTTCACAAGATCGACGATCCCCGCGAAGTTCTCCTCCGCGCCGATGGGCAGTTGAATAACCAGCGGCTTTGCCTTGAGGCGCTCGACGATCTGTTTTTCAACTTTGTAAAAATCCGCTCCCACGCGATCCATCTTATTGACATAGACGATGCGCGGGACGTGGTATTTGTTTGCCTGCCGCCAGACGGTTTC